>NZ_CP073760.1:3015500-3361000 GCF_018399035.1 Thiocapsa sp.
GATCGGGCGGTGCTCCTCGACCTCGACCTGCAGCCGATCCGGCCAGATGCGACGCACCGTGGCGCGACCGACCCAGGCCAGGTCCTCGGCGGCCTGCTTTAGATCGTGCAAATCCGCCGTCAGGAGACCGCCGCGCAGCCGCTCGCTGATGGTCTCCTGCAACAACCGCGAGGAGTGATGATGCAGCTCGCCCTCCACGGCGATGACGCGCACGGGCAACACGTGCGGCTCCCAATGGCCGAGCAGCCAAACGCCGCCGGCCATGACCGAAATCAAGAGGAACCCGGCAAGCGCGAGCCAACGCCCGGAGCGGCGCGCACGCACCTCCACGACCGGAGGGGTTGTCCGTGCCGGGTCAACCACGGTCGAGACTCGTTTCCAGGATCCGCCAAACCAGGGTGTCGAAGTCCAGCCCCGCCACCCGCGCGGCCATCGGCACCAGGCTGTGGTCGGTCATGCCCGGCACCGTGTTGATCTCGAGCAGGAACGGCTCTCCGCTGCCGTCGACCATCAGGTCGACACGGCCCCAACCACTCGCACCGGTCGCCTCGAAGGCGTCGAGCGCGAGTCGCTGCAGGCGCGACTCCTCCGCTTCGGGCAGACCGCAGGGACAGTGATAACGCGTGCTGTCGGCGCGATACTTGGCCTCGAAGTCGTAAAAGGCGTGCGGCGTTTCGAGCCGGATCAAAGGGAGCGCCTCCTGCCCGAGCACGGCGCAGGTGTATTCGGCGCCCTGGATCCAGCGCTCGGCGAGGACCAGTGCGTCGTAACCGCGCGCCGTGCGCCAGGCGTCGGCGAGTGCGGCCGTGTCCTCGACGCGCGCCATCCCGATACTCGAACCCTCGTGAACGGGCTTGATCATGAGCGGGAAGCCGAGTGCCTCGGCAGCCGCCAGATCGGCGTCCGTGCGCAGCAGCACCGATGCGGCCGTCGGCAGGCCGCACCCCGTCCAGGCCAGCTTGCAGCGATACTTGTCCATGCCGAGCGCCGAACCCAGGACACCGGATCCCGTGTAGGGCATCCCGATGGTCTCCAAGGCGCCTTGGATCTGACCGTCTTCGCCGCCGCGTCCGTGCAGGATGATGAAGGCGCGATCGAAGCCGTCGGTGCGCAGGTGTTCGAGAACCCGCTCGTCCGGATCCAACGCATGGGCGTCGATACCTTGACGCAGCAGGGCGGCCAGCACGGCACTGCCGCTCTTGAGCGAGATCTCGCGCTCCGCCGCGCGCCCGCCGAGGAGCACCGCGACCTTGCCGAACCGAGCCCGCGCCTGGATCTTCTCTGGTGTCATGGATACTCTCCGGCGATTCGTTTGACCTCGGGCACCAATCTGACGCCGGTGGCGTCCTCGACCCGACGCTGCACCAGGTCGATCAGCGCGCGGATGTCCGCGGCACTGGCCTCGCCCGTGTTGATGATGAAATTCGCGTGCTTCTCGGACACCTGCGCACCGCCGATCCGATACCCCTTGAGCCCCTCCGCCTCGATCAAGCGCGCGGCGTGATCGCCCGGCGGATTGCGGAACACCGATCCGCAGCTCGGGAGCCCCACGGGCTGTGTCTGCGCACGCCGGTCGAGCAGCTCGCGAATCCGGGCCATCCCCGCTTTGCCGTCGCCGGGGGCGAGCTCGAGCGCGGCGTCCAGGAACCACTCACCGGGCGCCCCGATGACCTCGCGGTAGCCGATCGCGAAATCGCCGGGCACCCGCTCGCGAATCCGACCGACGCGATCGATGGTCCGCACCGAGACCACATGCGCCCAGGTCTCGCCGCCCCAGGCACCCGCGTTCATGGCCAGCGCGCCCCCCATGGTGCCGGGGATACCGGCGAGAAACTCGCACCCGACCAGGTCGTGCCGCGACGCGAAGCGCGCCACCTTGGCACAGGAGACACCCGCCTCGGCATGGATCCCGCTCGCACCCCGTTGTTCCAACCGCGTCAGGCAGGCTTGGGTCTGGATCACGGTGCCGGGGAAACCGGCGTCGTCCACCAGCAGATTGCTCCCGAGCCCGAGCCACAAGAGCGGCTCCTGCGGGTCGAGTCGCGCCAGGAAGGCGGCCAGATCAGCCGCATCCGTCGGCCGATAGAAGCGGCGCGCAGGCCCGCCGACCCGCCAGCTGGTGTGGCGGGAGAGTGGCTCGCGCTCGCGCAGCTCGC
The DNA here is from genome assembly GCF_018399035.1 of Thiocapsa sp. GTDB lineage: Bacteria > Pseudomonadota > Gammaproteobacteria > Chromatiales > Chromatiaceae > Thiocapsa. The sequence goes on from NZ_CP073760.1 coordinate 3,017,657, forward strand.
CCATCATGCCCCCGACCCGACCATCAGGCTCGGCAGACGCGCCGCCAGGCCGCCGATGTCGCCGGCCCCCATCATCAGCACCATGTCGCCGTCGAGCACCAGGTTGTCCAAAAGACCCGGAACCTCGTCGATCGACTGCGCGAACACCGGATCCAGCTCGCCGCGCGTACGGATCGCACGGCTCAATGCACGCCCGTCGGCACCCGGGATCGGTGCCTCGCCGGCCGGGTAGACCTCGCACAGGACGAGTGCGTCCGGGCTGGAGAGCACCGCCACGAAATCCTCGAACTGCTCCTGGGTCCGCGTAAACCGATGGGGTTGGAAGACCAAGACCAGCCGGCGTCCGGGCCATCCGGCGCGTGCCGCCGCCAAGGTAGCCGCGATCTCGCGCGGGTGGTGCCCGTAGTCGTCGACCAAGAGCCATCGGCGACCGCGCAGGTCGGTCAGCTCGCTGATCATGAAGCGACGTCCAACCCCTTCGAAACGGGACAGGGCGCGCACGATCGCATCGTCCTCCACACCCAGCTCGAGCGCGACGCTGATGGCGGCCAGCGCGTTCAGCACGTTGTGTCGACCGGGCAGGTTGAGATCGATCTCCAACGGGGAATCGAGGTCACGCGCCTCGACGCGAAAACGGGTGCGCATGCCGTCCTGCCGGATCTCGACCGCGCGCACGTCGGCCTCCGGGCGCGTGCCGTAGGTGCGCACCGGGCGCGGCATCGACTCGACCAGGGCACGAATCTCGTCGTCGTCGATACAGAGCACCGCGAGGCCGTAAAAGGGCAGATGGTGCAAAAACTCCATGAAGGTGCTGCGCAACCGATTGAAATCGTTGCCGTAGGTGTGCATATGATCGGCATCGATGTTGGTGACGATCGAGATCATGGGCTGCAGATAGAGGAAGGAGGCATCGCTCTCGTCGGCCTCGGCGACCAGATACTTGGTGGTCCCCAGCTTGGCATTGGCGCCTGCGCTGTTGAGCCGACCGCCGATCACGAAGGTCGGATCGAGCCCGCCCTCGGCCAGAATGCTGGCCACCAGACTGGTGGTTGTCGTCTTACCGTGCGTGCCGGCCACCGCGACGCCGTAGTAGAAGCGCATCAGCTCGGCGAGCATCTCGGCACGACGCACGATCGGGATACGTCCGGCGCGCGCGCTCTGGATCTCGGGATTGGTCTCGTCGATCGCGCTCGACACCACGACGGCGTCGGCATCCGCGACCTGCTCGGCCCGGTGTCCGATGAAGATCTCGACACCCAACCCCTGGAGACGACGCGTCGCATCGCTCTCGCGCAGATCCGACCCCGCGACCTCGTAGCCCAGATTGGCCATCAGCTCGGCAATGCCGCTCATCCCGGAGCCACCGATCCCCACGAAGTGGAGTCGGCGCACCCGACCCATCCGGGCAGCGGTATGTTGAAGATGTGCGCTCATCGACCGGCAACCTCCAAGCAAGCAGACGCGATCCGTCCGGCGGCATCCGGCTGGGCGCGCGCGCGCGCCGCATCGGCCATCGTCGATAGGGTCTCGCGATCGCCCAGCAGTTCAATCAGCAGCGCAGTCAAACCGGCAACGGTCAGATCGCGTTGAATCACGAGTCGCGCCGCGCCGACATCGGACAGATAGCGGGCGTTGCCGACTTGATGGTCGTCGACCGCGAACGGATACGGCACCAAGACCGCGGCGACACCGGCTGCGGCCAGCTCCGAGACCGTGAGCGCGCCGGCCCGGCAGACGACCAGATCGGCCCAACCGTAGGCTTCGGCCATGTCGTCGATAAAAGGCGCAACCTCCGCCTCGACGCCGACCGCACGATAGGCCTCCTGCGCGGTCTCGAGCGTGCGCTCGCCGGCCTGATGGCGCACGCGCGGACGCAGCTCCGCCGGCAGCGCCGCCAGCGCGGCGGGGACCATCTCGTTGAGGACCTGAGCCCCGAGCGAGCCGCCCAGAATCAGCAGTCGAGCCGGCTCGGCGGTCCCTTGCGTACGCCGCCGCGCCAGACGTTCGCGCGGCGGCGGCAGATCGAGGATCGCGCGGCGCACCGGATTTCCGCACGCGTGCGCACCACGCGCACCCGGGAAGCTCCCGGGAAAGGCCTCGAACACCCGCGTGGCGATCCGCGCCAGCCACTGATTGGTCATCCCCGGCACGAAGTTCTGCTCGTGGATCACCAGCGGAAACCCCAGCACGCGAGCGGCCAAGCCGCCGGGTCCGGAGGCGAATCCACCCATCCCCAAGACCACCGACGGGCGACGCCGACGCAGGATTCGTGCGGCCTGCCGGAGTGCAACCGCGATCTTGAAGGGGGCACCAAGGATCTGAGCGACCCCCTTGCCGCGCAGGCCCTCGATGCGGATCCACTCCATCTCAAAGCCGTGCTCGGGCACCAGACGCGACTCCATCCCGCGACGCGTGCCGATCCAGAAGACGCTCACACCCTGCTCGCGCAGACGCTCGGCGACCGCAAGCGCAGGAAAGACATGCCCGCCGGTGCCACCGGCCATGACGGCTACGCGCGTACCCATGGCCGCCCCCCGAGTAGGCCCCTTCTCGGCCTCGATGCGACGCACCATCGCGTCGATCCGCAACAGAATCGCGATCGACATACAGGCAGCGATCAGGCTGTTGCTCCCGTAGCTCAAGAAGGGCAGCGTCAAGCCCTTGGTCGGCAACATTCCGACATTCACACCGATATTCACGAAGGCCTGCAGACCGAGACCGAGACCGACCCCCTGGGCGACATAGGCGGAGAACCGTTCGCCGACGGCCTCCGCGCGCGCCCCGATCGAGAAGGCCCGCCACGTCAGGAACGCGAAGGCCGCGATCAGCACCAGCATCCCGACCAGCCCGAGCTCCTCGCCGATGACCGATGCAATAAAGTCGGTATGGGCCTCCGGAAGAAAGAACTGCTTCTGGATCCCGTTGCCCAGCCCCACGCCGAGCCATTCACCCCGCCCGAAAGCGATCAAGGCCTGGCTCAACTGATAGCCGGTGTTGAACGGGTCCTGAAAGGGATCGAGAAAGGAGGTCACGCGCCGTAATCGATAGGGCGAGATGACGACCAGCACCAAGAGCCCGGCGGCGACGACCAGGAACAAGACCACGAAGGGCATGAGGCTGACACCGCCCAAAAACAGCATCCCCATGACGGTCGCCAGAATGACCGCCGTGGTCCCGAAGTCGGGCTGCTGGAGGATCAATGCACCGGCGATTCCGATCAAAACCATGGGCCGGATAAATCCCGAGATCCGGTTGACCACGTCGTCGGCATGGCGCACCAGATATCCGGAGACATAGATGACGGCAAACAGCTTCACCAGCTCGGAGGGCTGAAGATTCAGCGGCCCGAGCGGGATCCAACGCGTCGCGCCGTTGACCTCGCGGCCCACGCCCGGCACCAGCACCAAGACGAGCGACAGGAGACCGAGCAGGAACAGCCAAACCCCGCCGCGCTCCCACCACTCGACGGGCACGCTGTAGGCCAGGACAGCCGCGGTCAAGGCGAGGCCCAGCGCAAAGCCATGGCGCGTCACGTAATAGAAGGGATCGTCGCAGCAGTTGGCCGCGATCGACATCGATGCCGAGGCCACCATCACAAAGCCGAACGCCACCAACCCCAGCGCGCAAACGAGCAAGGGGTAGTCCACCGGGGCGACCGAACGCTCGCGCCTGCGTTGTGCGCTGCGCGCTGGATTTCCACGCACCTGGCGGGCGGCGACCGTCATGCGCCGAGCCCCCGCACCGCCTCGGCGAAGACCCGCCCGCGATGCTCGTAACTGTCGAACATATCGAAACTGGCGCAGGCCGGCGAGAGGAGGACCGTATCGCCGGGCCGGGCGATCGCCGCCGCCCGAGCGACCGCATCCTGCATGCTCGCGGCCTCCGACAGCGGGACCTCGCCGTCCAACGCCTGCGCAATCAGCCCGGCATCCCGTCCGATCAGGACCACTGCGCGCGTCGTACGCTTGACCGCCGAGCGCAGAGGTGAGAAGTCGGCACCCTTGCCCTCGCCGCCGGCGATCAGGACGGCACGACCGGTGCTTCCCGGAGGAATCAACCCGTCGAGAGCCGCCACGGTCGCCCCCGGGTTCGTCCCCTTGGAGTCGTCGTACCAGCGCACGCCGTCGCGTTCGGCAACCAGCTCGCTGCGGTGCGGCAGGCCCGAGAAGCGCCGCAGAACAGCGCAGGCCGGCTCCATCGGCAGGCCGCATCCGCCGGCGAGCGCCAAGGCTGCAAGGGCGTTCGCCAGGTTGTGCAGACCCGCAATGCGGACCTCGGAGGCCGGCATCAGGGGCTGCGTTCCTCGGCAGAGCCAACGCGCCCCGTCGTGGAGGCACAGCCCGAAGTCGCTGCCCGTCGGCTCGCCGAGGGTGAATCCGATCTCGAGTGCGGCATCCCGCGGCATGGCCACGACGATCGGATCATCCCGATTCACGACGGCGACCCGCGCCCCCCGGTAGATGCGTCCCTTGGTCTGCGCATAGGCGTCCAGATCGGGGTAGCGGTCCATGTGGTCGGCCGAGAGATTGAGCACGACCGCCACATCGGCGTGCAGACTAAAGGTCGTCTCCAACTGGAAGCTCGAAAGCTCCAGGACATAGCGCTCGGTCGATGCCTCGAGCAGCTCCAATGCGGGCTCGCCCAGATTCCCGCCGACGGACACGCGCTGCCCTGCGGCCGCTGCCATCTGCCCGACCAGGGTCGTGACCGTACTCTTGCCGTTCGATCCGGTGATGGCGCAGATCGGGGCCTGCGCGGCACGCGCGAAGAGCTCGACGTCGCCGACGACCTCGACACCGCGCGCCATCGCAGCCTGCACCAAAGGCTCGGAGACGGGAACACCCGGACTGACGACCAGACGCGCGGCGGCTGCGAAGGCTTCGGGCGCGAAGCCGCCGACGAAGACCGCGACCTCCGGCATCTCGTCACGCAATTGCTGCAAGCCGGGCGGATTCTCGCGCGAGTCGGTCACGGCCGTCGCGATGCCTTGCGAGCGCAAATAACGGGCACAGGAGAGCCCTGTCTTGCCGAGCCCGACCACCAGGGTCTTCGCGGTATCCGACAGCAGACTCATCGCACCTGCTCGCAAGACATGCGCGGACCCGTGCCGCGATTGTCCGTTTCGATCGCTTTCATTCCCCCCCCGTCGAATCAAAGCCTACACGAACCCAAGGTTGACGCTGCGCCTACCGGATCTTCAAGCTCGCCAATCCGACCAGCACCAGAACCACCGTCACGATCCAGAAGCGCACGATGACACGCGGCTCGGGCCAGCCCTTAAGCTCGAAATGATGGTGGATCGGCGCCATGCGGAAGATGCGCTTGCCGGTAAGCTTGAAGGACATCACCTGCATCATCACCGAGATGGTCTCGACGACGAAGACGCCGCCCATGATGAAAAGGACCAGCTCCTGGCGCGCTGCCACGGCCACGACACCGAGCGCGGCACCCAGAGCCAAGGCACCCACGTCCCCCATGAAGACCTGTGCCGGATAGGCGTTGAACCAGAGAAAACCCAAACCCGCGCCGACCAGTGCGCCGCAGAAGACAACCAGCTCGCCGACCTCCGGGATGTGCGGGATCAGGAGATAGCTCGAGATCGGTCCATGGCTCGCGGCATAGACGAAGACCGCCAATGCGCCGGCCACCAAGACCGTCGGCATGACGGCGAGACCGTCCAGACCATCCGTGAGATTCACCGCGTTGCTGGCCCCGACGATCACGAAATAGGTCATCAAGATGAACCAGGGCCCGAGTTGGATCGAGACGTCCTTCAGGTACGGAATCAGCAGCTCGGTCTCCGCCGGCGAGCCTGCCGTCACATAGAGCGCGATCGCCGCGGAAAAGCCCGCGACCGTCTGCCAGAGATACTTCCAGCGCGCCGCCAATCCGCGCGGGTTGCGCAGCACCAGCTTCTTGTAGTCGTCCACCAGGCCGACCAGGCCGAACGCAAGCGTGGTCAGGAGCACGATCCAGACATAGCGGTTGTCCAGATCGGCCCACAACAGCGTGCTGACCGCGACCGCCACGAGGATGAGCGCACCGCCCATGGTCGGCGTGCCGGCCTTGGACAGATGACTCTGCGGGCCGTCGTCGCGCACCATCTGACCGACCTTGTAGGCGCGCAGACGAGTGATCATCGGCCGACCGACGAGCAGAGCGATCGCAAGCGCCGTGAGCACGCCCATGATGGCGCGCAGGGTCAGATACCGGAAGACATTGAATCCGGTCTGAAACTGCGACAGCCATTCGACAAGGTAAAGCAACACCTAACTCTCTCCTACGGCGCACAGCGCCTCGACGATCTGCTCCATCCGAGCGGAGCGCGAACCCTTGACCAGAATACGGTCGCCTGCGGACATCTCGGTCCGAAGCGCACGCACGAGATCCATCTGGTCGGTAAAGTGGCGGGCGCCCTCGCCGAAGGCGGACGTCGCCGACGTGCTCAGGATACCCACGCTGAACAGACGATCGATGCCGGCCTCGCGCGCGCTCTCGCCGACCTCGCGGTGCAGGGCCTCGGCCTCCGAGCCCAGCTCGGCAAGGTCGCCCAAGACCAGCCAGCGCCGACCCGACAGGCCCGCAAGGACCTGAATCGCTGCGGCGATCGAGTCCGGGTTGGCGTTGTAGGTATCGTCGATGACGCCGATCTCGCCACACCGACGGGGGCAGAGACGCCCCTTCACGGGCATCAGCGTCGCAAGACCCGCCTGGATCGCGGCCGGCTCGATCCCGAGCGCCAACGCCGTCGCAGCGGCGGCCAAGGCGTTGCGGGCGTTGTGCTCGCCGGCCAGACGCAGGGCAATCGGGATCGCCTTGCCCTCGTGATGCGCGACGACATGAGTGCTGAAACCCGCCTCGGTCCACTCGACCCGGATCGCCGAGCGATCCGCCCGGAGGTCTGTATCGCCCTCCAGTCCGAACGTCAGGGTGCGACGACCCGCGGCCAGCTCGCGCCAGAGACCCGCGTACGGGGAATCGCCGGCGAACACGAAAACCCCCTCGCTCGGCAGACCCCGGGCGATCTCGCCTTTAGCGCCGGCAACGCCGTCGACGCTGCCGAAGCCCTCCAGGTGAGCGCGTCCGGCATTGGTGATGAGTGCGACATCGGGACGGGCGATGTCGGTCATATAACCGATCTCGCCGTGGTGGTTGGCGCCCATTTCCAGGACGAGAAAGGTCTCGTCACGGGCGCCTAAAAGGGTCAAGGGCATCCCGATATCGTTGTTCAGATTGCCGCGGGTCGCGCGGACGCTGCCGACCTGATCGAGGATGGCCGCAACCATCTCCTTCACCGTGGTCTTGCCGTTGCTCCCCGTGATGGCGACGACCCGACCGGGGAAGACATCGCGCCAAGCCGCGGCGAGGGCCCCGAGCCCGGAGCGGGTGTCCTCGACGATCCACTGCGGCAGATCCACCGGAAGCGGATGGTCGACCATCGCCGCGACGGCACCCGCCGCGCGCGCGGCGGCGACATGGTCATGCCCGTCAAAGCGCTCGCCGCGTAGGGCGACGAAGAGCTGGCCGCTGCAATCGGCACGGCTGTCGGTGCCGACCGAGTCGAAGCGGCGATCTTCGCCTTCGCGACGGGCACCGGCGAGACGGCCACCGGCGCGAGCAACGGCTTCGGAGAGAGACCACATCACCGACGACCCTCCTGCCATTCCCGCAGGGCCTCGACCACTTGGGCGCGGTCGCTGAAACGCACCTTGAGCTCGCCCATCTCCTGGATCGTCTCGTGGCCTTTGCCGGCCACGAGCACGGCATCGCCGATGCCGGCCAGCGCGATCGCGGTACGGATCGCGAGGGCGCGTCGGCGTCTTACCCGCACACGGCTCGGATCGACGACGCCGGCGAGGATATCCGCGACGATCGTCTCGCCGCACTCCCCGCGCGGGTTGTCGTCGGCGAGGATTACCTCGTCGCTCAGACGCTCGGCAATGGCACCCATGACGGGGCGAATGGCGGGATCACGCTCGCCGGCGCAGCCGAACACCGTGAAGATGCGTCGCGGGCGGTGTTTCCGCAGATTCACGAGCGCCGTTTCAAGTGCGGCCGGCGTCCGGGCCTCGTCGACCACGATCAGCGGCGTGCGCGCGTCGCCGAAGCATTCCATGCGCCCGGGCACGCCCTGGATGCGGCTCGACTCCCGTGCAGCGCGCTCGAGCGGAAGGCCGCGCGCAAGCAGCACGGCCATGACGGCGAGAAGATTGGCCGCATTGAAGGCGCCGATCAGGCCGACGGCGAGATCCGCCTCGGAACAGGCATCGCGCGTCTCGCAGGCGACGCGCAGACGCAGCCCCCTCGGCATCGGCGCGATCGATCGGGCACGGATGCAGATGTCGCATGCCGCGAGAAGGTCATCATCGGGCGGCTCCGCGGTCGGATCCGCAACGAACCCCGCAACCCCGACCCCGACGGGCAGAACGCTCAGGATCGTCTTCGAAAACGGATCGCTCAGATTCAGGACCGCCCACTTCAGACCCGGAGACCTGAAGAGGCGCAAAACAGCCTCGACGATGGCCGGCGACTCGGACGGGGCACACGTTTCGCCGAGATCGACGCCGTCGAGCCCGGTGAAAAGCGCATGACTGAAGTGAACGTCCTCCGCTCGGGCGCGCACGAGCGCGTCGAAGGAGACCTCGATGGCGACGGCACGCGCACCGCGGGAGCAGAGTCCCTCGAGCGTCGCCTCGAGGCTGCGCACGTCGCGGTCGCCTGTCGTTTTGAGGTCGCCGGGAAATCCATAGCCGACCGTGGCGATGACGCCGCAAGGCAACTCGACGGCCAACACCTGAGCGAGCGCGTGGGCAACGCTGGTCTTGCCGCGCGCCCCGACAACAGCGAAGGTCTCCGAGCATGCGTTCGGCGAACCGAGGACGCGGTCCGCCATCATGGCTTGACCTCGCGTCGCGCCAGAAGCATCGAGGGCTGCGGATCGTCCGGCGGGACATTGAACAGACGCAGGGCGCCTTCCATAACCTTCTGGAAGACGGGCGCGGCGACCAATCCGCCGTAGTAGGCCTTGCCCTTGGGCTCGTCGATCATCACGGCGATCACCAGGCGCGGCGAACCCGCCGGAGCAAAACCGGCGAACACCGCCTGGTAGAGCCCGCCGCCATAGCCGGCACGCCCTGCGGATTTTTTGGCCGTTCCGGTCTTTCCGGCAACCCGATAGCCGGTGATGGCGGCACGTCTCGCGGTGCCTTGATCGGAGACCACCGTCTCCATCATCGCCCGCACCTTGCGTGCCGTTTCGGCGCTGAGGACGCGCGTCTCCTCGCCCGCACGCGCAGGCGACGCGGGATCCTGCCTCAACAGGGAGACCGGGCGCTTGATGCCGTCGGCAGCCAACACGCCGTAGGATTGCGCCAGCTGCAGTGCGGTCACCGACAACCCGTATCCGAAGGCCTGGGTGGCATGCTCGAAGACGCGCCACGTCGAATGATGTCGCAGCACGCCCCGGCTCTCGCCCGGCACGCCGACAGCGGTCGCCTGGCCGAAGCCGAGCTGGTCGTAAAGACCCCAAAGATCACCGTAGCTCATCATCTGCGCGATCTTCACGACGCCGACGTTGCTCGATTTGGTGATGACGCCGGTCGTATCGAGGTTGCCGTAATTGCGCACGTCCTTCACGGTGTTGCGCCCGACCGCCATCGACCCGCCCCGCGTCGCGATCGTCGTCGTCGGCTTGATCAAACCACGCTCCAGTGCGGCGGCCACGACAAACGGCTTGATCGTCGAGCCCGGCTCCATGACGTCGGTCACGGCACGATTGCGGCGACGCTCGCTGCTGCCGCCGCGCTGGGCGTTCGGGTTGTAGCCCGGCTGGTTGACCATCGCGAGGATCTCGCCGGTCTCGACATCCAAGGCCACCAGCGTCCCGCCGACCGCCTTGTGCTCGGCAACGGCGGCCTTGAGCTCGCGGTAGGCGAGGAACTGAAGGCGTCGGTCGATGCTGAGCGCGAGATCCGCGCCCTGGCGCGGCGCACGGACCTGCTCGATCTCCTGCACGATCTGCTGGCGACCGTCGCGAATGACGCGACGCAGACCCGGCTCGGATTTCAGCCAGGAGTCGTACGCGAGCTCGATACCTTCCTGGCCCTTGTCGTCGATGTCGGTAAACCCGAGGACGTGCCCGAAGACCTCGACACCCGGATAGAAGCGACGGTACTCGGTCTCGAAGTCCACACCGCCGAGATTGTGATCGGCGATGACCTGTCGCACCGCGCGCGCTTCTTCGAAGCTGACGCGCCGCTTGAGATAGAGAAACCCGCGTTCGGAGGTGGCGTCGAGCCGTTCCTGCAGCGCCTTCGGCTCGAGCCCCAACGCCACGGCCAACGGCGGGATCGCATCGCGTCGCTCGACCAGCTTGCGCGGCTCGCCCCAGACCGTTTCCACCGGCGTGCTCACCGCCAGCGGCTCGCCGTTGCGGTCGGTGATCATGCCGCGACGCGCGGCAATCTCGCCCACGCGCAGATAACGGCGCTCGCCTTCGCTGCGCAGATAGTCGGTCTCGACGACTTGACGATAGAAGACCGCCGCCGAGAGGACGACGAAGGCGCTCGACAGGACACCGACCAACAGGCGGCGACGCAGCGCGAGATTCGGCCGGGCGCGCCGCGGCTCCGGACGTCGGGGACGGCGATTACGGGTAGACACGGCCGACCTCCTCGATCATCAAGACATCCTCGAACCTTGGATTGAACATGCCCAGCTGATCCCTGGCCTTGCGCTCGACCCGAACGTGCGTCGAGAGGGCAGCCTCCTCGAGACGCAGCCGATTCCACTCCACATCGACGGCGTCGCGCTGGGCACGCAGCTCCTGCAAGTGGCCGAAATGGATTCGCGTCTGATACTTGGTGTACACCACGGCGATCGCCGAGAGGGTCACGGCCAAGGCCAATCCGACCAAAATCCAAAGCGGGCGGGCGCTCATGCGAGACGCTCCGCGACACGCATGATGGCGCTGCGTGCACGTGGATTGGACGCGACCTCGGCGGGCGAAGGACGCACCGGCTTGCCGAGGATGCGCAAACGCCCGAGCGATTCCTCCGCGGTCACCGGCAGGCCCTTCGGCAGGACGGGACCGCGCGCCTCCGTGCGCATGAAACGCTTCACGATACGGTCCTCCAGGGAGTGAAAACTGATGACGACGAGCCGTCCGGAGTGAGCCAAGAGGTCGCAGGATTGGCGCAGGCAATCCTGAATCTCATCGAGCTCGTCGTTGATCCGGATGCGCAGGGCCTGGAAGGTCCGTGTTGCCGGGTGCTTGCCGGGCTCGCGCGTCGGCACCGACCGCGCGACCAAGGCGGCGAGCTGGGTTGTTGTCGTCAAGGGGCTCTCGCTGCGCTGCGCGACGACATTGCGCGCGATCCGTTTGGCGAAACGCTCCTCGCCGAAGTCGAACAGGACCTTGACGATCTCGGCCTCGGACGCACGGGACAGCCATTGCGCCGCCGATTCGCCGCGCGTGGGGTCCATTCTCAGATCCAGCGGACCTTCGGAGGAAAAACTGAAACCGCGCTCCGCCGTATCGAGCTGAGGCGAGGACACCCCGAAATCCAACAGCAGGCCGCAGAGGTTGCCCTGGACGCCGATGTGCGCGAGCAGCTCGGCGATCGAGCCGAAGCGCCCGGACACCATCGTGAAGCGCCGATCGGTGCTCGCAAGCTCGCGCCCCGCGGAAACCGCCTCGGGATCACGATCGATCGCGATCAGTCGACCGGTCTCGCCGAGGCGCTCCAGAACGGCACGACTGTGCCCGCCGCGCCCGAAGGTGCCGTCGACATAGATGCCGTTCGGATCCACGACCAAGGCATGCACGCTCTCCTCCAGCAGAACCGGCAGATGTTGTTGCTCAATCAAAGGCACACTCAAAGCGTCAAGGAACCGAGCCCGGCTGCCGTCGCCAACTCTCCGATACCTGCATCGCCGAGCGCCGCTTCGTTGCGCGCATTCCACGCAGGCTCGTCCCAAAGCTCGAACTTCGAGCCCTGACCGACGAAGGCGACACGCTTGTCCAGCGAGGCGAAATCACGCAGGTACTGCGGCAGCAGGATGCGACCCTGAGCGTCCATCTCGACCTCCTGTGCGTTGCCGATATAGAGACGCTGGATTGCACGGGCCGTGTTGTCGAACGCGGGAAGCGCGGCGAGCTTTGCCTCGATCAGCTCCCACTCGGGCTCCGGGTACAGCAGGAGGCAGCGGTCGCGATCGACGGTGACGACGAGTTGGGAGTTGCACGACGACTGCAGCCGCTCGCGGTATTTTGCAGGAACCGCAAGACGCCCTTTGACGTCGAGATTGACGATGAAGACCCCCCGAAACACGGCCGACCCCCGTGGTGACTTGCGCCAGGCGACTCCTTCCCCAATTCCCCACTTTCCCCCACTTGAGCCTCATCTTAGAGCCGCCCAAGGGGATCGTCAAGGTAATGCGCGCCTTTAATTCTTGACAGACAGCAACTTAGATGCGGTGCTCCAAGCGCAACATAACCTCGCGGAATGCATTTGTTTTCATGCAGCTAAAGGGTAAAGCTGAAGAGGTTTACAGGAGAGTCTCGAACGACGGCGACGCGGCAGTCCGACTTCCGTCGGTCGGATCCGCGGTAGGGTCGCGGGAAGGATCTGGGAGCCGGCCTATAAGCCGGGTTCTGTCGAGGACAGCCATTCATCTGGGACGTACGTCACCGTACGCCTCGAGCGACCTACCCGGGAGCACGCGCGGGCCGCGCGCTGCAGCACAGGGCTGCATGCCCCCCTATTTGGTCTTGCTCCGGGTGGGGTTTACCCTGCCGCTGCTGTTGCCACCAGCGCGGTGCGCTCTTACCGCACCATTTCACCCTTACCTCCCGTCACGAAGACGGGATCGGCGGTATCTTTTCTGTGGCACTTTCCGTGGACTTGCGCCCCCCAGGCGTTACCTGGCACCCTGCCCTACGGAGCCCGGACTTTCCTCCCTCGCCGCGAACGGCGAGCGCGGCTGTCCGGCCGACTCCCAGAAAGCAAGTATAGCGCCAATCGGGGCTTCCGGTCTCGGTCGATCGTGAACGCGTTTCGCGCCGTCACGGCTCACCCCTCGTTGTCCGGCGCGGCGATACCCTCGGCGCCTTGACCCAAATCCAGCTCGAGGCCGAGCCGGTAGAGCGCATTCTTCTTGACGCCGGTCAGGCGCGCCGCGATCGCCACGGCTTGCGCCAGCGGCAGGGTCTCGGCGAGGATGCGCAGAACCCGCTCCGCCTCCGCCCGATCCGGATCGGTTGTATCGGCGTTTCCCTCGACCAGGACGACCAGCTCGCCGAGGCGCTGCTCGGCGTCGGCCTCGAGGCGCTGCGCCAACTCGGACGCGGTGCCGGCGAGGAAGGTCTCGAAGTGTTTGGTCAGCTCGCGCGCCAGCACCAGGCGCCGTGTCTCGCCCAAGGCTTCGCCGAGATCGCGCAGGGTGGCGAGGATCCGCTTGCCGCTCTCGTAGAGGATCAGTGTGCCCCGCTCGTCGGTGAGCTCGCCGAGCCAGGCAAGGCGCTGCGATCGGGTGCGCGGGGGAAATCCGACGAACAAGAAGCGGTCGCTCGGCAAACCCGCCGCCGAGAGGGCGCAGATGGCGGCATTGGCGCCCGGCACCGGGACAACGGTCAGCCCCCGCTCGCGCGCCGCGGCCACGAGGCTGAACCCGGGATCGCTGATCAGCGGCGTACCCGCATCGGAGACGAGTGCGACGCTCCGGCCGGTCTCGATCTCGGCCAGGAGCCGAGGCGCAACACTGGCCTCGTTGTGGTCGTGATAGGCCACGAGCTTGGACGAGATGCCGAAATGGGTCAGCAACCGAAGCGTCTGGCGGGTATCCTCCGCCGCGATCAAATCGACCTCGCTCAACACCTTACGTGCCCGATCGGTCATGTCTCCGAGATTGCCGATCGGCGTGGCGACCACGTATAGTATCCCTGTTGACTGCTGCACCCTGCCTCCCAATGTCTCGAACCGGAACGGATCATGCCCAAGAATCGCGTTGACCGCCGTCCCTTGTCCACCTCGATCACAGTCATCGCTCTACTCGCTGCCGTTTCACTGGCCGGATGTGCGATCGATCCGGTCCGGGACGAGGCGCGCCTGCTGGCGCCGGTGGCAGGGGAGCCGCTGAGGCAAGCCGATGCGCTCGCCGCCCAAGGTCAGGCGGATGCGGCAGCCAAGGCCTATCTGGACATCGCCAAGGGAGCAACGCCGCCCGCACGCGAGCAACTCCAGTTGAAGGCGGCGCGCGCCTATCTGTCCGCAGGCGACACCCGGCAGGCACAGCAGACCATCGGCGAGGTCTCGCGCCCGGCGCTCACCATCGGGCAGCGCGAGCAGCTCCTGCTGATCGAGGCGGATCTCGCACTCCTGGACGGACGCCCCAAGGATGCGATCTCGCGGCTTGAGTCTATGCAAGTCCAAACCTTGCCGAAGGATTTGAAGATTCAACGGCTCGGCACACTCGCCGCCGCCCAGCGTCTCGCCAACGACCCCGTCGCATCGGCCGAGTCGCTGAGCGCGCTCGATCGGTTGCTCGACAACGAGGATGCACGTCTACTCAATCAGGTCTCGCTGATCACGACCTTGAGCGCACTGAGCAGCGAAGAACTGCGCACACTCGCACGCGGCGGAAGCGGAACCCCGAAAGGCTGGGCTGAGATCGCACTCCTGGCGCACGATGCAGGCGCGGATCCTGCGACATTCCTGACCCGCTATCGCCAGGAGCACTCCAGACGACTCGGCCATCCCGCCCATCCGAGGTTGGCCGAGGCGTATGTCAAGTTCCTGTCCGGGGGATACGCCTCGGGCGACAGCGTGTCGGTCATGCTCCCGCGCGGGGGACGCTTCGCGGGCGCCGCCACATCGGTGAAGGAGGGCATCGAGGCCGCCGGCCGAGCCGACAGCAGCGGCAACCGACCGACGCTTGATTTCATCGACAGCAGCCAAACGGAGCGCGCACGCGCCCTTCACGCGAAGGCCGTGGAGGCCGGCGCAGACTATGTGATCGGCCCGCTCGCGAAGGAATCCGTGGACAGCCTCGCGGCCGGCCCCGCACTCGCGGTGCCGACGCTGGCCCTGAATCAGACGACCCGCGACAGCCAGCCCGCGGCGAATCTCTTTCAGTTCTCGCTCTCGCCCGAGAACGAGGCGGCGGAGGTCGCCAACAAGGCCGCCGCGATGGGTCTGAAGCGCGCCGCCGTGTTGTATCCGGAAGGACCGTGGGGGGCTCGTCTGGCCAGTGCATTCCGCAACCAGTGGCGCCGACTCGGTGGAACACTGGAGGCTGAAGCCGTCTACAACCCGACGGCGCGGAGCTTCGAGAAGACGGTGGCCACCCTGCTCGGCGACTCGCAGGCGGATGTCCTCTTCCTGGTCGCAACCAACGAGCTCGCGCACAAGCTGTATCCGCAGATCCGGCTGAGCCGATCGTCGGTGACGGTGATGTCCACCTCGCACGTCTACTCCGGCGTCTTCGATCCGGCCCGCGACCGGGTGCTGGCAGGTCTGTATTTCGTCGATATCCCATGGATGCTGAACAGTCGCGCAGAGGGTGCTCTGTCGCGGCGGCGCTTGAGCGGATCCTCGTTCGAGGTCGCCAATCCGCTGGCCCGCCTGTACGCGATGGGGATCGACGCCTACCGAATCGCCCCGCGACTGCCCGCGCTGGCGAAAAGTCCGGGGGCCTTTTATCCGGGGCAAACCGGCGGCCTCTCTGTTGACTCGCTGGGCCGCATCCAGCGCCAGCTCGCGCTCGGACGCTTCGGCGAGACGGGCGTGCTCGAGGCGGGGGAACGATCCGACACGCCGGCCTCGGAGACCCTTTGAGCGGCGACACCCGTCGCCCGTCCTCGGGGACGACCGGCAAGGCAGCCGGAACCCGGGGTGTCGGCGACGCCAAGGAGCGGCTCGCCGAGGACTATCTGAAACGCCGACATCTGCAACCCGTTGCACGCAATCACCGCTGCCGCTTCGGCGAGATCGACCTGGTGATGCGTGACGGTCCGACCCTGGTCTTCGTCGAGGTTCGTTACCGACGCTCGGACCGCTTCGGATCCCCGGCCGAGACGGTCGACCGACGCAAACAACAGCGTTTGACGGCTGCCGCGAGCCATTATCTTCAAGCTCACCCGACCCTGTTACCCTGTCGATTCGATGTGGTCGCGGTCAGTGGCGCAGACCGAATCGAGTGGATCAAAAATGCCTTTGCCGTTGAATCCTAAATCCCCCTTCAGTCGCCTCATGCGGACGCCGCTCGATCAGATCGGCGCGGTCGTGCGCTCGATCAGGCGACAACGGCGCACCGCAGCGGCCCTGTTGCTGCTCGGTGCGACGCTCCTGTCCGGCTGCGCGCCGATGATTTTCGGCGCAGCCGCCGTCGGTACCGCTGCGACGATCCACGACCGACGCCCGGCGAACGTGATCCTCGACGATCAGCAGATCGAGCTGGAGGCGATGACCGCCTTGCTGCGCAACGCCGATGTCAGGGACCGCTCGCAGATCTCGGCGACCAGCTACAACCGCACCCTTCTGCTCACCGGCAATGCCGACACGGCCGAGGTGGGACAGGAGGCCGCAGCGCTGGTGAGCCGCATCGGCAAGGTGCAACGGGTCGTCGACGAGGTCAGGGTCGGCCCGCGACTCGACATCAGGCGTCAGGCCGAAGACACCTTCATCACCGGCCGCGTCAAGACGGATTTGATCGGCGTGCGGCTGCCCGGATTCGACCCGACCCGGGTCAAGGTGGTCACGAACGACGGCGTGGTCTTCCTGATGGGTCTGGTCAGCCCGGCGGAAGCGGATGCCGCGGCGGAAAGGGCCAGTTACGTCCCGGGCGTCAAACGTGTGGTGAAGCTCTTCGAGTATGTCGACGAC
The DNA here is from genome assembly GCF_018399035.1 of Thiocapsa sp. Lineage (GTDB taxonomy): Bacteria > Pseudomonadota > Gammaproteobacteria > Chromatiales > Chromatiaceae > Thiocapsa. The sequence goes on from NZ_CP073760.1 coordinate 3,034,540, forward strand.
ACCAACACCTGAGCTGTCGCCGGGGTTCCTGCAAAGTCTCGCACGGATCGCCGGGGTCGGGCGCCTGCTCACGGATCCGGCCGATTGCTGGCCCTATGGATACGACAACAGCAGACTCCACGCACTGCCTCGTGGGGTCGTGTTCGCCGCCGACGAGGCGCAGATCATGGGGCTGGTCGTGCTTTGCCGCGACGCGGGCGTTCCGCTCGTCGCGCGGGGGCGCGGGACCGGCACCACCGGGGCGACGGTTCCGGACCAGGGCGGCATCGTGCTCTCCTTCGAGCGCATGGACGCCATTCTGCGCATCGCACCGGAGGATCGCCTCGCCGTCGTGCAGCCCGGGGTGCTCAACGAGCAGCTCCAGCAGGCCGTCGGCGCCTTCGGGTTCTTCTGGCCGCCGGATCCCACCAGTGCGGCGAGCTGCACCGTCGGCGGGAATCTCGCCTACAACTCGGCGGGGCCGCGGGCGGTCAAGTACGGGACGCCGCGCGACAATACGCTCGGACTCACCGCGATCAGCGGTCGCGGCGAGCGACTGCGCACCGGTGTTCTCACGACCAAAGGCGTGGTCGGCTACGACCTCACCCGGCTTATCATCGGCTCGGAGGGCACCCTCGCCCTGATTACCGAAGCCACGCTGAAGCTCACGCCCCTGCCCGAGGCCAAGCGCACGCTGCGTGCGGCCTATGCGAACATCCACGCGGCGGCAGCTGCCGTCTCGGCAATCATGGCGCAGCCCGTGATCCCCTGCGCCCTGGAGATCATGGACGCCGCGGCGATCCGCACCGTCCGGCGCCATGCCGGGCTCGACCTACCCGAGGGCGTCGGCGCGCTGTTGATGATCGAGGTCGACGGACCCGCCGCCTGTATCGATCAGTCCGTCACTGCGGTCGCCGCAGCCGCCCGCCATGCCGGCCTGATCGAGCTGAGGCGCGCCGAGTCGGCCGCGGAGGTCGCCGCGCTCTGGAAGACCCGCAAGGCGCTCTCACCGGCCTTGCGCCATATCGCGCCGAAAAAGATCAACGAGGATGTGGTCGTTCCGGTCTCGCGCATGGGCGATCTCATCGAGGGCCTCGAGCGGCTCTCCCGAGAGAGCGGCGTGCAGATCGTGAACTTCGGTCATGCGGGCAACGGCAACATCCATGTGAATCTCTTGATCGACCCGGACGACCCCGCCGCCGTCGAGAGCGCACAGCAATGTCTGGATGCGATGTTCTCGCTCGTGCTGCGGCTCGGCGGCACGCTCTCGGGCGAGCACGGCATCGGGATCGCCAAGCGTGACTTCGTCGACCGCGAGATCGAGGCGCCCGTGCTCGCACTCATGCGCGACATCAAGCGCCAATTCGATCCGGCCGGGATCCTCAATCCCGGTAAAGGCTTTCCGCAAAGCGCCGAGCGCACTGCAACAGATCGCTGAACCGACACCAAGTCTACCGGTACCGGCTACTTACCCGGACGCACCAAACCCCCGAGGCCGACCGCCTCGAGCGCATCCAGAAGCAGGCGTCGCACCGACGCCGCATCCTCGCATTGCAGGGCCACCTTGAGCACCTCGCGGGCCCGTGCCCGACTGATGCTGCGGATGACGCGCTTCACACGCAGCAGGCTTCCCGCTCCCATACTCAGGCTATGCACGCCCATCCCGAGCAGGAGGAAGGTCGCGAGCGGATCCCCGGCCATCTCCCCGCAGACGCTTACCTCGCGGCCATGCACGCGGGCGCCGGCGAGGATCTGCAGCAGCGCGCGCAAGACCGCCGGATGAAACTCGTCGTAGAGTTTCGCGACGTGGGCGTTGTTGCGATCGACCGCGAGGAGATACTGGGTGAGGTCGTTGGTCCCGACGGAGAGGAAATCGACCCGTCGTGCGAGCGCTTCGCACTGGTAGACGGCGGCCGGGACCTCGATCATCACGCCGATCGGCGGCAGTTTGACCTGATAGCCCTCTTCGAGCAGCTCCTCGTGGGCGCGATGGATCAGCAGCAGTGCCTCGTCGACCTCCCCGACCGTGCTGATCATGGGCAAGAGGATCTGCAGATTATCCAGCCCGATGGCCGCGCGCAGGATGGCGCGAACCTGGGTCAAGAAGATCTCGGGCTGATCGAGCGTGATCCGGATGCCGCGCCAGCCCAAAAAAGGGTTGGCCTCGTGCATCGGAAAATAGGGCAACGGCTTATCCCCGCCGATATCCAGGGTCCGGATCGTCACGGGGCGCGGGGCAAACAGTTCCAGTACCCGCCGATAGTTCGACATCTGCGCGGCCTCGCCCGGAAAGGTATCGCGCACGATGAAGGGCAGCTCGGTGCGGTAGAGTCCGACACCCGCGGATTCCTCGATGCCGAGCGGACGCGCCTCGGAGACCAGACCCGTATTCAGATACAGGGGCACCAGATAGCCGTCGGTGGTTTCGGCCGGGAGATAACGCAACGCCTGCAGCTCGCTCGTGAGGGCCGCGTCGTCTTCGGCGAGACGCTGATACTCGGCGCGAACGGTGGGGCCGGGGGCGACGTAGACCCGCCCGCGGTAGCCATCCACCACCAGCTCGCGTCCTTCGACACGCCCGACCGGCAGGTCCGCGACGGCCATTGCCGCCGGTACGCCCATCCCGCGCGCCAGGATGCCCACGTGCGAGGAGCCCGAGCCGGTGGTCGAGACGATCCCCGCCAACATCTCGCGCGGGACGTCGGCGATCTGCATGGCGCTGATCTCGTCGCCGACCAGGATGGTGTTTGGCATGTACTTGATCGGCGCCGCGTTCAGCTTCTGCAGATGGGTCAGGATGCAGCGACCGAGATCGCGCACATCCGAGCCACGCTCGCGCAGATAGGCATCGTCCATGTCGTCGAACACCTTGGCGTGCTCGGCGATGGTCTCGCGCAGCGCCCCGGGCGCCCAATTGCCGGCGCGGATGCGCGAGAGGGTCCCGTCGATCAGGGTGTCGCTCTCGAGCATCAGACGCCAGGCGTCGAACAAGGCCATGTCCTCGGCGCTGAGATGGGCCTGGGTCCGCACCGCGAAGCGGTCCAGATCCTCGGCGACATGCTCCACGGCACCGAGAAAATCCTTGGCCTCGTTGTCCACATTCTCCGCACGCCGATCCGGAACGGCGTTGAGATCGGCCGGCGGGTAGACCACCACCGCGGTCCCGATGCCGATGCCGGGCGAGGCCGGCAAGCCGGGCAGGAAGCGCTGCGGGATCCCGTCGTCCTGCAGACGCGCCAGCTCGCCGTTGGTGCGTGCGAAGGTGATGGCGCCGGCGAGCTGGGACGCCAGAGTGACGACGAAGGTCACCTCGTCGTCGCCGAAATGGCGTTTCTCGCGTTGTCGCAGGACCAGCACACCCAGGACCTTGCGATTCTGGATGATGGGCGCGCCGAGGAACCCGTGATAGTGCTCTTCGCCGGTATCCGTGATGCGCTGGTAGCGCGGATGGCTGACCGCGTCGTCCAGGTTGATCGGCTCGGCACGCTCGCTGACCAGCCCGATCAGCCCTCGCCCCATCTCCAGGCGCACCCGACCGACCGCCTTGGCACGCAGCCCGTCGGTGGCATGCAGGACATGCCGACGGTTGTCGAAATCGTTCAGATAGACCGAGCAGACGTCGGCCCCGACGGCGTGTTTGACCCGCTGAACGATGATGGTGAGGGCGCGCTCGAGGTCGGGTGCGTTGTTGACCTCCTGCACGATGCGGCGCAGCGATTCGAGCATCGGCGAGCGTTGGCCCGCAGCTGCCGAGGATCCGGCGACCGACGCGCCGCTGTCGAGCCCGACCGACCCTCGCTCGAGGTGCTCCGCGGCGAGACCTGTCATCGTCCGCGCTGGTGCATCAAGCCGACCACCCGGGACTGATTGTCCTCGCGGGCGGGCGGGCCCTCGGGGTAGAGGCTCGGGGCGAGCTCCTCGAGCGCCTGCATGTAGACACGGCGCTTGAAGTAGACCACTTCATGCAGCGGCTGCCAGTAGCGGACCCAGCGCCAGGCATCGAACTCGGGCTTGTCGGTCTTGTCCAGACAGAAGGCGTCCTCGCCGCAATCCACCCGCAACATGAACCAGACCTGCTTCTGACCGATGCAGGTCGGACCGCAATGCCGACGGATGTAGCGTTTGGGGAGGTGATATCTAAGCCAACCGCGAGTGCAGCCAAGGATGGTGACCTGCCTGGACTGAAGTCCGACCTCCTCCTCGAGCTCGCGATACATGGCCTGCTCGGGCGTCTCGTCGGAATGAATCCCGCCCTGCGGAAACTGCCAGGCATTCTGGCCGACGCGACGACCCCAAAATAGACGACGGTCCCGATTGCTCAGGATAATGCCGACGTTGGGTCTGAAACCGTCGTGATCGATCAAGGAACCGAGTCCGTGAGGCCGTGTTGCCTCATTCTTCCACATCCGGCGCATGACCGGCAAGCAGACACCTGTATAAGCGATTGCCATTCAATGGCTTTCGCATGCCCCGAAACTGCCTGGAACACCCTCGCGGGGCACCGGGCGAAGTCGCCCGCCCCTGCTCTGCAGGGGCCGTTCAACCGCCGGACCCAGGTTGAAACCCCGGCTTGATTCCGCGACTATCCGGCAAAGCGAGACCACAAGTCGGCGCCCGAGCAGGACGCCAATGCGCACCGTACCGCGAGACATCAACCGAAGGACTGAGGACATGGCGCTGGCGATCTTCGATCTGGACAACACCCTCTTGGCAGGCGACTCCGATTATCTCTGGGGTCGCTTCCTCGCCGCCGAGGGGATCGTCGATGCAGATCATTACGAGCACGAGAACGAGCGCTTCTATCGCGAATACAAGGACGGGACCCTGGATATCGGGGAATTCTTGAGGTTCTCCCTGCGGCCGCTGCGCGATCACCCACGCGCGCATCTCGAGGCGCTGCGCGAGCGCTTTGTCGCCGAGCTGATCGCGCCCATCATGCTCCCGGCCGCCAAAGACCTCGTCGAGTCGCACCGCGCGGCCGGCGACACCCTCATGATCATTACCGCGACCAACGCCTTCGTCACGGCCCCGATCGCGCAGCGCTTCGGAATCGCGCATCTGATCGCGACGCTGCCGGCGGAGGAGAACGGACGTTTCACCGGCGAGCCGGCCGGCCAACCGGCGTTCCGCGAGGGCAAGGTCGAGCGTCTGCAGACCTGGCTGCGCGCGCATCGAGAGGATCTCGGCGGGAGCAGCTTCTACAGCGACTCGCACAACGACCTTCCCCTCCTGGAACGCGTCGACCGGCCGGTCGCGGTCGACCCCGATCCCCAGCTGCGCGCGACAGCCCGGTCGCGCGGGTGGCCCGTCATCTCGCTGAGGCGCTGAACCCCGGGGTCCAACGCCGCCTATTCCCTACCTGGCTCCCTTCATGGCGCCCTTCAGGGCGGCGTTCACATCGACGTTCACAGCGGCGTCACGCAGCCCACATACGCCCGCAATACTCCGTATCTATGATGGCCCTCCACGCAAAGGTTCTTTTTCCGAGGGCATGCAATGGTTGCGACTGCGTCTGCGTTGACCGCCAAGCGCGGCGAACGCCTTTTTGTCGAGCTCGCCACCTCCGAGTCGGAGATCCGCGAGGCACAAGCCCTTAGATATCGGGTCTTCGGGGAGGAGTTGGGCGCGAAGCTGAAGACGGGCCCGAGCGGACTGGACGTGGACGAGCTCGATGCGTACTGCCAGCATCTCTTGGTGCGCGACACGCGCACCGGCGAGGTCGTCGGCTGCACGCGGATCTTGACCGACCGCAACGCCGCGCGCATCGGTCGGTTCTATTCCGAGAGCGAATTCGACCTGGGGGCGATCCCCCGGCTTAAGGGGCGCCTCCTCGAGGTCGGTCGGACCTGCATCTCGGCGGAGTTTCGACAAGGCACGGCGATCGCCGTGCTCTGGTCCGGGCTGGCCGGGTTCATCCAGCTCCACGGCTTCGATTATCTGTTCGGCTGCGCCAGCATGCCGCTCGGCGAAGACGACATCCAGGCCGCGGCCATCATGAACCGCTTGCGGCGAAACGCCATGGTCTCGCCCGAGTTGCGCGTGATCCCGCACGTGCCGCTGCGCACCGCACAGGTGCCCGACGATGTCCTGGATGCGCCCCTGCCGACCTTGCTGCGCACTTACGTGAGACTCGGCGCAAAGGTTTGCGGAGAGCCCTGCCGCGATCCCGATTTCGGCGTCGCGGACGTCCTCATGCTGCTCGATGTGGACGCGCTGAATCCGACCTATTCACGGCACTTTTTCGATCGCACCGCGAGTCTGTGACGCGATGGAGCACGCACGGTCCGCTCGGCGGCTTGTCCTCATCCTCGCTCACCTGGGCAAGGGTGCAACGCTCGCGCTCTACATCGGTCTCCTTGCGCGACTCGGTCGGCGACCGACACGGATCCCGGACATGACCCGGCGCTGGCACCGACGCCTCTGCGCGATCCTCGGCATCCGGATTCGCGTCTTCGGCGGCGCGCAGCCCGGATGCCTCTTGATCGGCAACCATATCTCTTGGCTCGACATCCCCGTGGTCGGCGCGCAAGGCGAGATCGCATTCCTCTCCAAGGCCGAAGTGCGCGATTGGCCACTGATCGGCTGGCTTGCCGAGACGGCGGGAACGCTGTTCGTCGAGCGCGGCGCCATCCGCATCGACGAGATCGCAGGGAGGCTGCGCAAGATCGGCCGAGATCGGACCTTGATGCTCTTTCCCGAAGGGACGACGAGCGACGGCTCGGACGTGCTGCGTTTCCACCCTCGCCTCTTTGCGCTGGCGCAGGAGACCGGGCTGATGATCCAACCCGTGGCCCTCGCCTACCGCGGCCACGCAGACGAGAGGCCCGACCCTGTTGCGCCCTTCATCGGCGAGGACACCCTTCTCGCCCATTTGCTGCGGGTGATTCGCCACCCCGGGCTCACCGCGGAGGTTCATTTCCTCCCCCCGACGGCGATCGGCGAAGACAACAACACCCGACGCCTGCTCGCCGAGCGCACCCGCGGCGCGATCGTCGAAGCACTCGGCATGCACCCGGACGCCGTGCCACGACACCCGAGCCGTGCGAATCCCGCTCGGATCCCGGACGCCGTTCCGGCCCCGCCCCCGGCTCGACCCGAATCCATACCGACCGGCGGAATCGCTCATGTCGCCTGACATCATCCCGCGTGACACCGATACGCTTTCCGGGCGTCTGCGCATCGCGATCGTCACCGAGACCTATCCGCCCGAGATCAACGGCGTTGCCCACACCATGCGGCATCTCGCCGAGGGCTTGGCCGAGCGCGGACACGCCATCCAACTGATCCGCCCTCGACAGCACGGCGAGCAACGCGACCCGGCTGCACCGACGCTCGGCCGAATCGGCGTACACCTCGTCCCCGGCCTGCCGATCCCGGGTTACCGAGGTCTGCGGTTCGGGCTTCCGGTCTATTGGCGGCTGCGCCGTCTCTGGGGCCGCGACGCACCGGATCTCGTCTATATCGCAACCCAGGGTCCACTCGGCCACGCCGCGCTCTCCGCCGCACACCGGCGCGGGATCCCGACGGTGACCGGATTCCACACCCAGTTTCAGCAGTACAGTCAACATTACGGTCTCGGCCTCTTCACCCATCAGATCGCCGAGACGCTGCGTCACTTCCACAACCGATCGGATGCAACCCTGGTGCCCACCGCCGAGCTGAAAACCGAGCTCTCGGGCGAGGGATTCCATGATGTCCACGTCTTCGGCCGCGGCGTGGACGTGGACCTCTTCTCCCCCGCTTGGCGCGACGAGGCGTTGAGACGCAGCTGGGGCTGCGACGAGGAGACCTTGGCTGTGCTCTACGTCGGGCGGATTGCACCGGAGAAGAATCTCGATCTCGCACGGGACGCCTTTCAGGCGATCCAATCCGCTCGACCGAAGGCGCGCTTCGTTCTCGTCGGCGAGGGCCCCGCGCGCGAGCACATCCAACGCGAAAACCCCGATTTCATCTGTCCCGGGTCCAAAATCGGCGTCGAGCTGTCGAAATATTACGCCTCGGGAGATCTCTTCCTCTTTCCGAGCCTGACCGAAACCTTCGGCAACGTCGTGCTCGAGGCGATGGCCAGCGCTCTACCGGTCGTCGCTTTCGATTATGCCGCGGCTCGATCCCTGATTGATCCCTGGCGGAACGGGGTTACATTACCCTTAGGGGATCGTGAAGCGTTCATCGTTGCCGGATGCGAGTTGGCCCGCGACCTGACACGCGTGCGAGAGCTCGGCGAACAGGCGCGCTGCGCGGCGGAGGAGATCAGTTGGGATCGCGTCATCCGGGGCGTCGAGGAGCGTCTCTTTCAGGTCATCCACCGACAACGTGGAACGGAGGCTTACCGTGCGACTGTGGCTACAACATCTGAATGAGATCGAGGTATCGCTCTGCCGGACCTGGAGCCGAGGCGGTCGACGACGCTGGGTTCAACGCCCTTTCGCCGTCATCAGTCGACTCGGCGACGGGGTCTTCTGGTACAGCTTGATCGCCATCCTGCCGATGACCCACGGTCTTCTGGGCCTCAAGGCCAGCATGCACATGCTCGCCACGGGGGGCGTCGCGCTTATACTCTACAAGTCCCTCAAGGTCTACACGCGGCGCGAACGGCCCTGCCACTATGCCGCCGAGATCATCGCCCTGGTTCCCCCGCTCGACCGCTACAGCTTTCCCTCCGGCCATACGCTGCATGCCGTGAGTTTCTCGAGCGTTGCCATCTACTATATTCCCGAGCTCGCCTGGATCCTCGTGCCCTTCACCATGCTGGTCGCCAGCTCGCGGATCATCCTCGGCCTGCATTATCCCAGCGATGTGCTGGTCGCGACCGTGATCGGACTCGCACTGGCCTTTACCGGAATCTTGATTGTGGCTTGAGCCTCGAAACGGGCGTGTTCATAACACCCGCCGGTCCGCCCCGCTCTGCGACGAAACGAGGCCTCGGGAAATGCAAAAAGGCCGGGCGATTGCCCGGCCTTTTTGCTGCGGCGCACACGCGGTGCGCCGAACCATCGGAGCGGTCTTACTTGGCTTCAGGCTGAGCCGGAGCGGCAGGCGCCATCGGGGCAACCGGCGCTGCATAGGGGTAGGCATACGGGTAACCGCCGCCGTAGTACGGAGCGCCGTAGCCGTAGTAGGGGTTGTTGTAGCCGTAGCCGTAGCCGTGGCCGTAACCGCGACCGCGACCGTAGCCGCGCCCGGTGCCGCCGCCGCTCATGCCGAAGTTGAAATCACCGTAGCCGTCGCCGAACATGTCGCCGAAGGTATCGCCGAGACCGGAACCGTAGCCGGGGCCGTACCCGCCGTAACCCGGACCCCACCAAGCGGACGCGGAAGCGGAGGCACCGAGGAAGGCGGCAATGGCAGCAGCAGTCGCAAGCTTGTTCATTCTATTCTCCGGATCGATTTATGTTGTTGGCAGCAAGCGTAGATGCCCGATGAACATCCACGGAACGCATTATATTAGCAAATGATTAAATATGAAATAAGTAATATCAATCGGATTGATCTTTATCATTGCCATTGCCGATTACCCTGCCTCGCCCCTCGCGTAAGCCCCGTGCAACCTCGACCAGATCCTCCCAGGCTTTCGCCTTCTGATCGGGCGAGCGCAGCAGATAGGCCGGATGATAGGTGACGCGCAGCGGAATCGCCCCCGTCCGAAACGCGAGCCAACGCCCCCTTAAACTCCCCAGAGGCGCATCCGTCTGCAGGACATGCTGGGCCGCCACGCGCCCGACACAGAGGATCGCGCGCGGGCCGAGCAGATCGATCTGCCGCAGGAGGTAAGCCTCGCACTGCTTGGCCTCCTCGGTGCGTGGATCGCGATTCCCCGGCGGGCGGCACTTGAGCACGTTGGCGATGTAGACCTGCTCGCGCGCCAGCCGATCGCCGCGAGCATGCGATTGAGCAACTGGCCCGCTCGCCCGACGAAGGGCTCGCCGGCGCGATCCTCGTCCGCGCCCGGGGCCTCGCCGATGATCAGGAGATCCGCGTTGCGATTTCCGACCCCGAAAACGGTATTGGTGCGGGTCTCGCAGAGTCCGCAGGCACGGCAGCCGGACACCGCGGTTGCGAGCGTATCCCAATCCATCCTCGCCGGATCGGGCGACGACGGGCCTTCGGGCAGATCGGGCTCGACCAGACCGAGCTCGAGCTCGAGCACATCGGGCTCGATCGATCCGGACGCGACGGGGCCCGGCGCGACCTCGGGATCCGCGGTACGCACCGGCGGAGTTCGGCGCGCGGGCTGCACGGGGGCAGGGGCGGGACACTCGGGCGCGGGCGCAGCGCGCACGGGTTCGACGCGAGCGATCTCGTCGGACCTCTCGACCGCACCCGCAGCGACATGACGCGGCATCCAGACATCGACCCCCATCGCACCCAAGTAACCCAAGCGTCGGCGCTCGTCCATCGCCATGCGGCTCAGACGTCGCCGGTCTGAGGATGGGCGCGGTGGGCCGGCTGGAGGATCTTGTTGCAGGCGTTGATGTAGGCCTTGGCGGAGGCGATCACGATGTCGGTATCCGCACCCTGTCCGTTGACGATGCGCCCGCCGCGCTCGAGCCGGACCGTCACCTCGCCTTGGGCATCCGTGCCGCTGGTGATGGCGTTGACCGAGTAGAGTTTGAGAATGGTTCCGCTGTCGACGATCGATTCGATCGCCTTGAAGGTGGCATCCACGGGACCGCCGCCCGTGGCTGTTCCGGCCAGCTCCTCGCCGTCGAACGCCAGCACCAGGTTCGCGCAGGGCGTCTCGCCGGTCTCCGAGCAGACCCGTAGCGAGACCAGCTTCACCCGTTCGTTGGCCGCGTCCAGGGTCGCATCCGTCACCAACGCCTGCAGGTCCTCGTCGAAGATCTCGTGTTTCTTGTCGGCCAGATCCTTGAAGCGCGAGAAGGCCGCATTGAGCTCCTCCTCCGATCCCATGACGATGCCGAGCTCCTGCAGCCGCGTGCGAAAGGCATTGCGACCCGAATGCTTGCCCATCACCATCCGATTGGCGTTCCAGCCGACATCCTCGGCGCGCATGATCTCGTAGGTCTCGCGATGCTTGAGCACCCCGTCCTGATGGATACCGGACTCGTGCGCGAAGGCATTGGCGCCGACGACCGCCTTGTTCGGCTGAACCGCAAAACCCGTGATGCCCGAGACCAGGCGCGAGCAGTTCATGATCTGGGTCGCATCGAGCCGGGTTTGACAGTCGAACAGGTCCTGACGGGTGCGCACCGTCATCACGATCTCTTCGAGCGCGGCATTGCCGGCGCGCTCGCCCAGACCGTTGATGGTGCATTCCACCTGGCGGGCACCGTTGCGCACGGCGGCAAGCGAGTTGGCGACCGCGAGACCCAGGTCGTTGTGACAATGCACCGAGAAGATCGCCTTGTCGGCGTTCGGAATCCGCTCGCGCAAGGTTCGGATCAGGCTCCCGAACTGATCCGGGATGTTGTACCCGACCGTATCGGGGATGTTCACGGTCGCTGCGCCCGCGTCGATGACCGCCTCGAGGACGCGACAGAGGAAATCGATCTCGGAGCGTCCGGCATCCTCGGGCGAGAACTCCACGTCGTCGGTGTAACGCCGTGCCCGCTGGACGGCATGCACCGCTTGTGCGAGCACCTGATCCGGGGTCATGTTCAGCTTGCGCTGCATATGGATCGGAGAGGTGGCGATGAAGGTATGGATCCGCCCGGCGACCGCCCCCGCCAGCGCCTCGCCGGCCCGGTCGATGTCCTTGTCGAGCGCGCGGGCCAGGCCGCAGACACGGCTCTCCTTGACCGTCTCGGCCACCGCCTTGACGGCCTCGAAGTCACCCGGGCTGGCGATGGGAAAACCCGCCTCGATCACATCGACACGCATCCGTTCCAGCGCCTTGGCGATACGCACCTTCTCGTCGCGGGTCATGGAGGCGCCCGGACTCTGCTCGCCGTCGCGCAGGGTCGTGTCGAAAATGATCAAGTGGTCTTTTGCGGTCATGGAGGGTCTCTGAGTCGCGCGGCCGTCTGATAAGGAAGGAACTTCGTCTTCGGGAGACTATTGTAGGCGATCCGCGCGGGAGCGTTGCCACCTGATCGATCTCGGGGCGACCTCCCGACGGAGCGGACCCGCTTTGGACGATTCGGGATCTTGTGACCCCTATCGGTTCCTGTATAAGCTTCCGTCGGCGGTGATCGGACCGCGGACCTCGAGGGTTGCGGCCCCGAACCGCCGACGACCGCCGACTCGACGCCCTACGGATCCCGAGGAGGCCACGCACGCGATGATGCCGGACCTGCACGACCTGGAGATTCTGCTGCGCTCGGATACCCCGATCGTGCTCATCGAGTCGATCGAGGAGCCGCGGGTCGTCGAGCTGTTCGCCGGGCTTGCCGTGCGTCTTGCCGAGCCGGCCTTTCGCTGGTCGGTCACCGAGGGACTGCGGCGCATCGAGCTCGATACCGAGCCGCAGAGCCGCCTGGCCGATCCGACCGAGGCGCTTCGCAATATCCGCTCCACACAGCAGCGCGGCATCTATCTGCTGCTCGATTTTCATCCCTATCTCGACAATCCGCTCCACGTGCGCCTTCTGAAGGAGATTGCACAAGGCTACGCTGACCTGCCCCGCACCCTGGTCCTGGTCAGTCATGCGCTGGAGGTTCCGCCCGAGCTGCACCATCTGAGCGTGCGGTTCGGCCTGCGCCTGCCTGACCGCCAGCGCATCATGGGCCTGATTCGCGAGGAGGCGAAGCGCTGGCAGGATTCCGCCGGCGGGCGCAGCTTCCGGACCGGTCGCGATGCGGTGGAGCAACTCGCCCGCAATCTGCTCGGCGTCACCGAGTCAGACGCGCGCCGCCTGATCCGCAACGCCATCCGTCACGACGGCGCCATCACCCGTGAGGACGTCGAAACGGTCAAGCGGGCCAAATACGACCTGCTCAGTCCCGATGGCGCCATCAGCTTCGAGTACGACACCCGCTCCTTCGCCGAGGTCGCCGGTCTGGGCAACCTCAAGGCATGGATCGATCGGCGCCGCGGTGCCTTTCTGGATCCCGGCCGCACCCGGGATCACCCGCGCGGCGTTCTGCTCCTCGGCGTTCAGGGCGGCGGCAAAAGCCTGGCCGCGAAGGCGGTTGCCGGACGTTTCGGCGTCCCGCTGCTGCGCCTGGACTTCGGTGCGCTCTACGACAAATATATCGGCGAAACCGAGAAGAACCTCCGCAAGGCATTGGCGACGGCCGATGTCATGTCGCCCTGCGTCCTGTGGATCGACGAGATCGAAAAAGGCGTCGCGACCGGCGCCGAGGACGACGGGGTCGGCCGGCGCGTCCTCGGCACCCTGCTGACCTGGATGGCCGAGCGCAACACCCGCGTCTTCCTCGCGGCGACCGCGAACGACATCTCCCGACTCCCGCCCGAGCTCATCCGTAAAGGGCGGATCGACGAGCTCTTCTTCGTGGATCTACCCGGCGCGCCCGTGCGGCGCGAGATCTTTGCGATCCATCTGATCAGGCGAGGGCTCGATCCCGAGCGCTTCGACCTCGCGCGCCTCGCCGAGGCGAGCGAGGGCTTCACCGGAGCCGGCATCGAGCAGGCCGTTGTCTCCGCGCTCTATGCCGACGAGACCGCCGGGGATGGTCTGACTACGGGCAACCTGCTGCGCGAGATCGCCGACACCCAGCCCTTGTCCGTGGTCATGCACGGCCAGCTGCAAGCGCTGCGTGCCTGGGCATCGGGCCGAACGGTTCAGGCGCACGCACCCGAAGAACAAGACGACGCGGCCGCCCTTGGACGCGACGTCGCCGCCGCGATGGCCTCGGCCCCCATGGAACCCGCCGGGGAGGCGGTCGACGCGCAGCCCCCCGGGCGCTCCGACTAACCCCATTCACTCGACCGCGACCCGTGCAATGACCGTCGCCAGCCCATACCTCCCCTCACAACACGAGATTCACGAGTCCGTGTCGGCCAAATCTTCGAGGCGCTGCGATGGAATACAAGGACTACTATAAAACGTTGGGCGTGACGCGGGACGCCGCCCCACCCGAGATCAAGCGGGCCTACCGAAAGCTTGCGCGCAAATTCCACCCCGACGTGAGCAAGGAGCCCGACGCCGAGGCCAGGTTCAAAGAGATCAACGAGGCCAACGAGGTCCTGCACGACCCGGAAAAGCGTGCCGCCTACGACGCGCTCGGCAGCAGCTGGCACGCCGGCCAGGATTTTCGTCCGCCGCCCGGCGGGGTTCATCACGATTTCCATTTCGGCGCCGACGAGGCCGCCGAGTTCAGCGACTTTTTTTCCAGCATCTTCGGGCGCGAGTTTCACCCGGGAGCGCAGGGCCAACGTCGTCGCCGCGGTCAAGATCAGACCGCGCGCATCGCCATCGACCTGGAGGACGCCTATCGCGGCGCGACGCGTCAGCTGCGCCTCGACGTCCCCGAGATCGGCGCGGACGGGCGCGTCACCTCGCGCACCCGCACACTGAACGTACGCATCCCGCCCGGCGTCACGCAGGGTCGGCAGATCCGCTTGGCAGGCCAAGGCGCCCCCGGGGTCAACGGCGGTCATGCCGGCGATCTCTATCTGGAGATCGAGATCAATCCGCACCGGTTCTTGACCACGGACGGCAAGGACATCCATCTGCGACTGCCCATCGCACCCTGGGAGGCGGCACTCGGCGCGTCCGTTTCGGTCCCCACACTCGGCGGAACAGTGAACCTTAAGGTCCCGCCGGGATCTCAGTCCGGGCAACGCCTGCGCTTGAAGGGGCGGGGGCTGCCCGGCGAGCCGGCCGGGGACGAGCTGGTCATGCTCGAGATCGTGACCCCGCCCGCAACCACGGATGCCGCCAAGGCAGCCTATCGCGAGATGGCCGAGCGTCTACACTTCAACCCAAGGGCCGAGATGGGAGTCTGACGCATGACGCAGACCGAGACACGCATTGAAGGGATCGTGCTCGACGAGGGGCTGACAGTCACCCTCACCGAGCTGACCCAGCTCTGCGGCTCCAGTGGCCGCGTGGTGAGGCTGATGGTGACCGAAGGGCTCCTGCGCCCAAAGGGCCAAGCCCCCGACGACTGGCGATTCAACGGCTTGGAGGTGCGTCGAGCGCGCCGAGCCGTGCGCCTGCAGCGCGACCTCGACCTCAACCTCGCCGGCACAGCACTCGCGCTCGATCTGCTCGACGAGCTGGAACAACTGCGCGAGCGACTGCGCGCGCTCGAGCACCAACTCGGACAACGGCGCACGCGCGAGCTCGGTTAAACCGCGGTTTAGAGGCCGTGGATGCTTCAAACGTCGAGCTCACTCGAACATCAGCATCTCGCTCTGGACGCGGTTTAACCCACGAACCGCATCGAGAGATCGACTGCGGTCACGTCCTTCGTCAGCGCGCCGACCGAGATGCGATCGACCCCGGTTTCCGCGATAGCCCGAATGGTCGCAAGGGTCACGCCGCCGGATGCCTCGAGTCGGGCACGCCCCGCGCTCATGGCGACCGCCAGGCGCAAATCTCCGAGTGCGAAGTTATCGAGCAGGACCAACTCAGCCCCGCCGTCCAAGGCCGTCTGCAGCTCGTCGAGACTCTCGACCTCGATCTGAATCTCCACGCCGGCACCGGCTGTGGCCGCGGCGGCGAGCGCGGCCGGGATCGAGCCCGCGGCGAGGATATGGTTCTCTTTGATCAGGATCGCGTCGAACAGGCCCATGCGGTGGTTGTGGCAGCCCCCGCAGAGGACCGCGTATTTCTGCTGGACGCGCAGACCGGGCAGCGTCTTGCGGGTATCCAACACCGCAACGGGGAGACCGGCGACCGCAGCGGCAAATTCGGCCGCGCGGGTCGCCGTCCCGGAGAGGGTCTGAAGGTAATTCATCGCCGTGCGCTCGCCGGTCAGCAGACCGGCCGACGGCCCCTCGATCAGCGCCAGACGCTGCCCGGGGCGGATCCGATCGCCGTCGGCAACCTCCCAACGGACGGCAATCTCAGGGTCGAGCACCCGAAACACCGTCTCGAACCAGGCGCCTCCGCAGATGACCGCAGGCTCGCGCGTGATCAGCTCTGCGCGGGCGCGCTGATCGCGCGGCACCAAGGCCGCCGTGAGGTCGCCGGCACCGACATCCTCCGCAAGCGCCGCTCGGACTTGGGCTTCGATGAGAAACGGGTCGGGAAGCCGCACCGGACGAGCCGCGGGGCGCGAGGGGTTCATCTCTGTGTTTGATTCAGCCATCGGAGGGGGCCTTTTGTAGACTTGTCATCATCGCACGCCAGGCATGATCCGCCAGCGGCGTTTCGCCGTTGCCCAGAATCGTGACCCGTCCGGCCCCGATCGCCTCGGCCAGACCCCGAGCGGAAAAACGCGTCGGGGACCGCCCCTGTCGGTCGAAGAACAACAACTCCTCTCGCGCGGGGTTCCAAGCGACCAACTTGAGACGGACCCGCCCGACATCCTCGCGCGCCCAATCGATCCAATCGCCGATCGCGCATCCGCAAGGAACCGGGATCGGGGCCGGGACCGAGCGGGCGGTCTCGACGTCGGAGCCGCCGAGCACGGCGCCGCGCGCGGACCCCTGAAGCACGTCCAAATGCAGGGTCTGCAGCTCCCCGAGCCACCGTGCCGTCAGACGCGGATCGCAGCCGACCTCGGAGAGCCCCCGCCGCAAGGTCTCGAGCAGGCGCGGGATCCGATCGAGCAGCTGGCGACGCTCCTCGGCGGTACGCTTCGCGCTCACGCTCCAGAGCAGCCGATCGATCAACTCGAGCGCGGCTTGCCACTCCGGGCTATCCGAGCCCCGCGAGCGATGGATCTCGAGCAACACCAGTGACCAGCCCTCGCGCAGCAAGACCTCGACCGTGCTCGGGATCCGTGCATAGGGCGCCAGGCGATCGGCGAGGGCAGCCGCGACCGTCTCCGGTTCGGGATCGACGGGCGCACCGGTACGATCGGCGTCGAAGATCGCCACGGCGCGGCCGAAAAGACCAAACGACTTCGCGCCGTTTGGCTCGGCGGGCGGATCCCCGGCTCCGGCAGCCGCTCGGGTATCCTCGCGTGCAAGGAAGGCCCTGAAATACCGATCCATCGGCGTGCTCGGCGTCACGAAAGACGACACGGACGGCGAGGCGGCATACGGTCTTGCGGCAGGGATGGCGATCTCGGCCGCGGCGGGCTCGACCTGGCTCAGACAACTGCGGTAGAAGTCGCCCAACTGGTCCATGACATGCCGATCGAAGAGCTTGTAGACGACGAGCTTGACGGACGGCTCGAACGGGGGCAGTGCGCTCAGGGTGTCTCGAAAGGCATGGCACAGGGCGGAAGGACCGAACGGATTCTCCTCGAGACCGACCTCGCCCCAGCCCAGCAGGGCGGCAAATCGGCGATCGAGCTCCAGCAAATCGCTGCGGTAGCGCGATTCCGCCTTCGACACCAGATTTTCGGCGGCCAGAATCTCCTCGAGCTCGGACTGCGCAAGCAAAGCCAGATCACCGAACCCCGACTCCGTGCCCCTGCCGTGCTCGTGCTCGCGCTCGCGATCCCGACCGACGAGATCGCCTGCCCCTTGCTCGACGCGCCGCAGAAAATCGCTCTGAAGACGTCGGCGCTGTTTGACGAGGATCTCGCGAGCGTCGAAATAGACGCGATAGCTCGAATCGTTGGTCGACCTGTCGGCGAGATCGTGCAGAGCATCGTCGAGCTTCCCGAACAGCGCGCCCCAGAGCGACGGCAGGCGTTCGCCGAGCAGACGCGTGCAGTCGCCCACGAAACGCCCGCGCATGATCAAGGCATCGCCGCCGGGACCGGATGCCGGGTGGACTCGGGGGGACTTGATCACGTGAATCTCGACGCCGATTGCCGGTCATGTCACCATCATGGCCCGAGGCACGGGGCGGCCGGCAAACCTCGAGGAAACGATGGAATCTATTGCGGCGATGGTAAGCAATGCGGTGAACGGTGTCACCTTGGATCGGCGGACTCCCGGCCGACTCACCCTCTCTGCCCGCCCGCGTTGCGCCTCATGAACCCCGAAACCGATGCCGCCATCGCCCCCCTCGGGGTCGCGTCACCGAAGGCGCGATCCTCGCCCGTCAGGATCGATGCAGCTGGGCACGCGCGTGCGGACGCCCATGCGGTCGTTGACGACAAAGCCGGTGGCTACGCGGATATCGACGAGGAGGGCTGGCTTGCAGGTGGGGAGCGTCGGCCGTCGCCGAGCCAGGACGCCCGACCGCCGGGCACGCCAATCGATCTGTTGGTGATCCACAACATCAGCTTGCCGCCGGGCGACTTCTCGGGCGACTGGATCGACGATCTCTTTCTCGATCGCCTCGATCCCGCCGCACACCCCTACTTTCGCGAGATCGCCGGTCTGCGCGTCTCGGCACATCTCTTGATCCGGCGCAACGGCCGACTCCTGCAGTATGTCCCTTTCGAGCAACGCGCCTGGCACGCGGGCGTCTCGCGATTCGCGGGACGAGGGCGCTGCAACGACTTTTCGATCGGGATCGAGCTCGAGGGGACCGACGACATCCCGTTCACCGAGGCGCAGTACGCGCGCCTTGCCGAGTGCACACGACGAATCCTCCGTCGCTACCCCGGCATCACCGAGGACCGGATCGCGGGACACGCCGAGATCGCCCCGGGCCGCAAGACGGACCCGGGGCCGGCGTTCGATTGGAATCGCTATCGGCGATCGATTCGCTCGGAAGGCCGAGCGGTTGATCCGGACCCGCCGTCCGAATGACCTGCCGACCGCCCCGCTAACCGACCTGCGCCAGAGCCAAGCGCTCCTGCTCCACGCCCGCAGTCTGGGGATAGGCGGCGGTCCAGCGCAGCAGCTCGAGGCGACCGTCGTGGTGCTCTACGAGGGCGGTGCAGCTCTCCACCCAGTCGCCGCAGTTGCAGTAGGCCACACCGGCAATCTCGCGCATCTCCGCATGGTGGATATGTCCGCAGATCATGCCGTCGACCCGACGGCGCTCCGCCTCGCCCGCGACAGCCGCCTCGAAATTGCCGATATAGCTCACGGCATTCTTGACCTTGTGCTTGAGATACCCGGCCAAGGACCAGTACTCGAGGCCGAGCACACGGCGAATCCGGCTGACGAGTCCGTTGAGCATCAACAAACCGTCGTAGGCGCGCGAGCCGATCACGGCGAGCCATTTGCCGTTTTGAACCACCGCGTCGAACGCGTCCCCGTGCATCACCAGAAAGCGACGACCGTCGGCAGTGGTGTGAATCACCTCTTCGCGTACGGCCACGTTGCCGAAATCGGCACCGAGATGCGTGCGGAACAGCTCGTCGTGATTGCCCGGCGTGTAGATGACCTCGGTCCCGCGCTTGGCCTTGTCGAGCACCTCGCGGACCACCTGATTGTGGGCCTCGGGCCAATAGACACCGTTCTTCATCGCCCAGATGTCGACGATGTCACCGACCAGGTACAACTGCTTGCACTCGGTCGATTGCAGGAAATCGAGCACGAGAGAGGCTTGGCACCCTCGAAAGCCCAAGTGGACATCGGAGATGAAAATGCTCCGATACTTCAATGGATTCATGCGCTTGATGTCGGTCATCGCATCGCCGGTCTCGAGCCATCAACGTCGGGATATCATCTCCGCGCGCGATTGCCGGGATATTGACGAACTGTGAAGATGCGATGAAATCTCGGGGCAGTGCAGAGATTTCGAGACCCTCCGAAATCATTTTCGGTGTCGGTGTCGGTGTCGGTGTCGGTGTCGACCATCGGTACGACCACGAACGGTCTCGACACATCTGCCGTGCTGCACTGGCCCCCGTGCGGGGTTCGACTCCGTATACGGGAGCGAGACTCAGTCCGCACCCCAATGCGGAGTGGCGATCCCGTCGCCGAGGTCGGCGGCGACGAGCAGACGCCGGATCTCGAGCAGACGTTCGATGAGTGCAGGCTCACAGGCCGCGTAGGCGTCACGATCGGGAACGCGCTTGACCACGACCCCGAGCAGCTCGGTGATGGCGTTGCCGATCGAGTTCTGACTGATGGTCAGCATCAAGCGGCCGGAGTCATGCCGAAAGATGAGCTGCTTGAAGGCCGGCTCCCAGCGGATGGAGCTGGCGTAGGCCGGGTCGCCGAGGCAGCGCTCGCGAACCCGTTTCGCGGTCTGCATGAAGGCGTTGTCGAAGAGCAGGACCGATTCGATCTGATCGGGAAAGTAGACGTCCGGCAGGATCTCGGCATTGCGGCTCGACACCTGCGAGAAGAAGGTGCGGTAGAAGTCGAGAAACCCGCGCAGGATCTCGTCGTACTCCGCCCAGAAGGCGGTGTCGCCCAGGGCCGCGACCCCGCCTTGGATCTCCCAGCAGGGTAAACCCTCGGGATAGCCGGTGAACGCGAGGCGCGACTCGTCGGTATGCACCGTTCGCAGAATGCGCAGGTCCAGCGCTTCGTCGAAAAAGCGGCGGTAGACATCGCGCATGTGTGCCTGAAAGAGGCTGTGCTGGCCGCCGTCGGTCAGGTTGGGATGGCTCGGATCGGCAAGCGGGGCCGCGCGCAGCTGCTCCATCGGGAAGACGATGAAGTGGTTGTGCAGCATGCGGATGCTCGGCACGCCCGGCGAGGTTAGAGGCCAGGTGGCATCCAGGCTCGCCTCGCCGGCCATCACCAGCGCCTCGCCCGGATCCGGATAGCGTCCGAGCATCTCCTCGATGATGATCCGATTCATCCGGTTCCAGACGCGCTTCACCGACGGCGCGACCTGGGTGCGGCGCACCGGACGGCCGAGCGGGTTGAGGATACGTTTGGAGGTGTCGTAGATGATCGAGCAATCCAGCTCGGTGGAATGCCCCAACGCCTTGCGGTAGAGCAGCAGGTCCTCTTGGTTGCGCAGCAGACCGTTGTTCTGCACCAGATCCCGAAGGTTCTCGGCACTGTTGAAGAACTCGTTCGGCGTCAGACCCGCCGGAACATCCAACGGGATGGGCCGAAAGGGCGTGACGATCTCGCGTGGTCCCGAAGACATCGCTTAAGCCTTCTCTTTGGTAACGTGTCAGAAATAAGTTGAGCACCGAATCTAATCGTTGTCGTTGTCGTTGTCGTTGTCGATTACGACAACGACAACCGTGGGAAAGGTATTCTCTCGTCCAGTTGTTTTACCTATTTTTGAACCGTTCCTTGATCTTCGTCTTCTATGCGCCGCTCGCGGAGTCGCTCGGCGTAGTCCAGACGTAATGTACAGCGCTCCCAATCGCCACCGACGCATTCCGCCCGCCGACAATCGAACTCGCAGCACGAGACCTCGTCCGGAACGCGCGGGACCAGCCGTTTCGACAACGCCGATCCGAGACGACGCAGCAGGCCCGGCTTCTTCTTGGATGTCTCGTTCATGTCGACCCTCCGGAGATCGATCTGGTGTTGCCCGACACAGCGTCGTCGAGGGTGTCGGGAGCCAACCGGATCCATCCGTTCAAGGTCGGTCCGTGAAAATCCAAGTCGCTCGCTTGGTCTCTGCACGGAGAGCATCGTAACAGTTTCCGGACCCGAGCAAAGCACAGCGCCAGGCTCCACCGACTTGACTCCAACCTTCGGTCGTAAACAGATACAGATCAAACGGCTCCGACCGGACTCAAAGCCGCTCGCGCCGGTGGCGCGCTCGACTTTTGCGCAGTCGCATCAAGGTCCACACCGGCCCCGAAACCGCATAGGTCGTCGCCAGCAAGAAAAGCATCAGCGGCGGATTGACAAAGACGACCGCAAATCCAAGCATGACAGCGACGGCCAGGAGGAAGGGGACCCGCCCCTGGAAATTGAGCTGCTTGAAGCTGAGGTAGCGAAAATTGCTCACCATCAGCAGACCGGCACTCGCAGTGAGGATGGCGGCGAGCCAAGCGACATCGGCCCCGGCGACCCCCGTATCCGCGCCGAGCCAGACCCCGCTCGCGATGATGGCCGCTGCCGCCGGGCTGGCGAGACCTTGGAAGTATCGTTTGTCGGCGATCCCCACCTGCGTGTTGAACCGTGCCAGGCGCAAGGCCGCAGCTGCGGTGAAAACGAAGGCGGCAAGCCAGCCGACCTTGCCGAGTCCGCCCAAGGCCCAGTGGTAGGCAACCAGCGCCGGAGCGACCCCGAAGGCCACCATGTCCGAGAGGCTGTCGTATTCGGCACCGAAATCGCTTTGCGTTTGAGTGATGCGAGCCACACGCCCGTCGATCCCGTCGAGCAG
This sequence comes from Thiocapsa sp., assembly GCF_018399035.1. Taxonomy (GTDB): domain Bacteria; phylum Pseudomonadota; class Gammaproteobacteria; order Chromatiales; family Chromatiaceae; genus Thiocapsa. The sequence goes on from NZ_CP073760.1 coordinate 3,056,660, forward strand.
CTGGGCCGCGAAGATGGCGAGCGCAGCCGCCTCGAAGCGTCCCTGGGTCGCCGCGAGGACGGCGTAAAACCCGGCGAACAGCGCCGCCGTGGTAAAAAGATTGGGCAGCAAATAGATGCCGCGTCTTCGCTTACGGGAAGCTGGCGCGTTGTCCATGGATCGATCTCGTTGGCGGCCGTCTGGTCGGATCGCGAGTATAGCCGGGAGCGGGCCGGCACCGAAAGGAAGCGCAGCGACACCGAGCGCACCGAAAGTGCGCGAAAAGAAGAACGTTGTCGCGCTATCCATCTGTCATAGACTTGTGGCATCGTGCGGTCGCATCGCCGTCGGCGACACGATCGCTCTGCAACCATGACCCATTGAATCGGAGGGAAGATGAGTCTGCAGCAAGCTAAGCCGCCACTGCCCAGTAACGACAAGCGTTGGAAGCTCGTCAACGCGACCATGCGTCGCAACGGCTACGCCGACCATGCCTTGATCGAGACCCTGCACAGCGTGCAGGACGCTTTCGGGTTTCTCGACGAGGGCTCCCTGCGGTTTGTTGCCGCATCGCTCGACCTTCCGCTGAGCAAGGTCTACGGTGTCGCGACCTTTTATCACCTCTTCACGCTCAAGCCGAAAGGGCGTCATGCGTGCGTCGTCTGTACCGGCACCGCCTGCTACATCAAAGGCGCCGGGGGACTCGTCGAGCGCCTGCAGGAGCGCTACGACATCAATCCCGGCGAAACGACCGAAGACGACCGGCTGTCGCTGTTGACGGCACGCTGTGTCGGCGCCTGCGGTCTGGCCCCTGCGATCGTGATCGACGGCGACGTGCTGGGAAAACTCGACAGCGAATCACTCATTGCCAAGCTCGAGGAGCTGACCTGATGAACCTCGACGATCTGGCCGATCTGGCCGAGCAATACCGTGCCATCGACGCGAACGTCGAGCGCGAGGTCCGCGTCTGCATGGCCGCCAGTTGCCAGTCATCCGGTGCCGCACCCGTCCGGGATGCACTCGTTGCCGGTCTCGGGGAGAGTCAACCTTCGTGCAAGGTCAAAGGGGTCGGATGTATGGGCCTCTGCTCGGCCGGCCCCTTGGTGTCGATCGCCGACAGGGACGGCTCGCTCGAGGAGTCGACGATCTATCGCGACGTCACCGCGGATGACGCCGCCGACATCATCGCGAGCCTCGACGGTCCACCCGTGGAGCGTCTGCGCTGCCCGACGGATCAGCCCTTCTTCGCGCGCCAGCAGAAGATCGTGCTGGAGAATGCCGGCATCATCGATCCCGACAGCTTCAAGGGCTACGTGGCCGTCGGCGGTTACTCCGCGCTGATCCGGGCCTTGAGCGAGATGACCCCGGCCGATGTCCTGCGCGAAGTCACCGACAGCGGTCTGCGTGGACGCGGCGGCGGCGGCTATCCGACCGGACTGAAATGGTCGACCGTCGCCAAGATGCCCGCGACCCAAAAATACGTCATCTGCAACGCGGACGAAGGCGACCCCGGCGCCTTCATGGATCGGGCGATCCTGGAATCGGACCCGCATCGCGTGATCGAGGGCATGGCCATCGCCGCCTACGCGATCGGGGCGAACAAGGCCTATGTGTATGTCCGCGCCGAGTACCCGCTCGCGGTCGAGCGACTCCAGACCGCCATTCGCAAAGCCAAACGCTCGGGCTTCCTGGGCAACAAGATCGGCGACACCCAGTTCAGCCTGGAGGTCGAGATCCGGCTCGGCGCCGGGGCCTTCGTCTGCGGCGAGGAAACGGCGCTCATGGCCTCGATCGAGGGGCTACGGGGCCAACCGCGCCCGCGTCCGCCCTACCCCGCCGAGTCGGGGCTCTGGGGCTACCCCACGCTCATCAACAACGTCGAGACCTTCGCCAACATCGCCCCGATCGTGCGCGAGGGAGGCGACTGGTTCGCCTCGATCGGCACCGAGCGATCGAAAGGGACCAAGGTCTTCGCGCTCGCCGGGACCATCACCAACACCGGCCTGATCGAGGTCCCGATGGGCACCTCGCTGCGCGACATCATCGAGGTCATCGGCGGCGGCATCCCGGGCGGGAAGGCGTTCAAGGCGGTGCAGACCGGCGGACCCTCGGGCGGTTGTATCCCGGCGCAGCACCTCGACATCGCGGTGGACTACGACAGCCTCAAGACGCTCGGGACCATGATGGGCTCGGGCGGCATGATCGTGATGGACGAGACCTCCAGCATGGTCGATGTCGCACGCTATTTCATGGAGTTCTGCATGACCGAGTCGTGCGGCAAGTGCGTCCCGTGCCGCACCGGCACGCAGCAAATGCACGGCATCCTCGACCGGCTGGCCAAGTCGCAGGCCACCCGGGCCGAGCTGGCCCTCTTGGAAGAGCTCTGCGAGGTCGTGCAGGCGACCAGTCTCTGCGGGCTGGGCCAGACGGCGCCGAATCCGGTGTTGAGTACCATGCGCTATTTCCGCGACGAGTATGAAGCAAAGCTCGGCGACGCTTAAACCGCGTCGCACCGAGGCCGAGGACATCTCCAAATCCAAACGCAACGACGGACGTTGCGTTGCGTCCTATGCGTCGTTGCGGTTCAAACTGTAAGAACGAGGTTGACGGAGCCGATATGCCCCCACCCGCCAAGCAACCGAATGTCCGCGTCGTCACGCTTACCATCGACGGCCGGGATCTCTCCGCCCGCGCAGACGAGACCATCATCGAGGTCTGTCGCGAGAATCAAATCCCGATCCCGAGTCTCTGTTATCTCGAAGGACTGTCGGTCTGGGGCGCCTGTCGGCTGTGTCTCGTCGAGCTGGCCGGTCAAGGTCGCCTGCTGGCTGCCTGCTCGACCCGCGTCACGGAAGGGATGCAGATCCAGACGAACACCGAGAAGCTCCAGCGCTATCGCCGCACCATCGTCGAGCTGCTGTTTGCCGAGCGCAATCATGTCTGCTCGGTCTGCGTCTCCAACGGCCATTGCGAGCTGCAGCACATGGCGCAGAAGTGCGGTGTCGACCATGTCCGCGTGCCCTACAGGCAGGCCAGCTACCCGGTCGACAGCTCGCACGAGATGTTCCGGCTCGATCACGACCGCTGCATCCTCTGCACCCGCTGCGTACGCGTCTGCGACGAGATCGAGGGCGCCCATACCTGGGACGTCATGGGCCGCGGCAGCGACTGTCGGGTGATCACCGACATGGCACAACCCTGGGGCGAGAGCGACACCTGCACGAGCTGCGGCAAGTGTGTGCAGGTCTGCCCGACCGGCGCGCTGGTGAAGCAGGGCACTTCGGTCGGCGAGATGGTCAAAGACCAACACTTCCTGCCGATTCTCGCCCGCCGGAGACTTGCCCAATGAGCACCTCGCCCAAGATCACGGTCGCGACCACCTGGCTGGACGGCTGCTCGGGCTGTCATATGTCCTTCCTGGACATGGACGAGCGCCTGATCGAGCTGGTCCAGCAGGTCGACATCGTCTACAGCCCTTTGGTCGACACCAAAACCCTGCCCGACCATGTGGACGTGGGCATCCTGGAGGGCTCGATCAGCTCGGAAGACGATCTGGAAAAGGCACATGCGTTTCGCAAGCACTGCAAGATCCTGGTCAGCCTGGGTGATTGCGCCGTGAACGGAAACGTCCCGGCCATGCGCAACCACTTCAAGCTCGCCGACGTCGTCGATCACGCCTACCGCGACACCGTAACGGTCCAACCGCAGATCCCGACCCGCGGGGTTCCGGCCTTGCTCTCCGTCGTCAAACCCATCCACGGCGTCGTCGGGGTCGATGTCTTCGTACCCGGCTGCCCGCCGAGCGCCGACGCCATCTGGTACGTGCTGAGCGAGCTGATCGCGGGACGCACGCCGGATCCCAGCACCGTAACGCGGTTCGGGGCCTGAACCCGTGACCAAGCCTCCTGCCGGAAGCCAAGCACCACAGGATGCGGATACGGGCGTGATCGTCGCGCTCCTCGAGCGTCTGCGCACGCAACGCCTGCCGCGCCTGCTCGACATCAAGGCCAAGGTCGAGCGCGGCGCACGACTCGACAGCTTCGATATCGAGTTTCTGACCGAGGTCTTCGCCGATGCCAAGGACAAGCAGTCCAAGTGGGCACAGCACCCGGAGCTCGACGACATCATCGCCAGGATGACCCATCTCTATCACGAGATCACCGAGCGCGCCTTGAGCAACGAAGGCGACGACTCGGACGCCACGCCGAATCCCATCCGCCAGGGGCCGCATCCATGAGCCGCACCGTCATCATCGAACCCGTCACCCGCATCGAGGGCCATGCCCGCATCACCCTGCAGCTCGGAGACGCCGGAGAGGTCGAAGACGCCAAGTTCCATCTCACCCAGTTTCGCGGCTTCGAGAAATTCTGCGAGGGCCGGCCCTATCGCGAGATGCCCGCGCTGACCGCGCGCACCTGCGGGATCTGCCCGGTCAGTCATGTGCTGGCATCCAACAAGGCCTGCGATCACCTGCTCTCGGTCAGCATCCCGCCGACCGGCGAGAAGCTGCGCCGCATTATCAACCTCGCACAGATCACCCAGTCGCACGCCTTGTCGTTTTTTCATCTCTCCTCGCCGGACCTGCTGCTCGGCTGGGACTCGGATCCGGTCTCGCGCAACATCTTCGGCGTCATGCGCCAAGACCCGGCGCTCGCCAAGGACGGGATCCGTCTGCGCCAGATCGGACAGACCATCATCGAGACCTTGGGCGGCAAAAAGATCCACCCGACCTGGGTCGTGCCCGGCGGGGTCAGCGAGCCGTTGACCCGGGAGAAGCGCGATGCAATGCTCACGCTGATCCCCGAGGGGTTGGACATTGCCAAGCGCACCTACGCCTTCTTCAAGACGCTGGTGCCCAAGTTCAAGGACGAGGCCAGTCACTTCGGCAATCAACCGACCATGTTCCTCAGCCTGGTGAGCCCCAAGGGCCACCTGGAGCACTACGACGGCTTCCTGCGCCTCAAAGACGCCCAAGGCCGCATCCTCGAAGACATGGTCCCGCCGCACGAGTACGAGCGTCTGATCGGCGAGGCGGTCGAGGACTTCAGCTACATGAAGTTCCCCTACTACAAGCCGCACGGCTATCCCAAGGGGATCTATCGGGTCGGACCCCTTGCACGTCTGAACAATGTCGATGCCTGCGGAACACCCTATGCCGACGTCGCGCTCGCCGAGTTTCATATGCTTCAGGAATCCGGCCCGATCGCGAGCAGCTTCCACTATCACTATGCGCGCCTCGTCGAGATCATCTACGCGCTCGAGATGATGGAGCGCCTGCTCAGGGATCCGACCATCCTCGACGCACGCGTGCGCGCCCGTGCCCGCAGCAACCGCTACGAAGGCATCGGGGTGACCGAAGCCCCGCGCGGGATCCTGATGCATCACTATCGCATCGACGACGAGGGCCTCATCACCTGGGTCAACCTCATCATCGCGACCGGGCACAACAACCTCGCCATGAACCAGAGCATCCGCCAGGTCGCCGACGCCTATGTCGACGGCAACAACCTCCAGGAGGGGATGCTGAATCGCGTCGAGGCGGTTATCCGCTGCTTCGACCCCTGCCTGTCCTGCGCCTCGCACGCCTTCGGGGAGATGCCGCTCGCCATCGAGCTCAAGGATGCGACCGGCCGGGTCGTCGACACGCTCAGGCGCGGCTGAATGGATCGCGCGAGCAAGGGGGGCAGGAAGGTCTTGATCATCGGCTACGGCAGCCCGATCCGCGGCGACGACGCGATCGGGCCGCTGGTCGCGGATCGATTGCAGGCCGAGGGCATGCCGGAAGGCGTGGAGGTGGTCTCGCGCCACATCCTCACAGCCGAACTGGTCGCCGATTTGGTGGAGCACGACCGTGTCGTCTTTCTCGACGCCGCGGTCGACGGCACGCCGGGCGAGGTCCGCTGCCGATCACTCGCCCCCGACGCCAGCGCCATGTCGACCATGGCGCATTTCCTGGACCCACGCGAGCTGCTTGCCTGGTGCGAGACACTCTACGACAAGGTCCCCGAGACCTTCCTGGTCTCGGCGTGCGGGAGCTCGTTCGACTATTCCAATTACGTGCTGACACCGACCGCCGAAGCCGCGATCGAGCCTATGCTGGAATGGGTGCGGCGGCTGATTGAAGATCCGTTGGTGATGACGTCGGGCTGAGGCGGCTCATAACAGGCGGGTTCGGGGTACGGGGTTCGGGGATGCATCGAAGCCGATGTCGTGTGACTCACTGCGGAACCGGCCCGGTGGGCTTAACAGTCGTTAGGCCGAATTGCTCCCAAGCCTGTATCCCGCCTCGGTACCACTTGATCCGGGCGGCCGGATAACCGAGTGCCAGCAGGGCGCGGATATTGGTCGGTGACTGACCGCACCAGGCGCCGTTGCAGTAGAAGACCAGCGTTTGGACCGCACTGAAATTCCACAGGTCTTTCAGACGAATCGCCCCGAGCTCGAATTCGAGCAGCTCGGCGATGGCCTCCGGTCGGGCATGCGCCGGATCAAGGCGGGTATAGGGGATGTGAACGGCGCCGGGGATCATCCCCTGCGCGACCCAGGGCTCGGTGCGCGAATCGATCACCAGGATCGGCTCGCCCTTGGAGGCGCGCTCGAGATAGGCGATCAGCTCGAGCTCGCCGATGGTCTCCACGCCGGGCGCGAGCTGCATCGGTTGGATGCAGTAGGGAGGACAGTCGCGGGCGGTCTGGTCGTAGGGGGCAACGATGGTGTGATCGGGCTCCTGGTGACGCATCACGATGACTGGCTTTCCCGCATGCTCGACCTCGACATAGGGAAGGGTCTCGGTGATCTTCACCCGAAGATCGTCCAGATCGAAGAGCCCCTCCTGCGGGTCGGCCGCGCCGGCGCCTGTCGCAGCAGCGACAAGCAACAGGAGCGACGCCTTCAGGCATGACGGCAGAGTCAATCTCATCGACACCTCTCTTCAGCTCCTCCGGACCGCGCCTGCGGCAGGGATGGTCGATACGACCACGGCACTCCCCGTGCCGAACGCGTCTCAGCCGCGCTCGAACAGGGCACGAAACAACGCCTGGTGGTCGTCGTGCAGATATTGATCGAAGACCTCGGCGAAGTCCGCGCGAGCCTGCTCCTGGCGTCCCAAGAGCTGACCGACGAGCGCGCCCATCGCGAGCAGCGTCTCGGTATCGGCCTGACCCTCAACCTGCATCTGTTTGGCCCAGTCGAGCAGATGCTCGGCCTGCACGGCTAAGTCCTGAACCAGACCGAGCTGATCGAGCAGCGTCTTCAGAAGCTTGATTAATCGGGTCATCTTGCCCCGCGGATAAAGACTCTGGAAAAGCTCCATCAGATATCGGAGCTTCTTGCAGCTCTTGCGCAGCTCATGCAGATCGGTGGCGGGCGAATCCGGCCGAATCGCGAGACCCTCGCGTCGCACGCGTTTCACCATGCGCCGAATGCGCTCGTCGGCAAGCGCCTTGATCGGACGCGCGGCGTTGGACTCGGCCGGATGCTCGGCGATCGGCGCTTCGAGGAAGGCCCGCCAATCCCGCATCAAATCGGCAAAGGCGAGAGAGTCCATCGCGACGGCAAGGCGGCCTTGCTCCTCGCGTCGTCGGGCGGAAAGGAAGGAGTGGACCGCACCGAGACACGGGCGCAATCGCACCGGCAGGGCCTCGCGATAGCGTTCGAAGTTCAGAAGATAGACATCGAGATCACGGACCGGCCCGGTGATCTGCTGCAGCCATGCGAACCTGACCTTGTAATCCTCGAGGAGATCGGCCGGAAACACGCCCTTCGCCTGACCCAAGGCCGAGCGCGTGCGGCGCGTGGCGACGCGCAGATCATGTAGGAACTCGCTGTCCAGATGCTCCCGCGCACCGTCCCGATTCGCGACCAAGGTCGCGAACAGACTCCTCAGGACCACCTTGAGCGCCTCGTCCGACCTCTGATCGGGATCGAGTCGATCCTCGATCTTGGACGAATAGTCGCCGGGCGATCGACCGCACGCCGACAGCGCCTCCAACAGGATCGGTGTTTCGACAGCCTCGAGCCCGAGTCGCTCGGTGAGGAGATCGGTCACCTCCTGCGCAATCTGCTCGTGGTAGTGCTCCGCGACGAGGTGGATACGCGACGCGAGCGGTCCGCAAGTGTCGCCGCCGGGGCTGCGTGCAATCAACGCCTCGAACTCGACGCGCAACAAGGTCTCGGCATCGTCGTTGACGAGCCGAAAGACGGTGACATGACTCTCGATCTCCACGCGCGGGAGCAGCCGTCGGATCCCGCAAAGCTGCAGGATGCGCTCGCGCACCGGCCCGAGCGGAAGATCGGAGGCGAAACCGGGCTCGCCGGCAAGGGTCTGAGACAAAGGCGGCGACGCGCCATCGAGGTCGCGTCGGATCAGACGCCGCGTCGAGCGCTGCGTGTGGCATTCCAGCGCACCACCGTCATGGAAGATCACCCAGTCAAAGGTGTCGTAAAACACACGCGTCGTCGTCTCCGAGGGCGCGAGGATGGGACGATAGAGTTCCGTCAGCAGATCCGAGACCTGTTGGAACGGCGTGCCGTCGGGAACCCGAAGATCCGTTGTCGAATGGCTCATGGGATGTTGGAAACACCTCGTACCCTTGGCCTGAGAGGTCTTGAGTATGAACCTAAATCCGGCAGTTGACCGCTCAATGCTCCCTGCAACAGATGGATGGAATTTTGACATCCTCGCCGCCCTGAAGGACGGCGATTCCTACGGCGCTACACGCAAGAAAGCTCGCGAATAGTCGCTTCGGCGGGTTCCTGGGCCGACGCTCCAATGAGCGAAGTATCTCCGCAGGCTAACCGGGCGTGTCCCGCCCTTAGAACATTGATCGCACCGACCAAATCGGCGTTTTCCTCGAAACCGCACTCCACGCACGCGAACCGGGCTTGAGTCTGCCTGTTCTCCTTGGCGATATGCCCGCAGCACGGACAGGTCCGGCTGGTGTTCTGTGGGGGCACCGCGACCAGGTGCCCGCCACTCCACGCCGTCTTGTAGTCCAGTTGCCGGCGAAACTCGAACCAACCCTGGTCGAGAATGGCTTTGTTCAGGCCGGACTTGGCCCGAACGTTGGTGCCCGGCGCTTCCACCGTCCCGGCCGCCGACGCCGACATGTTGCGAACCTGCAAGTCCTCGATGCACACCATCGCGTGGTTTTGGCTGATCGTGGTCGTGGTCTTGTGCAGGTCGTCGCGCCGGGCGTTGGCGATCTTGGTATGGATGCGCTGGACCTTGGCTTTCGCCTTCATCCAGTTCCTCCCGAACTTGGTCTTGCGGCTCATGGCGCGCTGCGCCTTCGCCAACGCCTGTTCCTGGCGTTTGAAACTGCTCAGGGGCTCGAACACGGCGCCGTCGCTCAAGGTGGCGAAGCGGGCGATGCCCATGTCGATCCCGACGGCCGTTTGAAACGGGGAAAGTCGGCCCGCTTGGCGAAGAAGTTGGTATAGGCCCGCTCCAGGTCCTTGAGGGTCTGTTGTAGGGCTTGGGATGGGGTGTCGCAGAGCCAGGCCGTCGCCGGGACGGCCTTCCACTCGATCAGGGCACTGCACAGCCCGGCATACCCGAGCCGCTTCTCCCCAGCCGCATACCGCTCCTGCTGCATCGCCAGCGCCTTGTTGAAGACGAACCGGCACGATCCGGCGAAGCGGCGCATGTCGCGCGCCTGCCCGCCATCCGGCATCAACTCGAATTTGAACGCTTGGAGACGCAACATAGCCTGGAGTATAGTTTGGTCTATGACACAAGACAACGACATTAGACGCGGCAGACACTGCGTCTTTCAGATGCACGTCCATTTGGTCTTTGTGGCGAAATACCGCCGCAAGGTCTTCGACGCTGCCGCGATCGACACCCTGCGCGGGATCTTCGCCAAGGTCTGCACCGACTTCGAGGCCACGCTGGTCGAAATGGACGGCGAGCACGACCATGTGCACCTGCTGGTCGCCTATCCGCCAAAGGTGGCGGTGTCGGCCCTGGTGAACAGCCTCAAGGGCGTCTCCAGCCGCCTACTGCGCCAAGAGCGCCAGGACATTCAGCAGCGTTACTGGAAAGGCGTCCTCTGGTCGCCCTCCTACTTCGCCGCCTCCTGCGGCGGTGCCCCGATTTCCATCGTGCGCCAGTACATCGAACAGCAACAGACTCCCACCTGAACAGATGCCGGACGGGTCCACCGTCCGGCGCTATCCATCCCCGCCCTGAACGACGGGGCTTTTCGCGCAAGACGGGTAAATTCCAGCGGCCGGCTCATTCACCCGCCGGATGATGGCCGCTACGACCACAGGAGCAGGCCCCGCGCGCCGGATCGTCCTGCCGGCGCGGTTCTTGCGTAACGGCACGACATGCCTTGCTCTCGAGGCGCATCGAGCGCCGGGGCGGATTCGAAATCGTCATCCGATTCCGTTAAGGTCAACCCATCGACGCCGACGCGTCTCAACCTTGAAGAAGGTGTGGAACCATGAGCAAGCTCGACCAACTCAAGACCATGACCACGGTCGTCGCCGACACCGGCGATTTCGAGTCCATCGCCGAGTATCAGCCCCAAGATGCCACCACCAACCCCTCACTGATCTTCAAAGCAGCCCAGATGACGCAGTACCGCGAGCTGGTGGAGGACGCCGTTCTCTTCGGCACGCGTGAGGGCGGCAGCAACGCGATGGACCAAGCCCGGGCGACGATGGACAAGCTCGCCGTGAACTTCGGCACGGAAATCCTGAAGATTGTTCCCGGACGGGTCTCGACCGAGATCGATGCGCGGCTCTCCTTCGACACCGAGGCCACGCTCAAGCGCGCCGCGGCACTGGTGGAGCTCTACCAAGCCGCCGGCATCGACCCGAGCACCCGAGTCCTCTTCAAGATCGCATCGACCTGGGAAGGCATCCGCGCCGCGGAAATCCTGCAGCGCCAGGGTTTGCACTGCAATTTAACCCTCTTGTTCAGCTTCGCCCAGGCCGTCGCCTGCGCCGACGCGGGCGTCACACTCATCTCGCCGTTCGTCGGGCGGATCCTCGACTGGTACAAGAATGCCGACAACGTCCCCGGCTATCCGGCCGACGAGGACCCGGGCGTGCAGTCCGTCACCCGGATCTACAACTACTACAAACGCCACGGCTACGATACCGTCGTCATGGGCGCGAGCTTCCGCAACCTCGACGAGATCCTGGAGCTGGCCGGCTGCGACTACCTCACCATCTCGCCCGCCCTGCTCGGCGAGCTCGCCTCGACCGAAGGCGATGTCCCACGCAAGCTGGATCCCGAAGGGGCGCTCGGCATGGACCTCCCGAAGGTCGGCTTCGACGAGCCCGGCTTCCGCTGGGAGCTCAACGAAGACGCCATGGCCTCCGAAAAACTCGCCGAGGGGATCCGACTCTTCGCCGCCGACACGCGTAAACTCGAGCAGTTCGCCCATGAAGTCTGCCACAACTGCTGAGCAACGCGTCAGAAATCAGTTAAGCACCGAATCCAATCGTTGTCGTTGTCGTTGTCGTTGTCGCGTTCGTGGTCGTCCGGAATCCGATTACGACAACGACAACGAGCAGAGCCTTCGACCACGTTTCTCGGTTCCGGCTCTGCCGGGTTAGGTTCGGTGCTCACCCTATTTCCGACACCTGACTTACCGGGCGCCGGGCGCCTGAGCACGAAACACCCCTCGACGCCATTAACGACCTTAGAGCCGACACGGTTTAAATGACAAAAAATAATGACTTAAACCGCGTCGACTCCGACGCTCGCGTATTGCCAGGATCGCGAATCAGGTTGAAACCAATCCATATCATGCCGGACGCAGTTTAATGGAGCACCGCGCACGCAAACGTTTCGGCCAGAACTTTCTTCATGACCGCCAAGTGATCGACCGTATCCACGGGGCGATTGCGGCGACGCCGGGCGAGCGCGTCGTCGAGATCGGTCCCGGGCAGGGCGCGATCACACAAGGACTCCTGACCGCGGCCGGCTCGCTCGATGTCGTCGAGCTGGACCGCGACCTGGTCGGCCCGCTGCGCGATCGGCTCGGCCCGCTCGGGGATCTGCGGATCCACCAGGCCGATGCACTGAATTTCGACCTCTGCGCCCTCGTGCACGCGAGCGAGCGCTTGCGTCTCGTCGGGAATCTCCCCTACAACATCTCCACACCGCTCTTGTTCCGATTCCTGGAGCAGGCCGACTGTATCGAGGACATGCACCTGATGCTGCAGAAGGAGGTCGTCGAGCGCATCGTCGCGGATCCGGGCGACAAGACCTACGGACGTCTCTCGGTGATGGTTCAGACGCTGTGCTCGGCGGATTGTCTCTTTCGCATCGGTGCGGGCGCCTTCACCCCGGCCCCGAAGGTCGAGTCCGCCTTCCTGCGGTTGCGGCCCCATCGACCGCTTCCCTACCCCGTCGACGACCCGGCACTGCACGCCCGTATCGTCGCCGCGGCCTTCGGGCAGCGACGCAAGACGCTGCGCAACAGTCTCTCCAAACTGGTCGATGCACAGCTCCTCATCGCGACCGGGATCGATCCGACGCTGAGGGCCGAAAACCTCGATGTCGCAAGCTATGCGCGCCTGGCGAATGCCGCTTGCAAATCTCCGCTCGTACCCTGAAATTGACCGATCCGAGTGGGGTATTGACGAACGAGGACAGCACGATGGCGGTCGAGGATTCAGGCGAAGATTTGGGAGAGGATTCGGGCGACATCGGGGGCGACGCGGGTTCCGAGATCACGCTCGCGCGGGCCAACGATGTCCTCCCGACCCGTATCCCCATCCTGCCGGTCGCCTCGCGTCCCTTCTTTCCCGGCCAAGCCGTTCCGCTGATGATGGACGCGGAAAGCTGGTCCTCGACACTCAAGGTGGTCGGGGAGAGCGAGCACAAGATCCTCGGCGTCGTGCTGGTGCGCAGCGAGACCTCCGAAGAGGCGCAAACGACCGATTTCTATCCGGTCGGCACGGCCTGCCGGGTCCACCGCGTCCATCAGCAAGACGGCCACCTCCAAGTCCTGGTGGAGTGCCTGCAGCGATTCAGCATCGCCAACTGGGTCAGCCGCAAAGTCCCCTTCGACGCACAGGTGACCTATCTGCCCGAGCCGGCCGGTCCTCCGAACGAGGAGATCAAGGCCTACGCCATGGCCGTGATCAACACCATCAAAGAGCTGCTGCCGCTCAACCCGCTCTATGTCGAAGAGCTGCGGATGTTCCTCGACCGCTTCGGCCCCGACGACCCGTCGCATCTCTCCGACTTCGCGGCCAGCCTCACCACCTCGACCAAGGAGCAGCTGCAGGACGTCCTGGAGCTCGTTCCGCTCTTGCCGCGCATGGAAAAGGTGCTGGTCCTGCTCAACAACGAGCTCGAGCTCGCCCGCGCCCAGCAGAAGATCCGGCGCACGGTCGAGGAGAAGATGCACAAGCAGCAGCGCGAGTTCTTTTTGCGCGAGCAGCTCAAGGCGATCCAAAAGGAGCTCGGCATCGCCAAGGACGACCGCACCGCGGAGATCGACCGCTTCACCGCCCGGATCGAAAAGCTCGTCCTGACCGAGCAGGCGAGCAAACGGGTCGAAGAGGAGATGGACAAGCTGCGCATGCTGGAGACCGGTTCTCCGGAATACGCCGTGACCCGCAACTATCTGGACTGGATCACGATCCTGCCCTGGGGCAAGCACTCCGCCGACAAGCTGGATCTCAAGCGGGCGCGCCGCGTTTTGGATCGCGACCATTACGGCCTGGAGGATGTGAAGAAACGCATCCTCGAATTCCTCGCCGTCGGCATCCACAAGGGCGAGATCGCCGGCTCCATCATCCTGCTCGTCGGCCCACCCGGTGTCGGCAAGACCTCGATCGGGCACTCCATCGCCGATGCGCTCGGGCGGCGCTTCTATCGCTTCTCGGTCGGCGGCATCCGCGACGAGGCCGAGATCAAGGGCCACCGTCGCACCTACATCGGCGCCATGCCCGGCAAGTTTCTCCAGGCGATCAAGGACGCCGGCACGGCTAATCCCGTCATCATGCTCGACGAGATCGACAAGGTCGGCGCGTCATACCACGGCGACCCCGCCTCGGCCCTGCTCGAGGTCCTGGACCCGGAACAGAACAGCGACTTCCTCGATCACTACCTGGATCTGCGCTTTGATCTGTCCAAAGTGCTCTTCGTCTGCACCGCGAACCAGACCGACAGCATCCCCGGCCCCTTGCTCGACCGCATGGAGGTGATTCAGCTCTCCGGCTATATCGCCGAGGAGAAGCTCCAGATCGCCAAGAAATATCTGCTGCCGCGCCAGATCGACCGGGCAGGGCTCGCCAAACGTGCGGTGACGCTCGACACCAAGACACTACGTGCCCTGATCGATGCCTATGCCCGCGATGCCGGGGTGCGTCGGCTGGAAAAACAGCTGGGAAAGATCGTGCGCAAGGTCGCCGTACGCATGCTCGAAGGCGAAGAGACACCGATCAGCATCGGCGCGGAGGACCTCAAGGGCTATCTCGGCAGCCCGGTGTTTCGCGACGAGCGCAAGCTCTCCGGCCCCGGCGTCGTGACCGGTCTCGCCTGGACCGCCATGGGGGGCGTCACACTCTCCATCGAGGCCGCCCGGACCCACAGCTTCACGCGCGGCTTCAAGCTCACCGGTCAGCTCGGGGACGTCATGAAGGAGTCCGCCGAGATCGCCTACGGCTATCTGGTCGGCCACGCCGCCCAACTCGGCGCCGATCCGGCCTTCTTCGAGAACGCCTTCATCCATGTCCACGTCCCGGCCGGCGCCACGCCGAAGGACGGCCCCTCGGCCGGCATCACCATCACGTCCGCCCTCCTCTCGCTCGCCCGCAACCAACCGATCCGCCGACTCGCCATGACCGGCGAGATCACCTTAACCGGCGAGGTCTTCCCGGTCGGCGGCATCCGCGAGAAGCTGATCGCGGCACGACGCGCGGGCATCCGCGAGATCATCCTCCCGGAGGACAACCGCGGCGAGTTCGAAGAGGTGCCCGAGCACGTCAGCAAGGGCTTCAAGGTGCATTTCGCCTCGCGCTACAACGACGTCCTGCCGCTCTTGTTCGGGACAGCCTCGAGGACCTAAACCGCGTCCAGAGCGACATGCGTTATTTTCATTTTGCCTATGGCTTTGGAGATATCCTCGATCTCGGTGAGACGCGGTTTAAAATTTAATCTTTTTTAATGCCTTAAACCGCGCCGATTCCAACGGCCGTCAAGTCTGCCGGGGTCGATCCCATCCAATGACATCGCATACCGCGCCGGGCGCGGTTTAAGTCTTCTCGTCCAAACACTGCCTCAACGACAGACGCCAATCCGGCATCGACAACCCGAAGGTCTCTTGAAAGAGGCTGTTGTCCAAGACCGAGTAGAGCGGGCGGCGCGCCGGCGCCGGATATTCGGACGAGGGAATCGGGATCAGATTCGCGTCCAGGCCGGCGTCTTCCAGGATCGCGCTCGCGAACCCGAACCAGCTGACCTGACCCGAGCCGGTCAGATGATAGAGCCCGCCGACCTTCTTCAGATCCAGCTCGCCGCGCAAAACCCTGTAGAGCACCAAGGCCGTCGCCGAGGCCAACATGCGACTCCAGGTCGGCGAGCCGATCTGATCGTCGACGATGCGCAGCTCGTCGCGCTCTTTGAGCAGACGCAGCATGGTCAGCAGGAAATTGGCGCCGCGGATGCCGTAGACCCAGCTGGTGCGAAAGATCAGGGCACGGGCGCCGGAGCTCAGCAACGCCTGCTCGCCGCCGAGCTTGGTCTCGCCGTAGACATTGAGCGCACCGGGTGCGTCGTCTTCTCGGTAGGGCCGATCCAGATTGCCGGAGAACACGAAGTCGGTCGAGTAATGGATGATCGGCGTGCCGCGCCTGGCCAGCATGGCGCCCAGCTCGCCGACCGCATCCGCATTGATCCGCTGCGCGATGGCGCGATCGGTCTCGGCCTTGTCCACGGCGGTGTAGGCGGCGGCATTGACGACCGCATCCGGAGCGGTGTCCTGGACAAGCCTCGCCAAGGATGCCGGATCCAGCAGATCGATCGTCGGTCCGTACTCCCCTTCGAGGGAGGCCGGAATCACATCGCCGAGTGTCGCGAGTGTGCGCCGCAACTCCCAACCGACTTGCCCGTTGGCGCCGATCAGAAGGATTCGGGGCCGTTCGGCGGTCGTGCGCTTGGTCATCATAGGCTGGCCTCGTAATCGGGAAGGCGTTCGGGTGAGATCTCGCTCAGACAGGCCGCGGCCGAATCCTTGGCAGAGAGCTCGGGCGTCCCCTCGAACGGCCAGTCGATGCCGATCTCGGGGTCGTCCCAACGTAGACTGAGCTCGGTCTCGGGGCTGTAATAGTCCGTGTTTTTGTAGATGAAGAGGGCCGAGTCGCCGGTGACCAGGAAGCCGTGGGCGAACCCCGGCGGGATCCAGAACTGGCGTCGGTTCTCTCCCGACAGGGTCGCACCGACCCAGCGCCCGAAGGTCGGCGAGCCGCGACGGATATCGACCGCGACGTCGAACACCTCGCCGTCCATCACCTGCACCAACTTGCCCTGTGCGTGCGGATGCTGGACATGCAGGCCCCGCAGGACACCCCGCCCCGAGTAGGACAGGTTGTCTTGGACAAAGGGCGCAGGGATCCCGAGCTCGGCGTAGCGATTGGTCCGGTAGGTCTCCATGAAGAAGCCCCGCTCGTCGCCGAAGACCTTGGGTTCGAGGATCAGGACACCCGGGATTGCCGTTTCGATGACCTTCATACGTCGCCTCGCCGCAGCAGACTCAGCAGATACTCGCCGTAGCCGCTCTTCTTCAGCTCCTCGCCCATCGCCCGGAGCTGGTCGTCGTCGATCCAGCCGTTGAAGTAGGCCACCTCTTCCGGACAGCAGATCTTGAGGCCCTGTCGGCGCTCGATCGTCTCGATGAACTGCCCGGCCTGCATGAGCGACTCGTGCGTGCCGGTATCGAGCCAGGCGGTCCCGCGACCGATTCGGCTGACGTGCAGATCGCCCTGCTCGAGGTAGCGGATGTTGAGGTCCGTGATCTCCAGCTCGCCCCGTGGCGACGGGCGCAGCCCCTCGGCGAGTCCGCAGACCTGATCGTCGTAGAAATAGATGCCGGTCACCGCCCAGTTGGACTTGGGTTTGCTGGGTTTCTCTTCCAGGCTCAGGACATGCCCGCTCGCATCGAACTCGACCACGCCGTAGCGCTCCGGGTCCGAGACGTAGTAGCCGAAGACGGTGGCGCCGCGCTCGCACGCACCGGCGGCCTTGAGCTGATCCACCAGGCCGTGGCCGTAAAAGATGTTGTCGCCGAGAACGAGACAGGAGGGCGATGTGCCGACGAAGTCCTTGCCGATCAGGAAGGCTTGCGCGAGCCCGCCCGGATGGGGCTGCTCGGCGTACTCGAGATGCAAACCCCATTGGGACCCGTCCCCGAGGAGCGATCGGAACATCGGCAGGTCATGCGGCGTGGAGATGATCAGAATCTCGCGAATCCCCGCCAACATCAGGGTCGAGAGCGGGTAATAGATCATCGGTTTGTCGTAGATCGGCAGCAGCTGCTTGCTGATCGCGCGCGTCAGCGGATAGAGACGCGTGCCGGAGCCTCCGGCCAGGATGATGCCTTTTCGATTCATGATCCGATCCCTCCACCGGCGGCACCGAGACGCTCGCCGAGATAGCTCCCGTCGGTGACCCGCCGACACCAGTCCGGATGGTCCAGATACCAGTCGACCGTCAAGCGCATGCCGGACTCGAAGGTCTCCGCCGGCTCCCACCCAAGCTCGCGCTTGAGCTTGCCGGCATCGATGGCGTAGCGCCGATCGTGTCCGGGACGGTCTTTGACGAAGGTCTTCAGACCGGTGTGCGGCCGATAGGGCGAAGCGGGCAGGCGCTCGTCGAGCAGGGCACAGAGCGTCTCGACGACCTCGAGATTGGTCTTCTCGCTGTTGCCGCCGACATTGTAGACCTCGCCCGGTCTGCCGGCCTCGAGCACGCGCAGGATCGCCCGGCAATGATCGATGACGTACAGCCAGTCGCGGACGTTCCCGCCGTCGCCGTAGATGGGCAAGGACTCGCCGCGCTGCGCCTTCAGGATCATCAGCGGGATCAACTTCTCCGGGAACTGGTAAGGCCCGTAATTGTTCGAGCAGTTGGTCGTCAGCACCGGCAAGCCGTAGGTGTGAAACCAGGCGCGCACAAGATGGTCCGATGCGGCCTTGGACGCCGAGTAGGGCGAGTTGGGCGCGTACGGGGTCGACTCCGTGAAGAGACCCGTCGGCCCGAGCGAGCCGTAGACCTCGTCGGTCGAGACATGCAGGAAGCGAAAGGCGTCCTTGGCCGCGCCTTTACGCTTCGCCCAATGCGCACGGGCGCAGTCCAGCAGATTGAAGGTACCGACCACGTTGGTCTGGACGAACTGGGCCGGGCCGTCGATCGAGCGATCGACATGGCTCTCGGCCGCAAAGTTCACGACCGCATCGACCTCGTACTCGGCAAGGAGTCGGGCCACCAGCGCAGGATCGGCGATGTCGCCCTGCACGAAGACATGACGCGGGTTGTCCTTCAGATCGGCAAGGGTGTCCAGATTGCCGGCGTAGGTCAGGGAATCGAGGTTGACCACCCGCGCATCGGTCGTCTCGAGGATGTGGTGGACGAAGTTGCCGCCGATAAATCCGGCCCCGCCGGTGACGAGAAGGGTCAGCACACGCAATGCTCCTTGACGCTGATGGTGGAACGCTTAAACCGCGCCCAGCGCGGTAGGCGATGTTTTTGGATGGGATCGGCCCCGGCAGACTTGACGACCGTTGGAGTCGGCGCGGTTTAAAACGGGATATCGTCGTCGAAATCCGCCGCGCCTTGGCTGCTGCCTCCGGGGCTGCTGCCTCCAGGGCTGCTGCCTCCAGGGCTGCTGCCTCCGGATGACGGCGCCGGACTCGAGGATTGCGGCCGCCCGCCGCCGCGCGATTGATAGGCGGGCGCGTCATCGAAAGGCACCGATGATCCGACACCACCACCGCCGGAACGGCTGTCGAGCATCTGCATCGTCCCGTTCATGTCGACCACCACCTCGGTCGTGTAGCGATCTTGTCCGTCCTGGCCCTGCCATTTTTTAGTGCGCAGCTTGCCTTCGACGTAGATCTTCGAGCCCTTGTGCACATACTGCTTGACGATCTCGGCGACCTTGCCGAAGAAGACGACGTTGTGCCATTCGGTGCGCTCCTGCCGCTCGCCGGTGTTCCGGTCCTTCCAGGTCTCACTCGTTGCGATGCGGACATTCGCCACCGCATCACCGCTCGGCATGTAACGCACCTCCGGATCAGCCCCGAGGTTGCCGATGAGAATCACCTTGTTGACGCCTGCCATGCAGCCCTCCCGCTCCGCGCCGAACGCGGGCGATTGTTGTCCAGCCTAAAAATACGCGGCCGACCTCGGCATTCCGCCTCAGGCCCTAGCCGAAAATGTCTGCAATGTTGCCCAATCCAGTCGGCCACTGTCCACCTTCAGATAAGCGACACCCTCATCGAGGGCAACGACGGCATCCTCCACCCCCGGGATGGCCAGCAGACGCGCCTCGAGACCCAGGCCCTCTTCGGCCGGCCGATCGCCGAGCG
Source organism: Thiocapsa sp. (assembly GCF_018399035.1). Lineage (GTDB taxonomy): Bacteria > Pseudomonadota > Gammaproteobacteria > Chromatiales > Chromatiaceae > Thiocapsa. Next base: position 3,076,196 of record NZ_CP073760.1, read on the forward strand.
AAAGGACATGCGCCGTCAGATTCGCCGGCATCGCCATCGTCGCGGCCAAGCCGATCCACACCAACGAGGTCGCCGCCCCGACCAGATAGACGGCGTCCGCGCCGAAGCTCTGATGCGCCAAGCCGCCGAGCAACCCGCCCAGGAAGGCACCTAAGAACTGCGAGCTCGAGAAGACCCCCATCGCGGTTCCCCGCGCGCCGGCACGCGCGGCCTTCGAGACGAGCGACGGCAGGATGGCCTCCATCAGGTTGAAGACGGTGAACATCACCAGCAGCAGGAACCCGACGACCCAAATGGACTGATTGAAGAGATAGAAGCCCACCATGGACGCACACATCGCCGTAACCGCACCGAGCAGCACGGCCTTCACCTTGCCGCCGCGCTCCGCCATGATGATGAAGGGGACCATGATCACGATGGCGAGCAAGACGACCGGCAGATAGAGCAGCCAGTGATCCACGGGCGCCAAACCGGCCGACTCGATCGACAGCGGCAGCACCACGAACATGCTCACCATGGTGAGGTGCAGCAGGAAGATGCCCAGATCCAGACGCAGCAGCGTGGGGTTACCCAGCACGCCCGCGAACTGATCCATCACCGGCTGGGCCTCGCGATGGACGCCGGAGCGCTCGGGCTCGGGCACGATATAGGCCAGGACCAGCATGCCGACGATCGCCAGAAACGCGGTCAGCCAAAAGATCCCCGAGATACCGAGCCAGCGCGCCAAAGGGGGGCCGACGACCAGTGCCCCGGCAAAGGAGAGTGCCACGCTGATGCCGATGGCCGCCATGGCCCGCGTGCGCACCGAATCGCGGGTCAGATCGGCGGTCAGCGCAATGGTCGCCGCCGCGATGGCGCCGCTGCCCTGGATCACGCGTCCCAGGATGACCAGCTCGATCTGATCGGCAAGGGCCGCGACCACGCTGCCGATCGCGAACAACACCAGCCCCCCGTAGATGACCGGCTTGCGCCCGATCCGATCCGACAACAGACCGAGCGGGATCTGAAACAGCGCCTGCGTCAGGCCATAGGCACCGATCGCCAGTCCGACCAACAAGGGGGTGGCGCCGTCCAGGTCGTGTGCATAGAGCGCGAAGACCGGCAGGACCATAAAGAGGCCCAGCATGCGTGTGGAGAAGATCGCGGCCAGACCGGCCGCGGCGCGCTTCTCCAGCCCGGTGAAGGCGACAAGGGGTTGATAAGAGCGAGTCAAAGCCGGTGACCTTCTACGTCGATTCGGCGGAAGACGCGAGTATAAGGGCTTGTCGGCGATCGTGCCCGCGATTGACAGGAATCCTCCCGCAGACCAGTCTTCTTAAACCGCGCCCAGTGCGGTATGCGATGTTTTTGGATGGGATCGGCCCCGGCGGATTTCAGAACCGCTGGAGCCGGCGCGGTTTAAGACGGGCTCCGCGGAGAAACGGCGATGACGGCAGAGATCGAAAACCGTGTCCTCGAGCATCTCCGCGCAATCCGCCCGGACCTCGCCGACATCAAACGCGACGTCACCGCCAACAGTCTCCAGCTCTCCGCGATGGGGCAACAGCTGGCAGGGCTGACGGCAGCGGTCTACGGCAGCAAATCGGATGTCGACGACATCAAACGCCGCCTGGAACGTTTGGAGCGGCGATTGGAGCTTCACGACGAGCATTGAGCGTCGCCGGTAGCCGCAGAATGACGCGGCGGCCACACCTGGCGTTGCATCTTCGCTGACTCCGGGGTCTGCCTTGATCCGCGCCCCGACACCATCCACCGCAGACTGCCGGAACCTCTGCCGCGGGTAGAGACGTTCGAGCGGCCTTTGCGGAATAATCACGCATTGGCCGCCCACCGCCGCAGGTCTCCCAGCCCCATGGACACAATCCGCATCCGCGGCGCACGCACCCACAATCTCAAAAGCATCGATCTCGACCTGCCCCGTCAGCAGTTGATCGTCTTCACCGGCCTGTCGGGCTCCGGCAAGTCCTCGCTCGCCTTCGACACCATCTATGCCGAGGGTCAGCGCCGCTATGTCGAGTCGCTTTCGTCCTATGCCCGGCAGTTCCTCTCGGTCATGGAGAAGCCGGACCTGGACCATATCGAGGGACTCTCGCCGGCCATCTCGATCGAGCAGAAGACCACCTCCCACAATCCGCGCTCCACCGTCGGCACCATCACCGAGATCTACGACTATCTGCGTCTGCTGTTCGCGCGCGTCGGCCAGCCGCGCTGTCCGGCGCATGACGAGCCGCTGGAGGCCCAGACCATCAGTCAGATGGTCGATCAGGTGATGGCCTTGCCGGAGGGCGATCGCCTGATGCTGCTCGCCCCCGTCGTCTCGGCGCGTAAAGGCGAATACCAGCGGCTGATCGGCGAGCTGCATGCACAAGGCTTCGTGCGCGCCCGCATCGACGGCGATCTCTACGAGCTCGACGATCCGCCCGAGCTGGACATCAAAAAGAAGCACGACATCGAGGTGGTCGTCGACCGCTTCCGCGTGCGTCCCGATCTGGCCCTGCGTCTGGCCGAGTCCTTCGAGACCGCACTCAAGCTCTCCGGGGGCATCGCCCGCGTCGCCGCGATCGACGCGCCCGAGCGGCCCATGATCACCTTCTCGGCGTCCTTCGCCTGCCCGGTCTGCGGCTACAGCATCCCGGAGCTGGAGCCCCGGACCTTCTCCTTCAACAACCCGGTCGGCGCCTGCCCTACCTGCGACGGGCTCGGCATGGAGCAGTTCTTCGACCCCGCGAAGGTCGTGCTCCATCCGCAGCTGAGCCTGGCCAGCGGCGCGGTGCGCGGCTGGGATCGGCGCAACGCCTTTTACTTTCAGGTGATCCGTGGGCTGGGCGAGCACTACGGCTTCGATGTCGAGACCCCTTGGAATCAGCTCGACGCCCCGATTCAGGAGCTGATCCTGTTCGGCACCGGCAAGGAGAAGATCAAGCTCAAGCTGCCGCACGAGCGCGGCGCCGCCAAGATCCGCCCCTTCGAGGGCATCATCCGCAACATGGAACGGCGCTACAAAGAGACCGACTCCAATACGGTCCGCGAGGAGCTAGCGCGTTATCTCTCGCACCAGCCCTGCCCGACCTGCGGCGGCTCGCGTCTGAACGAAGCGGCACGCCATGTCTTTCTGGAGAGCCACAACCTGCCCGCGGTCGCAGCCATGCCCGTGGGCGACTCGTTGCGCTTTTTCGAGGGGCTGGAGCTGCCCGGCAAGCGCGGCGAGATTGGAGCGCGGGTCATCAAGGAGATTGCCACCCGGCTGCGCTTCCTGGTCGACGTGGGTCTCGACTATCTGACCCTCGACCGCAGCGCCGAGACGCTCTCGGGCGGCGAGGCCCAGCGCATCCGCCTCGCCAGCCAGATCGGCGCCGGGCTGGTCGGGGTCATGTACATCCTGGACGAGCCCTCGATCGGCCTGCATCAGCGCGACAATGCCCGCCTGCTCAAAACGTTGACCCACCTGCGCGACATCGGCAACACCGTCATCGTCGTCGAGCACGACGAGGAGGCGATCCGCGCGGCCGATCTGGTCGTCGACCTGGGGCCAGGCGCCGGCGTGCATGGCGGCGAGATCGTCGCCCAAGGCACTGCCGAGGAGATCGCGACCGCACCCGGATCCCTGACCGGGCGCTATCTGTCCGGCGATCTGCGAATCGACATCCCGACCCAGCGCACGCCCAACGATCCGGACCGGCAGCTGCGCATCCTGGGTGCGCGGGGCCACAACCTACGCACCGTCGATGCCGAGATCCCGGTCGGCAGCTTCGTCTGCATCACCGGCGTCTCGGGCTCGGGCAAGTCCACCCTGATCAACGACACACTCTTCCCGCTCGCCGCCCGCCATCTCAACGGCTCCAGCCTCCAGCCGGCACCCCATACCGCCATCGAAGGGCTCGACTCCTTCGACAAGGTCGTCGACATCGACCAGAGCCCCATCGGTCGAACCCCGCGCTCCAACCCCGCCACTTATACCGGGCTCTTCAACCTGGTCCGCGACCTCTTCGCCGCCGTGCCCGAGGCGCGCTCGCGCGGCTACGGCCCCGGCCGCTTCAGCTTCAACGTCAAGGGCGGACGCTGCGAAGCCTGCAAAGGGGACGGACTCATCCGGGTCGAGATGCACTTCCTGCCCGACATCTATGTCCAGTGCGACACCTGCAAAGGCCGACGCTACAACCGCGAGACACTCGAGATCCGCTACAAGGGCAAGACCATCGACGAGGTCCTGAACCTCACCATCGAGGATGCGCTCGACTTCTTCTCGCCCGTGCAGCTCATCAAGCGCAAGCTCCAGACCCTGATGGATGTCGGCCTGGCCTACGTGCGCCTCGGCCAGAGCGCCACCACGCTCTCCGGCGGCGAGGCCCAGCGGGTCAAACTCAGCCGCGAGCTCAGCAAACGCGATACCGGCCGAACGCTCTATATCCTGGACGAGCCCACCACCGGCCTGCACTTCCACGACGTCAAGCATCTGCTCGACGTCCTGCATCGCTTCCGCGACCAGGGCAACACCGTGGTCGTGATCGAGCACAACCTGGATGTCATCAAGACCGCGGATTGGATCATCGACCTGGGACCGGAGGGCGGGCACCGCGGCGGCGAGATCATCGCGGTCGGCACGCCCGAACAGATTGCCGCGAACGAGCGGTCCCATACCGGGCGGTTTTTGAGGCCGTTGTTGGAGCGTGGGTGGTGAGGGGGACGGATTGTGATTACGGCCATTGGGCCTCGTAGGGTCGGTAGAATCACCGGTCGGATGTGGCTGGAACAGGTGGCCGGATGGCTTGGAATGCATAGACGAATTGAACCTGCCCCCTTGCGCTTGCGAAGCCGGTGTCTGCGTTTGCCGATCAATCCGCAACGCCGCACGAGGCGTTGGCGTGCGCATTTCCGAGCGGTGCCTATGCGATACAGGAGATCGCAGAGCATTTCGGCGTGCACGACTCGACCGTCAGTGACGCGGTGCGCCTCAAGCGAACCGAGGCGGGCTCGACCGCGCCGGAGCCGAGCTACCGGATAGGTGTTTTCCGGACGCGACGCATCCGCAGTCGCCGAAGCATCTTACACGAATCGCGACATCACTCGAACTGTGCCCCTGTGCCCGGCAGGTCGCGTCAGCATGCCCTTGTCACGCAGTCTGAGTTTGGCCACCACCTCACCGCGCGCTTCTCGCGACATCGAGCCTGTCAAGCACTAGTTGTATCCGAGCTGACCGCAATCAAGAAAAGGCGAGTTATCACCATACCGTCATCGCGCCGCCAACGAGCTGCAATCCGGCCATTGCACTATTTGTGCCGCGGCGACGGGGTCTTCATTCGACTCGTCTCGCAACTCGACATCCTCAACATCTTCACCGCGAGCGAACCATGTACACACGACACCAACATAGGCTTTCGGGACTCCTGTCCCTATCACTCGTTGCCGGCTTGCAGTTTGCCGGCAGCGCCTCGGCCGCCGAGGTCAAGAACATCATCATCCTGATTCCGGATGGCCAGTCGCAGTCGATTCAGACCCTAGGCCGCTGGTACCGCGGCGAACCCCTCGCGCTGGATGAGATGGGCGCCGGGACCATGGCCGCCTGGATGGTCAATTCGATCACCACCGACTCCGCGCCGGCGGGGACCGCGATGGCGACCGGCTACAAAACGACCGACAAGTTCATCGGCGTCGGCCCGATCGAGGCCAACGCGCTCAGCACCTACAGGCTTCCGGCCGAGGTTCCCGGGGCCAGCGACGCAGAAAAATGGAATTGGTTCTCTTACCGTCCGCTCGCGACCGTGTTGGAGGGGGCCAAGCGCCAGGGCAAGGCGACGGGGCTGATCTCGACGTCGCGGGTGACCCACGCGACCCCGGCCGGTTATGCTGCACACGTGGACTCCCGCAGCCTGGAGAATGACATCGCCGAGCAACTGGTGTACCAGAATCTCGACGTCGTCTTCGGCGGCGGATGGGACCGCTTGCTTCCCACACCCGACGGCTCCCGCACCGACGGCGAGAACCTCCGGGAAGTGCTCACGGCTCGCGGCTATCAGTGGGTGCAGACCAAGGCCGAGATGACTGCACTGAAGGGCGGCAAGGCGTGGGGGCTGTTCGCCAAGTCGGCGATGATGCCGGACATCGATCGCCAATACTCGTGTGAGCAAGCTGACGAACAGGCTTGCAATGAGCCGACGCTGGCCGAAATGACCGGGAAGGCGATCGAGCTGCTCTCGAAGAATGAGAACGGCTTCATCCTGACGGTCGAAGGCAGCCAGATCGACTGGGCCGGCCACGCCAACGATCCGGCATACATGCTGCATGACTTTCTGGCCTTCGACGATGCGGTCAGGGTGGCGCTCGAGTTCGCCAAGACCAACCCCGGCACCATGCTCCTGGCCGCGCCGGACCATAACACCGGCGGCCTGACTCTCGGGAATCGCTCGGTGAACTGGACCTATACCGATATCACCGTGGAAGACCTGCTCGATCCCGTCAAAGGCATGCAGACCACGGCGCAGCTCATTGCCGGTACGCTCCCGGAAGGAAGGGATCCAACGCCCGCGGAGCTCCAAGCCGCCGTCCTCCAGTACTGGGGCATCACGCTGAGCGAGGAGGATGCCCAGGAGATCATTGCCTATGAGAAGGATCCGGACGTCAACGGGTATGGCTATTCCATCCCCAAGATCGTCAGTGAGCGACATACGGTCCTGGGTTGGACGAGCCACGGGCACTCCGGCGAGGATCTCCCCTTCTGGAGCTTCGGCACCAACGCTCCGGTCGGACACATCGACAACACGGACTTCGCCTGGTTCGCGGCAGAGGCGTTCGGTCTGAATCTGGATCTAAGCGACCCGAACGGACTCAACCAGAAGCTGTTCGTCGACCTGAAAAGCGCAGTCAAGCGCCCCATGAGCACGGACCTGACCAATCCGAACAACCCCGTCCTGACGATCGGGCAGCATGAGCGCTTCCACCTGCACGCCAACAAGGACTACGTGCTTTTGAAGCGCCCCAATGGAACCACGCTGACGTGCCTGCTCGACGGCGTCGTTGTCTACGCGCCGAAGGCGGACGACGGCAACGGCCGCTGGTTCGCCCCGGCGAAGGCGATCGAGGTCATCCGCAATCCGCTGGCACACTGCTCTCGCTGATGGGCCCGCTTGGCGGGAGGACTGCGAAGCGGGACGCCCGACGACTCAGGTGAAGCTGTTGTCGCCTAGCCCACGCTCAGCGCCGCCCGCCGAGCCGGCACGCACCACCCTCACAAGGGATTGACCACGCCTGACAGGGATGTCTCAACCGCGGCGCCCGATGGGCGAGCCCGGTTCGAAATCCGACGGAGACGCGACTGCCATCAACGTCCGCTGAGACCTCGCTTGTAAGGCCGGCCACCCGAAACATCAGTAACTCGTGACACCCGCTCTGCGGTGTCACGCATGACCCGTGGCGCTCTGCGCCACGTGCCGCGATGGCCGGAGTTACGAGCAAGGCATCCGCTGAGTCCCGCGTCGCAACTGGCGCCGCTCTTCGTCCGAGTGGCAGCATTGGCGGCGGAACTGGGCCTGCGTGCCAGGACGGGAAGGTGCGGCGGGGGGCAGGGTCAGGTCTTGTTTTCCAGCATTCTCGGGCTAGCTGTCCAAAGGGTTCCCAGTCCATAACCCCACCGAGCAGATCCGACAAGGGGGGCAGGGTCAGGTCTTGTTTTCCAGCATTCTCGGGCTAGCTGTCCAAAGGGTTCCCAGTCCATAACCCCACCGAGCAGATCCGACAATGGTCGGTCGGCGCAGGTGGCCCGGTACGTCCGGCCGACTGCGCAAAGAGCTGGCCGACACAGATCAGCTCGATCTGCCGATATAGCCCTGAAACCGTGGTCTGTCCCTGTTATTCCCCCCGGCATTCCCCTCAAGAAACAGCGTTGAGCATCGCTTCCGCATCCTGGATTACGGCCAGGACCGGCTGTTTTTGCGACGGTTTTTGGTTAAGTTAGTGCCATTCGGCTCTGACCTCTGTTCAGGCCGAGCTGGGAGGCGTGGTCACGTGGCGCATGAGAATTCTGTTACGGCGAAAGCACGACGACGGTGTCAACAGCCCCTTGCGGTTAGTGGTCTCAGCCGGGCAGGAGTCCGGTGTCGAGATAGATCTCGGCGAGGGGTAACGCGATGTCCAACCCCGGTAGCTCGACCGCGTCGTTCGCCTGCTGCGGTGTCCAGATCTCGCCCTCCTTGCGGTAATGCCGCACGGCGACCTCGCTCGAGTCGACCAGTAAGTAATCGGTCAGTGACTCGATGGTTTGGTACTGCATGAACTTGGTGCCCTTGTCGTCCTGGGCCGTGCTGGGCGAGAGGATCTCGACGATGAGCACCGGGTTCAGCAGTGTTCGCAGGCCGTTGATGCTGATGTAGCGCGGATCGCAGGCGACCGAGACATCGGGATAGAGATAGGGACTGCCGGCTTGAACCTTGACGCGCTGATCGCTCGGGAAGGTTCGGCAGTTGGAACCACGCAACCCCGCGCGCAGCTCTGCAGCGACATTGAGGCAGATGATGTTGTGCTCCGGCTGGGCGCCGCTCATGCAGAACACATCGCCGTTGCGCCACTCCCAACGCTCGCGCGCAGTCTCCGAGTCCAAGGCGAAATAGTCCTCAAGGGAGACAAAGCGATCTTTCAGGACGCTGGTCATCGGCAACTCCTGATCTGTTTTCGCGCCGCATCATTATAGGAGGGCCTCGCGGAACGAGTACAGGGTAAGATCCTGAATGCTACAGAGGGATCGGCTTGCTGCGGCTGGCCGTCCACGAGCAGCATGCGCGTCTAGTGCAGCATGGCAGATGTGGCGAGAGCATTCGTTGTCGTCATCGACTATCGATAGACTTCGCGCTCGGAGCTGGCATGGATGCGTTAGTTGCGCGGCACAAGTGGCGGGGTCACCCATGTAACGCAACCGCCGGTCGGGTCAGAGTGGCAGGGCGAGGTCTCCGAGGACACCCTCGTGACGTCTCACTGCCCGACTGACGGTCATGCGGCTGACGCCGAAATGCTCGGCGATGGCCTGCATGCTGTAGGCACCGCTGCGGAACGCCGAGTGAATTGAACCTGACCCCTTAAGCCCCCGCTTCTGCGGCGATCGATGCCCCTCAGAATCCAGGCTCCCAAATCGGCCGCAGATTGAGCAGAAAGCCCGGCAGCTCGGGATCACCCGAGATCGACTCCAGGTTGTCGAATGCCTCCACCGGCTGGCCGGGGCGGTAGACAAAGACTTGGCGCGCCTCCGGATTCAGCAGCCAACCCAGACGCACGCCGTTCTCGCGATATTCCTCCATCTTGGCCTGAATGGTCTCGAGGCTGTCCGATTTGGAGCGCAGCTCGACGACAAAATCCGGTGCAAGGGGTGCAAAACCATCCTTTTCGGGTGATGCGAGGCGGTCCAGCCGATCGCGTCGCACCCAGGATGCGTCCGGGGAACGTGTCGCGCCGTCCGCAAAGCGGAAGCCGGTCGAGGAGTCGAAGGTTTCGCCGCTGTTGTCCTTCTCCGCCCATGAGGTCAGGGCGCTGATCAATTTTGCATTCTTGCGGCCCGTTCGGATCCCTGTCGGCGGCATGATCTCGATCTCCCCTTGGCCGTTCAGCTCGATGCGATAGTCCGGGTTGGCGCGACAGAGGTCGAGAAACACGGACGCGTCTTCCGCCGCGGGTGGCCACCGCAGCCGAAAGGTCCGATCCGGAACAGTCAGGAATTGAATGGTCTGCATCGCGTCACCGGTTTGAATGGATTGAGCGCCTGGGTAGTCGGCTTCGATCATCCGTAGGATGAAAGTATAGGCGGCGACTCAGGCAACGCAGCCGTTTGATGAACTCAAAAATAGCTGAAAGATCTCTATTTTTTTTAATATCTTAAACCGCGCCGGCTCCAACGGCCGTCAAGTCTGCCGGGACCGATCCCATCCAAAAACATCGCATACCGCTCCGGGCGCGGTTTAAGCGGCCGCCTCGGCATAAAGCCACTTCTGAAAGTCGACAAAGAGTCCCTTGATCTCGACGGCGCCCCCGAGATCGGCGACCGCATCGCTCAGCGAGTTTCGGTATCTGAGTCGAAGCAGGGGTGTGAGTTTCTCGGTCTCCAGCTCCTCGACACCGACCTGCACGTAATGCAGCAGCACGAAGTCGAGGAGCGCTTGTTGGGTGCCTACGATCCGTGCATCGATGATGACCTTTGCCCGTGCCGCGCGCTCCTCGCGCGAGAGCGGCGCGACCGCGTAGCCGACATAGGCGAGCACGTCGAAGAGGTCGCTCTTCTCCGCCTCGATGATCTTCTGCATCTCGACAAGCTGCGCCTTTCCGAAGCCCTGCTCCGCGAGCCCTGCGAGCAGCCGCGCGCGGGTGTCGGGCAGGCTCCACAGCCGGCGCAGCTCGTCCTCGTCCTTGAAGAACTCGGGCAACCGGCCGAACAGCGCCTCCATGAACTGCTGGGCGGACATCGGCGTCCCGTCGGGGTGCCAGAAGGAGGTCACCGTCATGTGCTGGATGGCCCGCTCCTTGCCGTCGGCGAGCTTCACGCGCGCCTTCCGCCGCTTCGCACAGACGCAGGGGATCTCGCCGCAGACGTGACAGGGCGGTGGCGGCTCCTTGATACAGACGCAGGGCACCATTCCGCAGCGCTCGCAGGGGTCGGGGTCCGGCGTCTTGCACACGCAGGGGGACTCGCCGCACCGCTCGCAGGTCTCGGGGGCGATCGGCTCCCCGTCCCACTCCGGATCGCTGAAGTGGTGGTGTGCCTTCACGAAGTCGTAGATGGTGAAGTAGTCCTTGCCGTCGTAGAGTCGCGTGCCGCGGCCGATGATCTGCTTGAACTCCACCATGGAGTTCACCGGACGCATCAGGGCGATGTTGCGGACGTTGCGCGCATCCACGCCGGTCGAGAGCTTCTGCGACGTGGTCAGGATGGTCGGGATGGTCTTCTCGTTGTCCTGGAAGTCGCGGAGATGTTGATCGCCCAAGGCGCCATCGTTGGCGGTGACGCGGTGGCAGTAGTTCGGGTCGGTGCTCGTCTTGGCCTGGTTGACCAGATCACGCACCGCCAGCGCGTGCATCTGGTTGGCGCAGAACACCAGGGTCTTCTCGCGCTGGTCGATCGCCGACATAAAGATGTCGACGCGCTTCTTCTCGCGCTCCTTGATCTCGATGATGCGGTTGAAGTCCTTCTCTTCGTAGCGCTTCCCCGCTTCGATCTCGCCCTCGACCAGGGTGTCGTCGGGCGTGTAGATGTACTCGTCGAGGGTCGTTGCGATCTGCTTGACGCGAAACGGGGTGAGAAATCCGTCGTTGATGCCTTCCTTGAGCGAGTAGATGAAGACCGGTTCGCCGAAGTAGCGGTAGGTGTCCGCGTTGTCCTTGCGCTTGGGTGTTGCGGTGAGCCCGAGTTGGACCGCGGGCGCGAAGTAGTCCAGGATGGCGCGCTAGGCGTTCTCGATCGCGAAGGTGCGGTTCCACAGCTCTTCCGGCGAGGGGAACCGGGCGACTTCGCCCTCGGCCCCGTCTCCATGTCGACTTCGTAGATGCCCTGCCCGTTGCTCGAAAAGGCAAAGCGGATCGTGAGCTTGCCCGCATAGTTCTTCGACTGCCCGACGCCCTCGGTCAGTGCCTTGTCCCATGCCTTCGCTTCCAAGGTCGCGAGCTTATAGCTCCGATACACCAGCACATAGTCGGCCGTGAGCGACTTCCCGCGCTTGCCGTTGCCCTCGATGCGCCCGAGCGTGATCGGGTACTCCCGCAGGATCCGGCTTCCGTCCACGACACCCCATCCCGCCGCTTTGAGCGCGGGATCGATGTGTTCGGCTCTGGTTTCGGATTCGTTCATGGGTGTTCGTTAGCGGTGACCGGTGATATCTTCAGGGTGTCGACGGCGGGGAAAAGGGGTCGCAAAGCGGTCGGAGCCCTTTTCCGGAAATCAAATTCGAACCAGTGAAGGCGTGCCATGACAGTGCTCAAATATACCTATTGGCAAGATGACGGCATGTGGCTCGGGTACCTCGAAGAATACCCGGATTACACGACACAAGGTGAAACGCTGGAAGACCTGCAGGATAACCTGAGAGACATTTACCAGGAACTGACGAGTGGTGCCATTCCGTCCGTGCGCCGTGTCGGAGAACTTGCGGTCGCATGAAAAGGCGTGAATTGATCGCCAGGCTCCAACAGATGGGCTGTGTTCTGATCCGTCATGGCGGTCGGCACGATTGGTATCAGAATCCGAAGACCCGAGAATCTCAGCCCGTACCGCGGCATGTCGAGATCAACGAGTATCTGGCAAATCACATTCTCAAGAAATTGAGCTGACCCGCCGCGCGCAAGAAGCGCAATGGCCAAGAGCCGCATCGGGCACTCCCGCGGGATCCGGCTCCCTCCCACGAAATACCATCCCGCCGCTTTCTCTGGTCACGAAGCTCCGGCTTCGTGATCTCGGCGATGAAGCTCTGCTTCACGGGACTGCGGCTTCGAGCTTCGCCTGGATCGATCCGAGCCTTCCTTCTCGAATTCGCGAAGCGGAGCTTCGTCTCGCGGGTGACGAAGCCGGAGCTTCGTCACCAGATCAATCGGGTACTCCCGCAGGATCCGGCTCCCTTCCACGACACCCCATCCCGCCGCTTTGAGTGCGGGATCGATGTGTTCGGCTCTAGTTTCGGCTTCGTTCATCTTAAACCGCGTCCATGACGATATGCGTCGTTTTGAGTCATCAACCAGGGTAGTACCAGACCTTGCGCGTCGGCGCGCCCTTCTCGAAGAAGAGCACCACGGTCTTGACTCCGGCCCCCTGGAAGGTCCCGCCGGGGCAATCGAGCACGGTATGCAAATGGTATCCGGCCCGCTCGCCCGCTGTCTGAAGCCGTGCAGATAGGGGAAGAGTTTGCGGTCGACAAACTCCACGAGGTCGTCGCCCGTCAGCGCCCTGTTGTGGTCGCGTCTGCCGTCCCGGTCCTTCGGCGCCGCCCAACGCTCCCACCGATAGGGCGGATCGAGGATGTCGCTGTAGGTCCGGCCTTCGAGCTCGGCCTCCGTCGCCCGCTCCTGCTCCAGGTCGTCGAGATATTTCAGGAACAAGAGCCAGGAGGTCTGCTCCGTGTAATCCAGCTCCGAGCTGCAACCCGCCTCCTTCCAAAGCACATCGTCGATGTTCTTGTATGCCTGTTGAAACAGACGTCCGATGTCATTCGTCACCGCCACGTTCTCGCTCCTGCTTTGCTGTCCAGATCATCCCGCACGGATCATACCCCTTCGATCGGATCCGCATCGCTCACGCGCTTGTCGAACGTTTGACCCCGGCCACGCACGACCGGACCTCCGAGCCCTACGGCATCGACTTGATATTGATGTGAATTTGTCCTGATCCGCGCATGACGGGATACTGCACATCGGGTCGGACGGCCTTGCTCACTGTCGGCCCGGACCTTATAGTCGGACCGCTAGAAACATTCACGATGAATGCCATTCTTATCGTGACAGACGCCGAGGCCCGCTTCTCCTCGGTCGTCGAGCAGGCCAGCCGCGACACCCTCATCGCAAGAGTGGGCTCGGGGAGCCTCGTCTGACGGCCTATTTCCGCTTGCCGGTGCGTGATCTCGGCCCGCTCGACCGGCTTCCGGCGGCGCAGGCACAGACCGCCGGGCTGGTTCTGACCACGCGCGATCCGGTATTTTGCCACGTATGATGTACGTACCCTGCTCGCCTGAGCGCTCGCGTCCGACGGCGCCGAGCCGCAACGCAACCGCCCCCGCCACAGCGAACCCATGCCATGACCCCACAAGCCACCTTCATCAACATCGGCGAACGCACCAACGTCACCGGCTCCGCCAAGTTCAAGCGACTCATCCTCGACGGCAACTTCGACGCCGCGCTCGATGTCGCGCGCCAGCAGGTCGAAAACGGCGCCCAGGTCATCGACATCAACATGGACGAGGCGATGCTGGACTCGCAGGCCGCCATGATGCGCTTCCTGAACCTGATCGCCGCGGAGCCGGACATTGCACGCGTGCCGATCATGATCGACTCATCCAAATGGTCGGTGATCGAGGCCGGGCTCAAGTGCGTCCAGGGCAAATGCATCGTCAACTCGATCAGCATGAAGGAGGGCGAGGCCGCCTTCCGCGAGCAGGCCAAGAAGGTCAAGCGCTACGGCGCGGCGGCCGTGATCATGGCCTTCGACGAGGTCGGTCAGGCCGATACGCAGGACCGCAAGTTCGAGATCTGCGCCCGCGCCTATCGCATCCTGGTCGATGAGATCGGCTTCGCGCCCGAGGACATCATCTTCGATCCGAACATCTTCGCCGTCGCCACCGGGATCGAGGAGCACAACAACTACGCGGTCGACTTCATCGAAGCCACCCGGCGCATCAAGCGCGAGCTGCCTTACGCCAAGGTCTCGGGCGGCGTCTCCAACGTCAGCTTCTCCTTCCGCGGCAACGACCCGGTACGCGAGGCGATCCACTCGGTCTTCCTCTATCACGCCATCCGCGCCGGGATGGACATGGGCATCGTCAACGCCGGCCAGCTCGCCATCTACGACGACCTTCCGGCGGAGCTGCGCGAGGCGGTCGAGGACGTCATCCTCAATCGCCGCCCGGATGCCACCGAGCGGCTGCTCGATCTCGCGCCCAAATACAAGGGCGACGGCTCGGGCATCGAAAACAAGCAAGATCTCTCCTGGCGCGAAACGACGGTCGAGAAGCGCATCGAGCATGCGTTGATCAAGGGCATCACGGACTTCATCGTCGAGGACACCGAAGAGGCTCGCCAGAAGCTCGGCGCGCCGATCAACGTCATCGAAGGACCCTTGATGGACGGTATGAACGTGGTCGGCGACCTCTTCGGCGAGGGCAAGATGTTCCTGCCGCAGGTGGTCAAGTCCGCGCGCGTCATGAAGAAGTCGGTTGCCTATCTGGAGCCTTTTCTGGATGCCGAGAAATGCGAGGGCGACACCCAGGGCCGCATCCTCATGGCGACGGTCAAGGGCGACGTGCACGACATCGGCAAGAACATCGTCGGGGTCGTCCTCCAGTGCAACAGCTATGACGTCATCGACATGGGCGTCATGGTCCCGGCCGACCGGATCCTCGCGAAGGCGCGCGAGGTGAACGCCGACATCATCGGGCTGTCCGGCCTGATCACCCCGTCGCTCGACGAGATGGTCCATGTCGCCAAAGAGATGCAGCGCCAGGGCTTCACCATCCCGCTCATGATCGGAGGAGCGACCACCTCCAAGCTGCACACGGCGGTCAAGATCGAGCCGCAGTATGCGCACCCGGTCATCCATGTGAAGGATGCCTCGCGCGCCGTCGGCGTGGCGGGCAGCCTGCTGTCGAAGGAGATGAAGGAGAAGTATGTCGCCGGTGTGCGGGCCGAATATGTGCAGATCCGCGAGCGTCGCGCTTCGCGTGACGAGGCCCGTGACCTCGTGCCGCTGGCCAAGGCCCAAGCCAACCGCACACCGATCGATTGGGAGCACTACCAGCCGCCGGTCCCCGCCGAGCCGGGTGTGCAGACCTTCCACGACATCCCGCTCGGGGAGATCGCAGCCTACATCGACTGGACCTTCTTCTTCCACGCCTGGGAGCTGCGCGGGCGCTATCCCCAGATCCTCGATGACCCCGAGAAGGGCGTCGAGGCGCGCAAACTCTTCGACGACGCCAAGGCGATGCTGCACAAGATCATCACCGAGAAGTGGCTCGGCGCCGCCGCCGTCATCGGCATCTTCCCCGCCAACGCCGTCGGCGACGATATCGCCGTCTATGCCGACGAGGACCGCAGCGACACCCTGCTGACCTTCCACTGTTTGCGCAAGCAGGGCAAACAGCCGCCCCGCAAATACAACGAGTGTCTGGCCGACTATGTCGCTCCGGTGGAGACCGGCATCCCCGACTATGTCGGCGGCTTCGCCTGCACCACCGGGATCGGGATCGATGAACGGGTTGCGGCCTTCGAGGCCGATCACGACGATTACTCCGCCATCATGCTCAAGGCCATCGCCGACCGACTTGCAGAGGCGCTGGCCGAGATGCTCCACGCTCGGGTGCGCACACGCCACTGGCGTTATGCCTCGGACGAGGGCCTGAGCAACGAAGACCTGATCGAGGAGCGCTACCAGGGTATCCGCCCTGCCATGGGGTATCCGGCCGCCCCCGACCACACCGAGAAGGATCTGCTCTGGCAGGCCCTGGATGCCGAGCGCAACACCGGCATCTGGCTGACCGAATCCAAGGCGATGGTCCCCACCGCCGCGGTCAGCGGGCTCTATTTCTCGCACCCCGACAGCCGCTATTTCGCGGTCGGCAAGCTCGCCCGCGACCAGGTCGCCGACTACGCCGAGCGCAAGGGCATGCCGCTGCCCGAGATCGAACGCTGGTTGGCGCCGAATTTAGCCTACGAGGCGGAGTAGCGGACAGAGCCGCGTAGGAAGCATGACGATGACCGGAAAGCGTTGAAACCTGGACGTCGCCGTATTTCATCCAGGCCGCGAATCCGTCCGGCGCGCTGGAAAGGGTTTCACATCGGAAACGCTTGAGTGAGGTTCCTTCGGTTTTTCGTCTTCCAAGGGCAGGGGTTCATGCGACCTGTTTTTCTCCCTCCCGAGCGTTGAGCTAGTCGTTCAGAAACAGTGCCGGGGAAGTGTAACCGAGGGTGGAATGCAGACGCTTGCGGTTATAGAACACCTCGATGTACTCGAAGGCGGTGGCCTTCATGGTGTCGCGGGTGGCGAAGCGCTCCCCGAAGACACGCTCGTTCTTGAAGCTGTTGAACCAGCTCTCGGTCGGGGCGTTGTCCCAGCAGTTCCCCTATGCGGCTCATCGAGCAGACCATGCCGTACTGCGCCAGCTTTTCCTGGAACGCATGGCTGGCGTACTGGCTCCCCCGATCGGAATGGTGGATCAGCCCCGGGGGCGGCTTGCGTCGAAACCAACCCATGGTCAGCGCGTCGGTGACAAGGTCGGCCGTCATGCGCGGCTTCAGCGACCAGCCCACGACCTCGCGGTTGAACAGGTCCAGCACGATGGCCAAGTACAGCCAGCCGTCATCCGTCCACAGGTCGGTGATGTCGGCACTCCAGAGCTGATTCGGGCCGCTCGGGGCGAAGTCGCGCGCGAGCAGGTTGTCGGCCACCGGCAGATCCAGGCGTACTTCACAGCGCATTCCGCGCGAAGTACGCCGTCGCTTTTTTTAAGATGTCGACCTCGCGCTTGAGCCGCGCGCCGTTCTCCGCGCGCAGACCGCCGCGACTTGTCTCAAGCAACATCGGCAACCACGCGCTCGATCCGGAGTGGGTAGATACCGCTCTTTTGCGCGTCGAGAATCGTGCTCTCGCCAATCCCGTCCGCGGTATAGCCGATGTGACATTCCAACTCACGGATTCGGCGCGCACGCTCGGGCAGACCGGTTGAACGTTCCCGCGAACGCTGGCGCTTCGGCAAGCCCCGTGTCCGAGCTTCGCGGACCTTGACAGGACCCAAGGAAGGACCTAGCTTACCGGTACCAAAATCTGTACAGCTATCTCCCCGATGACCAGACTCACCGCCACGGACGCCCGCGCCACCCTCTTCGACCTGCTACGCGGCACGAACGAGCGCCATGAGATCTATCATATCCGTCATCGCAACGGCGACGCGGTGCTGATGTCGGAGGACGAGTATGAGAGCCTCTTGGAGACGCTCGCGCTGCTGTCGGCCCCTGGATTCAGGGAAGCCTTCGAGGAGGGCCGAGCGGAAGCAGAGCGCGAAGACACCCTGTCGTTCGAGGAGGTCTTCGGGGAGCCTCAATGAGCGCCCCGGCCAGGTACCGGGTTCGCTTCACCCGGCAGGCCGAGAAAGACATCGCCAAGCTCAGCGCGAAGATGCGTGCAAAGCTGATGGACATCGTCCGTTACCGCATCGCGGTCGATCCGCACTCCGGAAAGCCCTTGATCGGGCCGCTCAAGGGCTACTATTCGGTACGATTGAGCTACCAGGATCGGATCGTTTACAGCATCCAGGACGATGAGCTCGTCGTCATCGTCGTGCGCGCCCGAACCCACTACGGCGACTGACCGTCGTCAGCCGGCAAACTCGAAGGCCACCTGCCACTCGGCGTCGAGCCTCAAGCGGGCGGCCACGCGCTCACCCCCGGAATGGGTGAAGCCGCGGATGAGATCGGTGTGGCAGTGGGGAATGAGGCGGCAGATATCCGTCTCGGCGAGTTGTCTGCCGGCGACTCAACTTCTCACTATCCCGGGGCACGGTGCTTGCGGCTGCGGCTCGGGGCGCCGCGCGCAGGCCACCGCAGCTATCGGCAGGCGGGGCGGCAGCGCCCGCAAATCGAAGCGGCGGTTGAAGCGATAGGCGATCGCGCCGAGGTAGCGTGCGGCATACTTGCCGAAATCGAAGCCGTGGTAAGCCCCGCTGAAGCCGGACCAGACGGTCAGTCCCAGTGTGGTGGCTTCGAACAGCGTCCCGGCGATCAACGCGGTCCGGTGATGTCAGGCATTGCACTGAAAGGTCTTGCGGGTGCTGCCGCGCAGGTATCATCGACCTTCGCGTACCCGACCATACACGACCCCGGATGCGGGAGGGGCACTCGGCCCGGAGCGCGCTACCACAGCTTGCCGGCGGCAATGACAAGGCCGCCGACCGTGGTAATGAACCCGATCAGCTACAGGAAGTGACGGTCGTGGCGACGGATCATCTCGTCGAAGCGCTTGTCGACCTGCTCGAATCGATGTCTTGCTGGGTCAAGCTCATGGCGGACTCCCCTGGATCGCGCACAGCGGGATGATATAACGAGCCGGCGCGGATCAATCCCCGGCGGAGATCCCCATACCGGCCCGCACGCAGCTCAAGAGGCCATAGTTGTAGCGGCCTTCGAAGGCGTCGAAAATGGATTTGAGGCTGATGAGTGCGCCCTCCGGCTGTTGCTCGATGGCGAATTCGATGGCCCGCAGGCTGTCCCGGTCGAGGTCGATCACCTCGCCGACCGAGAGTTCGCCGACCTCGATGCAGCGCGACAGGTGCGTATAGATGGTGCTGGCCTTCAGCTCGCGGCGATCGGCGATCGCCTCCACCGAGAGCCCGGAACGCAACAGCGCCAGGGTCTCGCGCACCGAGTCGTTCAGCTCGATCGCACCGACGCGGGCCTCGCTTGCAGCCGCTCGGGCGGCCGGCAGGCCCGGCACCCGGTCCGGTCGGCCGTGCTCGGCTTCATGCAGGGCGAGCAGCCGCAAGAAGCCCTCGCCGAAGCGCTCGAGCTTCACCTGACCGACACCGGTGATCCGAGACAGCTCGTCGCGATCACGCGGGCGGTAGGTCAGCATCTCGTTGAGCGTGACATCGTTGAAGATGTGGTACGCCGGCACATCCTGCTCCAGGGCGAGCTGACGCCGGTAGTCGCGCAGGGCCTGCCAGAGCGCGAGTGCCTCCGGATCGGTCGGCAGCGCCATGGCGGGGCGACGCGCGGCGGAGCTCGTGCGTTTACGGTCCGGGTCCCGGCGCAGGTGCAGGGTACGCTCGCCCCGCAACAAGGGACGGCTCTGCTCGGTCAGGCACAGCGCGCCGTGTCCTTCGAAATCGACCCTGATGAACCCGGCCGCGACGAGCTGGCGATAGACCGACCTCCATTGATCCGCGCTCAACTCCTCGCCAATGCCGAAGGTCGTGACTTGGTCATGTCCGAAGCGGCGGATGCGCTCGTTCTTCTTGCCGAGCAAGACATCCACCAGATAGCTGCTGCCGAAACGCTGGCCCGTCCGATAGATGCAGGAGAGCGCCATCTGCGCCGCCCGAGTCCCGTCCCAGGTGGCGACCGGCTCCAGGCAGGTGTCGCAGTTGCCGCAGGGCTTGGGTAGCGGCTCGCCGAAATAGTTGAGCAGAACCTGGCGCCGACATTCGGTGGTCTCGCAAAAGCCGAGCATGCTGTCGAGCTTCTGCATCTCCACCCGCTTGAAGCGCTCCTCGGCCTCGGAGTCCTCGATCATGCGACGCAGCATCACCACGTCGCCCAGACCGTAGGTCATCCAAGCATCCGCGGGCTGACCGTCCCGGCCGCCGCGTCCGGTCTCCTGATAGTAGGCCTCCAGGCTTTTGGGCAGGTCCAGATGGGCGACGAAGCGCACGTCCGGCTTGTCGATCCCCATCCCGAAGGCGATGGTCGCGACGATAACCACGCCCTCCTCGCGCAGAAACCGCGCTTGGTGCGTACGCCGCGTCTCGGCCGGGAGCCCCGCGTGATACGGCAGCGCTGCGATGCCCTGGGTCGCAAGATAGGCCGCCGTCTCCTCGACCTTGCGTCGCGACAGGCAGTAGACGATTCCGGCATCACCGGGATGCTCGTTGCGCAGGAAGGCGATGAGCTGTTGACGCGGGCTGGCCTTCTCGACGATGCGATAGCGGATGTTCGGTCGGTCGAAGCTGGAGACGAACTGTCCGGCCTGCTCCAGACCCAGTCGGGTCAGGATCTCCGCACGGGTCGGCGCATCGGCGGTCGCGGTGAGTGCAACGCGCGGGATTTGGGGCCAGCGCTCGTGCAGCAGGTGGAGCTGGATGTATTCGGGGCGGAAATCATGGCCCCACTGGGAGACGCAGTGGGCCTCGTCGATCGCGAACAAGGCAACCCGGATGCGATCCAACAGCGCGAGGAAACGCTCGGTCAGCAGACGTTCCGGGGCGACATAGATCAAGTCCAGATCGCCCGAGAGCATCGCCTCCTCGACCGCGCGGGCCTCCTGCAGCGTCAGCGACGAGTTCAGCAAGGCGGCCCGCACGCCGAGCTGTCTCAACGCGTCGACCTGATCCTGCATCAAGGCGATCAGCGGCGAAACCACGACCCCCACGCCGGGGCGCAGGATCGCCGGGATCTGATAACAGAGCGACTTGCCGCCGCCTGTCGGCATCAACACCAGCGCGTCTCCACCGTCGATCAACCGGTCGATGATCTCGGCTTGGGCGCCGCGAAAACGGTCGTAGCCGAAGACCCGGTTGAGCACCTGAAGCGGCGTCTCGTTCATCCTGTCACTCCACGGAATCGCAACCGCATCGGTTGCGATGCGTATTTTAACCTATTCGTGTACGCGCGACCCTCTGACCTCGCGCGCTCCAACATCCCGAGCAGCATCGACGTACGACACCCGCGATGGCGTCGGCTTCTGGTACCATTTACGCGCCGTTCAGCGTTGGACCCTGCCATGATTGAAGAGCCCGTCCAAGACGCCGTCGAGACCATGCTGCCAGAGGTCGTCGCAGCCGTCGATCTCGGATCCAACAGCTTTCACATGATCGTGGCCCGTATCGGCAACGGTCATATGCAGGTCACCGATCGCATTAAGGAGATGGTCCGGCTCGGCGAGGGCGTGGGCGAGGACCGGCAGCTCGACCCGCAGGTCGTCGAGCGCGCATTGGCCTGTCTGGAGCGCTTCGGCCAGAGGCTCCGCGGGTTTCCACCCGGCAGCGTGCGGGCAGTCGGCACCAATACCTTGCGTCAGCTTGCGCCCGACAGCGACTTTCTGTCCCGTGCCGAGGCAGCGCTCGGCCACCCGATCGAGGTCATCGCGGGCCGCGAAGAGGCTCGGCTGATCTACCTCGGCGTCGCCCATGATCTCGCCGCGGGCACCGAGCGCCGCCTGGTCGTCGACATCGGCGGCGGAAGCACGGAGATCATCGTCGGACTCGGTTTTTCACCGCGCCTGCGCGAGAGCCTGCACATGGGCTGCGTGAGCATGTCGCGCCGTCACTTCGCCGACGGGCGCATCACCGCCCGCGCTATGGAGAGGGCCGAGCTCACGGGAGCACTCGAGGTAAGGCCCGTGCGCGAGTTGTTTCGCCGCACCGGCTGGCAAACGGCGGTCGGCAGCTCCGGCACCATCAAATCCATTGCGGCTGTCCTCGCGGCCGAAGGCTGGTGCGAAGACGGGATCTCGGCGCCGGCGTTGCTGCGGCTTCGCGATGCGCTCTTGGAGACGGGCCGAATCTCCTCTCTCGCGCTCAAGGGTTTGGCCGAAGAGCGTAAGCCGGTCTTCGCCGGCGGTGTCGCCGTCCTGCGATCGGTCTTCGAGACGCTCGGGATCCAACATCTACAGGTCTCGGAATACGCACTGCGTGAAGGCTTGATCTACGAAACGATGGGCCGCAGCCAACACGTCGACGTCCGGGAACGCACCGTCGAGACCCTCGGCCGACACTTTCAGATCGATCAGGATCACGCTCAGCGCGTCCGAGCGACGGCGGTGGCCCTCTTGCGCCGACTCACCGGGCCTTGGTCGCTGCAGGACCCCAACCACAGGCTCATGCTCGCGTGGGCGGCACGACTCCACGAAATCGGCGTCATGGTCGCCCACAGCCAGCACCAGAAGCACGGGGCCTACCTGCTGCGCAACGCCGATCTCGCCGGCTTCACGCGACCGGAGCAAATGCTGCTTGCCGCATTGGTGCTCGGACACAGGCGGAAATTTCCCGTCCAAGAGCTCGCGGTCCTACCCCACGGAACCGGGGAGCCGGCACGCAGGCTCTGCGTCATCCTGCGGCTGGCCGTTCTGCTGCATCGCGGACGCTCATCGGAAAGCAAACCCAATCCGACGCTTACCACCGACGGGGACAACCTCGCGTTGAGCTTCCCGGACGATTGGCTCTCCGATCACCCCTTGACCCGGTTGGAGCTCGAAGAGGAGGCCGAGCGCCTGGCTTCCGCCGGGATTCGTCTGGAATTCGGGTGAGACTGTCGGGTCCGCCCGGATGGAACCGCGTGCCGGCCCATATCCTTTTCTCCTCATCCTGGTAAAATCACCAGGGCAGCAGGGCCGTGCTTCGGCCGGTCCCGCAACCCGACACACCGACGGCCGCGACAACGCGCGCGTTTTTTTGTACTGCCAACCCGGAGGACAACAACGATGGCCGCACTCTTTTCAGCAGAATGGATGAACCATCTCAAGGACGCTTGGAACGGCGAGCCGGAGGTCACGGACAAGCTGGCCGAGATTGACTTCGACTCAGTGATCTATTGTGGATTCAAGGACGAAGAGAACCCGCGCGGCGTCTTTGTCGTCGAAAAGGGCGTCTGCGTACGCGCCGGTGCTTGGTCGGACAACGACCCGCCCGCCAACTGGGATATGCGTGCCGACCTTAAGGACTGGCTCAAGTGGGTCGAGAAAGGCATCGGCATGACCGGCATGGGCGCCGCCTTCATGACCGGCAAGCTCAAGTTCAAGGAAGGTGACTACAAGGCGATGCTGAAGGATCCGCGCATGGCCAATCCCTTCGTGAAAAGCTTTGGGCTGATGCAGCAGATCCCGACGGACGAGCTCGGCTGAGCCGCGTCCTCGGCAACATGTGTCGATTCGAGGTGGCTGTAAGGTCACCGCGAATCGACGGACCCGGCGAGACGCGGCTCAGGTTGATTGACGGAGCGTTCCGCGCTTGGCGGCTAAGCTTGATGACGGCCCTTCTCGGTTCAACCGAGCGCATAACCCGCGTCGACATTGAGGCAGGCACCGGTGATTCGGCGCGCGTCCTCGGACGCGAGAAAGAGCACGGCACGGGCCACGTCGCCCGGCTCTACGGCCTCTTGG
Organism: Thiocapsa sp.; assembly: GCF_018399035.1. GTDB lineage: Bacteria > Pseudomonadota > Gammaproteobacteria > Chromatiales > Chromatiaceae > Thiocapsa. The sequence goes on from NZ_CP073760.1 coordinate 3,099,726, forward strand.
CGTAAGCGATGACGGCGCTTCACGGTCGAGGCGATCAGATCGGTCGCACCGCCCCACATCGGTGATTCCACGACACCCGGAGCCACAGCATTCACCCGAATGCCGCGCGCGCCGAGTGCCATCGCCAACCGCCGCGTCAACATCTCCAGACCCGCCTTGCTCGCCGAGTAGCTCGTGGAGGTGCAGGTCTCGAAGGGGTGCTGCGCACAGGCCGACGACATGTTGATGACGACCGGGGCGGCGCTGTGCTCGAGCAAACCGAGAAAGCCTTGCGTCAGCGCAAAGGGCGCGATCAGGTTGACCTCCAGGGTCGTCCGCCAGGCCTCGACCGTCTCCTCGAGATCACCTTGGCTCAAGATCACGCCGGCATTGTTCACTAAGACGTCCAGACGCCCATCCGTGTCGCGAATCTCGGCGACGAGTCGCTCGCGGAAGTCCGCATCCGTCACGTCGCCTACCCGCAGACGCAAGACACCCGCGTCGATTGTCTGACCCCACTGCTGCGCAAGCGCGGCGACCTTCTCCGGATCCCGCCCGCAGGTCACGACCCGATCGCCGGCCTCGATGAAGGCGGCGACGAGCCCTTCTCCGATCCCGGATGTCCCGCCGCTGATGCAGACGATGCGCGGCGTCGTGGCGGTCATCGCTCGCGCTGCCCGAGATTGGCGTGGATGAGCGCCCCGTTCAGCACCGGGGCATGGGCCGCGAAGGCCACGGTGTCGGCAATCTCTTCCGGCTCGATCAGCCGATCGAACGCCGACATGCCGGTCACGGCGGCAAGGGTGTCCGGATCGCCGCCGATCATGGCACGGATTTGCTCGGTATCCGTGAAGCCGGGGCAGATCATGCAGGTGTGGATCCCGCACCCGGCAAGATCTTGGCAAGTCGAACGCATCATCCCGGCCAGGGCATGCTTGGCGATCACGTAGCTCGCCACGCCGGGAACCGCCTTCTCCGCCAGGGTCGAGCCGATGTAGATGATGCTCGACCCGACACCCATGTGCGGCAGGGCCAACTGGTTCAGGGCGTTGGCGGCGACCAGATTGAGCTCGAGCACGGCGCGCAGATCCTCGCTCGGCAAGGCGTCGATGCTGTCGCGACGCATGACCGAGGCGTTGTGGACCAAACAGATGCGCTCGGCATCGGCCAACCAGGCTTTAAGCGGGACGGCGATCCGATCGATCGCGTCCGGCTGAGCTAAATCGCATGTCAGGTTCTCCACCCCACGCTCCGTGCAGGGACGGCGAGAGAGATTGACGACGACGCTGCCCTCCAACAGAAAACGGGTCGCGATGGCGCGACCGATCCCCGCACTCGCACCGGTGACGACAAGTAGATTCATGGTGTACCCCAAGACGAAAAGGCCCATTGTCCTGCACCCGACGAGACACCCAGCTCGATGGCGCGCAGATCCCGACACGCCAGCTCGGATCGCGCACGCAGCCGCGCCAGCAGCAGCTCGGCCAGCTCTTCGATCGTCACGTTTCGAATGGGCAGGAGCAGCACGTCGCGCTCGAGGAAGGCCAGGCGCTCCTCGCCGAACCAAGCGACGACCATTCCGTCACCATGCTCGATCCTCAGATGCGGCGACCGCTCCGGCAGCAGCAGGCGCTCGTCGAGCTCATCGCAAAGCGACTTGAGCACCCGCTTGAGCATGACGTAATCGAACGCCATACCGTCCGCGCCGACCGGCGCCGTGACATTGCAGCGAATCCGAAAATTGTGGCCATGCAGGTTCTCCCGCTCGGTCGCGGAGAAGATGGTGAAATGGCCGGCGCTGAAATTAAGATATTCCTTGCTGATCTCGATACGGGTGAGTATGTCGGTATCCAAGGTCGTCTCCGGTGCTGCACCGGCGCCCCGGATCCGGAGCACCTATCGGTGACGGGCGCATAGATCGTCGTTCTGCCCGACACTTCGGGGATGTGGGGGCACTCGGCCGAATCCAAGTTAAACCGCGTCCGCGGTACATGATGATGCTTCGATCCACCCGCCCTTTCGAGAACACCAACAACGTTGGAGTCGACGCGGTTTAGAACAATTGAAAGACTTAAACTGCGCCTGCTGAAAGGTTCATTGATTCATGAGAGACCGAGCCATGACGAACACGGCGCATGTCATAACGGGCGCAGTTTAAAGAGGCTCCACCTCGCCGTCGTAGGGCTCGATCTCGGTCACGTCGATCCGATAGCCGGCTTCGGCAAGGTCGCTGCTGGTGGAGATCACGCGAAGCGTCCCCGTGACCCAAACGGTATCGAACAGCTCGCCGACATACTCGCGGCCCTCGGGCGCAACGACATGAATCGTCTGATTCGCGGGCGGTGGCGGAACATGGATGCAGGCGCCGTAATAGGGTACCAAGAGAAACTCGGACATCTTGCGCGCATCCAGCTCCAAGGGTACGACGAAGCCGGGAAGCCTTACCCGCAGCCCGTCCAGCTCTTCCACGACCGGAGCATCGGCCCAGAGGGCCATGAGCTTGTCCATCAGCTCCAAGGCTCGCGGATCTTCGTCGTCCATCTCATCGAGCGCATCGAGGTCGAAGTCTTCGAGCAGGGTCTCGGGCTGCCACTCGACCGGGATCAAGCGATCCCAATCGATTTCCTCGGCCGGTATCGCGCTGGAAGTCGCGGATGCGGGCCCGGCCGATTCTTCACCGCAACCCATGAGCGATAGGGCGAGGATGACCGGGAACAGACTCGCAAATAGCTTCATCGTCTTGATTATCAAGGATTAACCCCTTACGCCGCAAGCCTTGAACACATGGCTCGATCACTCACACCCGAATCGACAGCCCGTCCGCCAAAGACAGCCGATACGCGCGATACGCGGGGATCAGGCCGACCAGGAATCCGGCGGCGAGGACCAGCGCCAGCAACATCATCTCATGAGCCGAGAGGGTTCCGACAGCGACGAAGATCCCCATCGCCGACAAGATCAGCGGCTGGGCCACCAGCAGCGCCCCGTAAAGAAGCCCCAGGCCGACGAGGATGCCGAGCAGGGTCAATGCGAGAGCCTCGCCCAGGATCAGCGCGAAGACGTGGCCCGGACGGGCGCCGACCGAGCGCAGGATCGCCATCTCGCGCCTGCGCTCGCCGAGACTCGTCAGCAGCGCAGTCAAGAGACCGAAGAGACCCACGACGACCACGAATCCCGAGACCAGCAGCAAGGCCCGCTCGCCGACCGCGATCAGACCCCACAGCTCGGCGAGTGCTACGCCGGGCAGGATGGCCATCAGGGGTTCCTGTCGGTAGTCGTTGACGAAGCGCTGCACCTGGAAGGTCGAGATCCGCGAGGTGAGACCCACCAAGGCCGCGGTGATGGCTTTGGGTGCAAGGTCCATGGCACGCGCGGCATCGGCGTCGACGACCCGGCCCGGCAAGGGCGCTCCGCCCTCCCAGCCGACATGGATCGCCTCGATACCTTCCAGGCTCACATGCACCGTGCGATCGACCGGGGTACCGGTCGGCGCGAGGATCCCTGCAACGCGGAATGGATGGTCGTCGTGACGCGCAAAGGCGACATCCGAGGCGCCGTGCGCAATCACGATGGAATCGCCCAAGCCGTAACCCAGCGCCTTCGCCACATCGGCCCCGAGCACCGCGTCGTAGAGGTCGGAAAAAGGCACACCCTCGGCCAGGACGAGCGCGCGACCGCGACCGTATCGGTAATGATCGAAATAGGCCGAGACGGTGCCGAGGACGGGGTATCCGCGGTGCGAGTCACCCAGAGAGATCGGGATAGACCAGGCGACGCGCGGGTGGGCCGCGATGTCCAGGTAGGACTCCCAGGAGATGTTGTTGGTGGCATGGCCGATCCGGAAGACCGCGTAGAGCAGCAGCTGAACCGGTCCGGTCCGCGCCCCGACGATCAGGTCGGTGCCCGAGATGGTGTTGGCGAAGCTCGCACGCGTCTCGGTACGTAGACGCTCCACGCCGACCAGCAGCGCGACGCTCAGGCCGATCGAGATGACGGTGAGCATTGCCGTACCGCGGCGATTGAGGAGGCTCTTCCAGGCGAGGCTCAGGATGGGCACGGGGCCGCGGGGCGCCTAACCGCTCAAGCCTTCGATCCGACTCGCCAGCGTGAAATCCAGCTCCGTGATCCCGCCCGCGTCGTGGGTCGAGAGATCGACCACGACACTGTTGTAGACGTTGCTCCACTCGGGGTGATGATCCATCGACTCGGCCACCAGCGCGACCCGACTCATGAAGCCGAATGCCTCGACGAAGTCCTTGAATTCAAAACTCTTATGGAGCTTTCCGTCGAGCAAGCTCCAAGGAGCCGGAGCGGACGCGTTGAGCTCCGAGAGCGCCCTCGCGATCGATTCGGCATCGAGCTTGGCGCGGCTCATATTGAACCGCTCCGGGCACGATATGGACAGTTCGAGTAAGTGTGGCGCTTCACATGGCTCCCCAAAGGTTTGAGCAGGCGCGGCTCAAGACGCCAAGCGCTTTCACTGTAGAAAAACGTTCGCTGTTTTCACCTGAACCGCGTCGATGCCAAGAGTCGTGATGGCGTCGATCAGACGGCTCACGCAGCCCGGGCATGAACCCACGGACGCGGTTCAGTTAGTGATGGGCAATCTGTTTCTCGGTAAAGAGATAGTCCTTCAGCTCCTTGTCGAAGGCCGGATCCTTACGGCGAATCCATTCGAGCACCATCGCCGCATGCTCCTTTTCCTCGTCGCGATTATGCGCCAGGATCGCCTTCAGGTCCTCGTCCTTGCAGACGTCGACCCGCTGGTTGTACCAGTCGACCGCCTCGAGCTCCTCCATCAGCGAGATGATGGCCCGGTGCATATCCCGGGTCTCGTCGGACAGTTCTTCGGTCGGCTCGTGGTAGCCCTCGTTCGCCATGCGACGTCTCCAGTTGTTAGGCTCCAATGAAGTCTTAGCTCGCTAAACGCGATACGCCTGATTGTCGGCCGCCACTCTCCAAAAGACAACCCTCCGCCGGCGGCCGCGTGACGCTTTCGTGCCCCGTAAGAAACATCCGGAGTCTTCGCGAAACATTTCGAGTTATCTCGGCGGCCGCATCCTACAGCTCGAAATGGACCCGCCATGACCCGATCTTGTCCGCGAGCGTAGTCGGCGGCATCGGCGACGCCCGAGTTTTCCTAAGTTACGAACTATGGAGTCACGTGTATGAAATCGTTTCAGAAACTGTTGCTGGTGATAATTCTAGCGCCTTGGGCCAGTGTCCTTCCAGCCGGAGAGGCACAGTGGGCGACCTGGGATTTCGATGACGAAGCGATCGCCTATCGCGTCGACGGCGCCGGTCCGCCCGTGGTCCAAATCCACGGGATCGGCGCAGGGGCGTCCTCCGCCCAGACGCGCTATCAGATCGACGCGCTCGTCCAAACAGGATATCGCGTCTATTCGATCGACCTGACCGGCTGGGGACGATCGATCGGCCCGCAGCGCCGCTTCACCGGGGCCAACTATGTCGACATGCTCGGCGCCTTTCTGACCGAGGTCGTCGTCGAGCCCGCGGCACTCGTGGCACATTCTCTGGGCGGGACCTACGCGATCGCCGTGGCGGCCGACTACCCCGAGCAAGTCACGGCACTGGTGCTGAATGCACCCGTCGGCGCGGAGAGCTTCACGACCGAGCCGGGCTCGGCCAACGAAGCTCTCTGGGAGCGTGTCGTCTCCGGAAAAGCAGGACAAACCGCCTATGCAGCCTTAGGCTCCAGGCTATCCATCCGATCCTTCTGCCGCAGCTCTCTGTATGTTGATCCGTCGTTTTGCGATACCGAGACGATCAACGACTACCTGCAATACACACGAAACCCGGATTCGATCTATGCCGCCGCCTCTTTCTTGACAAGCAATCTCGGGCTCGACGTACGCGATGATTTCGCCGACATCCAATCTCCCGTCCTCCTGATCTGGGGCGTCGAGAATGCCTTCACTCCGCCAAGGGAAGGCGAGGCCTTTCTCGCGTTGAATGCCTCGGCAAATCTGATTCAGATCTCGCCCGGGGGGGCGCTCGTGAACGACGAGGCTCAGGTACGTTTCGACGAGCTCATGATCGGCCATCTTCGCCTCAATCATCCCGTGGACTGAGACCGAAGCTGTTGCGGAGGAAGGTTTCGGTTTGCTCGCGATAGGTGGCGCGGGCGGGCTCGGAGCCACCCCCGCAGGCGAGCTCGCAAACCACGTCAGTCGGCGATTCCGGGTCGCAATGGGTCGCTGCGCTGATCAGGACCGATTCGATCGAAAAGTCGAGAGCGGATTCCAGTAGCGCGACCGAGCCATTCGCGTTGCAGCCGCTCGGTTCCGAACGCAGACTCATCAGCGGCAGCGGCCTTAGGCGTGCGGCCGCGCAAAGTGTGCGCGGATAGGGCACCGCATCGAGCATGACGAGAGCGGCCGGGAAGATGCCGGAGCTCTGAAGCGCGACGGCTGCCTCGAAACTGATGGCGCCTCCTGCGCTGTGTCCGGCTAACGCGATGCGGCCTGGGTCCAGTATCCCATGCAAAGCATCGGTGGGATCCTCGGCCCGAGCAATAAGCCAGCGTACATGATCGGCCGTGTTCTCGACCTCGCGGCGTCCCACGATGGGGCGCTCATCCGACGCGACGAGATTGGGCAGCATGATGATGATCCCCGCGGAGGCATAGGCGATCGCCGAGTCGAGATGACGCCCGTAATCGCGCGCGAAGCCGTGCGTAAGGACGAGTGCGGGTAAGGGCAAACTCAGCGGTTGCGCGTCCTCGCTCGGGATGAGGAGCAGATAGTCGATGCGATCGCCCGATTGAGTCAGGCGAGTTCCCCGCGTGATATCAACAGGGCCTGGCTCATTCGCGAGGACCTCGGGGCCGACTAGGGATAGCCCCAGGATAAACAGGAAGTAACCGGATTGGCTCATGGACATTTTCCTCTGAGGATATCCGGGAAAACCGCCGGGGGTTGAGCTGACCGCGGCCCATGGGATGCGCGGGATCCCGCTTGAACGCTGTAGGGCATCCTTCGGAGCTTCGATGCTGTCCGCCCGTTCTGCCGGAACGGCAGAAACCCGGCCCCCGGCGAGACGTCCGGGGGCCGCGATGATTGACGTTGACGCGAACCCGGTCTCGGCTCGATACCGAAAACCGCCTGCGATTAATCAGTCGCCGGGGTTGATCGTCACCGAGCCGCTGCGGCCACCCGGACCGGTCATGGTGCGCGTCGCCGTGCCTGCGTCCCGATCGACGCTTGTCGTGCTCTGGATCGTCCGCTGATCGCCACGCGGGCCGGTCACCGTGGTGGACCGACCGCCACCCTCGTTGCGGCTTGTGTCTGTCGAGACGGATTTGCCGTTCTGGGTGCTATAGGTGGTTCCGACCGACTTGTTTTCCCGGTCGACGGATGTCGTAGCATCGACTGAACGCCCACTTTGGCCCGTGATGGTTCGATTTAGTGTCCCTTCCTCCCGATCAACGGTGCCGGTCGAGGTCCGCGTCCGTCCGCCGGGGCCGGTTACCGTACTATTCACCTCGCCGGTCTGGCGGTCGAATTCGGTTTGGCTCGAGCGCGAGAAGGTTCTGCCGCCCTCAGTGGTGACGGATTGATTACGATTGACGCTGTTGCCTGAGCGCTCCGACTGGCCCGAGTAGGTTCCGGATGCGCCTCGATCCGTCGACCAGGTTCCACTGCGCTCCCGGTCGGCCTGGACGCCGGTGCTCAAGGCGACCATTGCGATGGCGCCGACGATCACGCGGGTAACTTTGCTCGATGTCTTCATGGGACTCTCCGAACCGCAACAAGAAGGAAGGTGTTTCATCATGTGTCTTTGATTGCTCATGTGTGTATCCTTCAGACGTTCTGGCCTGGGTGGATGGAAAGAGAAATCTGCTTAACGTCCATGACTGTCGTGCCGATCTGACGCATCGCCTCCAGGTGCCAGATTAGGCGGAAGTTTGCGCAAGTTCCGTACGCTGGCGAACAGTGCGATTTCCCTAATGGTCGTCCTTCGGCTTTATCGATCCTGGGCACAATCCTAGCGAAGGCGAGCTGAACGAGAGATGAACGAACGCGTCACCCGCGTCAGCGGGGTCGATGAAGCCAGCCTTGAACTGTAACCGCGAGAACACCGACCCGAAGGTATCGTCGCCGGGCCTCACTGCAGAACACTGCAACGACGGCGGGAACCAAGGAGGCTGGGCGAGCCCAAACTTCACCATCGCAGCTGCCCCGTCGTCACCTTATCGTTTCGCAGCGAAAATGCCTGAGGTCAACAGTTGAAATCATAGCCTGTCACGAGTTCCGTTGCTCACGGGCAGAGGGCGAGTCTTCCGGCACCAAGTGCTCGCTCGCCGTCCGATCTTTAGGGTGCGGACGAAGCGACTCCGTGCGCACGTGTTTTTTGGAAAGCACGGTGTGCGCGGTATAAACTGGAGCCTGCGTGGCGGCAGTATTCCCCGGATTCAGGATGGATCTGTACGCACCAGCAAGACGGTTCAGCTCTGCGCAGGCTATCCACGCAGCACGAGAAGCAGCAGAAGTACCGAATGATGGGGGAGCCGACCCGCCGAGGGCCTAAAGGGACCGACTGCGCGCCCCGAGTCGTCCTTCATCCCAACACACCGAGAGGTCCTGAATCACATGAGCATTTCTCGTTTCAACCGACTGGTTGGTTTCCTGGCCTTGGGCTTACTCGTCGGCGCTTCGCTCGCGGCGGCCGACGTCGCGGTCGATCCGGAATTCAAGTCGGGGGGCCAGGATCTCGATACTTGGCGACAGGACCAAGCGGTTCGCTTCAAGGCACTGCTTGCATCCATCGGCGACCTGCCGCACACGCCCGGCGTGCTTTTGGAACTGACGGCAGAGGACCGCCGGCAGATCGCCAGGTCCAATGCCGATGGCGGCCCCGGCAAACCATATCAGGTAGGGGTCGTGCGACCCGTCGCCCTCGAGGTTGGATTCGACGCCCTGCACGCGGCGTCTCTGACCGACGACGTCAAACCTTTCTCGGGCGGATTTGTCAGACGCACGGAAACAGGCGGCCTGGTTTGGGCAATGCGTCTCGATACCGGCGATTCCGGCGGCGCGCGCATGCATCTCAAGAATCTGCGTCTTCCGGCGGGGGCCAGCCTCACGCTCTACAACGCAAACGGCGATGTGCGTGGACCCTACCATGGCGTGGCCGAGTCGCTCTGGACGCACTCGATCGACGGCGACGCGATCTTTCTGCAGATTGAAGCGCCACGAGTCCGGGATGCCGGCATCCGGTCGATCCGGTTTCGCATCGAGGAGGCTCTGCTGATCGATTCCCAGGCGCTGGCATTTTGCCCGATCAACGCAAGCTGCGTCGAAGACGGTTCCTGCTACGACACAAGCGATTGGGCCATGATCGAGGTCGCGCGCAAGGCAATCGCCAACATGCTCTTCATCCAAGGTGGAAGCGGCTATATCTGCACGGGCGGGCTCTTAAACGATACGGACACATCGACCCAGATCCCCTATTTTCTGACCGCGAACCATTGTATTTCCACTCAGACTGTTGCCTCGACCGTCGAGACCCGTTTCAATTACCAAACCGCCACCTGCGGCGGCGCCTGCGTGTGGCCCAACACCCCGACGACGCTTGGCGCAACCCTCCTGCACACCTCGGCGACAGACGATCACACACTGCTTCGGTTGACTCAGGATCCCCTCGCGGGCGCTGCCTTCCTAGGCTGGTCGACCAGCCCCGTTGCGAATACCTCGGAGTCGGCGCTCTATCGACTGAGTCATCCGAAGGGATCGCCTCAGGCGTACTCGACCCATGTTGTCAGCACAACCGCGGGCACCTGCCGCGGACTCCCGCGCGGTGCCTTCATCTACAGCCGCGATCAAGTCGGGGCAATCGAGGGTGGAAGTAGCGGTTCGCCCGTGATGAATCAGGAGGCACAGGTCGTCGGTCAACTCTTCGGGAAATGTGGAACGAACCTGGGCGATGTCTGTGATGCCGCCAGCAATGCAACGGTCGATGGGGCCTTCGCCAACTACTTTTCCCAAGTCGCAGAATGGCTCGACCCAGGCAGCGATCCCGAGCCCTGCCCCTCCGAATTGCTCGTCGCAGATCAATCGGATACCGCGAACTGGCTGAGCCTTCTACGTGGCGTGCGTGATCAGGTCCTTCCTACACTGTCGGACGGCGCCTGGATTCGCGAACGCTATTATCGCCATGCCGCCGAGGTAACGCGGATCCTCATGGGCGATCGGCGGCTGCGCGCTCGTGCATTGGCTCTGCTTCAAGACCTACGCCCGGCCCTGGAGACTGCGGTCGCCGGAGGCGATCTAGTCATGAATCGGCGCGAGCAGGGCGTCATGATCGGATTCGCGACAGCTTTGCAAGACTCGGCGAGCCCAGATCTGGCCGACGATCTCGAGCGATTCGTGGCCATAGCTCGGCGCTGAGGGCGGACCCACATCGGAGCGGGCGAGCAAATCGATCAAGCGGAGAATTTGGGGTCGCGGCGCAGGGTCTCGATCAGGATCTCGCGATTGCGGTAGCGGATGTCCTTGCCGACGGCCACGTAGATGACCTGCTCGGCGATGTTGGAGGCGTGGTTGCCGATGCGCTCGAGTGCATGGGCACTGGTCAAGAGACAGACGATCTGGCGCGGCGTAAATCCGGCGAGGTCCTCCTGGCCGAGTAAGTCGCGCGCTTCGTCGGAGGCGTCGAAGAGTCGCGGCTCGTCTTCGAAGACGCCGAGCGCGAGCTCCACGTCGAAGCCGGCGACGGCCTGGATGCTGCGCTCGAACATGCAACAGGCATGATCGTCGAGCTTACGGAGCAGATCCTTGAGCACATCCGAGGGGATGCCGCCTTGGCCGATGCCGATTTCGCGCAGGACCAGCGCTTGACGGGCAATGCGCACCGCCTTGTCCCCGGCCCGCTCGACGTCGCCGGCGATCCGGGAGAGCGCGAGCACGATGCGCAGATCCACGGCGGTTGGCTGACGGCGGGCGATGACCCGGAAGATCTCCTCGTCCGCGTCCAGCGAGAGGTAGTCGATCTGGGGCTCGCGATCGAGTACACGGTAGGCTTGGGTCTCCTCGCCGTCCACAACCGATGCGACGGAGGCTTGAGTCTGCTCGATCACCCGCTGACCCATGTCGAGAATGATCCCGCGCAACTTCGCGAGATCTTGGTCGTAACGGCGTACCGTGTGACCGCCCGCGATGTCGCCTGCACGCGCGGCCTTGTCCCCGACCATCAGCCGAACCGACCGGTAATATAGTCCTCGGTCAACCTGTGCTTGGGGTTGGTGAAGACCTGATTGGTCTCGCCGACCTCGATCAGGTCCCCGAGATGGAAATAAGCGGTGCGTTGCGAGACGCGCGCGGCCTGCTGCATCGAGTGGGTGACGATGGCGATGCTGTAGTTGGCCCGCAACTCGTCGATCAGCTCCTCGATGATGGCGGTCGCGATCGGATCCAGCGCCGAGCAAGGCTCATCCATCAGGATCACCTCAGGGGAGACCGCGATGGTCCTGGCGATGCAGAGACGTTGCTGCTGGCCTCCCGACAAACCCGTGCCGGGCTGGTCGAGTCGGTCTTTGACCTCGTTCCAGAGGCCGGCCTTTTGCAGGCTCTCCTCGATCACCTCGTCGAGCTCCGCCTTGGAGTTGGTGAGGCCGTGGATCCGAGGCCCGTAAGCGACGTTCTCGTAGATCGACTTGGGGAAGGGGTTGGGCTTCTGGAACACCATCCCGACCTGCGCGCGCAGCGGCACCGGGTCAAGCCCCTTGTCGTAGATGTCCTGGCCATCGAGTTGGATGGACCCGGTGACGCGACAGCCGTCGATGGTGTCGTTCATCCGGTTCAGGCAACGCAGAAAGGTCGATTTCCCGCAGCCCGACGGGCCGATCATGGAGACGACCTCGTTCTTGCCGATATCCAGGCTGACGCCCTTGATCGCCTGCGTGCTCCCGTAGAACACATCGACATCGCGACAAACCATTCTCGGATTGGCGCACGTGACATCACCGACCGTCTCACGCGACTCGCGATCGCCGGCCAACTCCGCCGAGCTCATCGCGCCGGTGCGTCGACTCATTTCATCAACCGTAGTGCTCATGACTGACCTCAAGTGTATACCCAACGCTCATGGACGTCGGCACCTAAACCGCGTCCAGAGCGACATGCGTCGTTTTCATGTTGCGTTTGGCTTCGGAGATGTCCTCGATCCCGGTGAGACGCGGTTTAGTCGTATTTTGCGAGACGCACTCACCAGCGCCGCTCGAACCGGCGCCGCAGCAGGACAGCGCCCAGATTCATCAGGATCAGGAAGGCCAGCAGCACCATGATGGCCGCGGAGGTCCGCTCGACGAAGGCGCGTTCCGGACTGTCCGCCCAGAGGAAGATCTGAACCGGCAGCACCGTGGACGGCGAGGTGAAGCCACTCGGAATGTCCACGATGAAGGCAATCATGCCGATCATCAGCAGCGGCGCCGTCTCGCCCAATGCTTGGGCCATCCCGATGATGGTCCCGGTCAACATGCCGGGCATCGCCAGGGGCAACACATGGTGCATCTGCGTCTGCAACGGCGAGGCACCGACCCCCAAGGCTGCCTCCCGGATCGACGGGGGAACCGATTTGAGGGCCGCCCGACTGGCGATGATGATGGTCGGTAGAGTCATCAGCGACAGCACGAGCGCCGCGACCAAGGGTGTCGAGCGTGGCACGCCGAAGATGGCGATGAAGACGGCGAGCCCGAGCAGCCCGAAGACGATCGAGGGCACAGCCGCCAGGTTGTTGATGTTGACCTCGATCAGATCGGTCCAGCGATTCTTGGGCGCGAACTCCTCGAGATACAGGGCTGCGCCGACACCGATCGGGAAGGAGATGAGGAGGGTCAACACCAGGGTGTAGAAGGAACCCATCAACGCCCCCGCGATGCCGGCCAGCTCGGGCTCGCGCGACGTGCCACTCGTAAAGAAGATGGTATTGAAGCGCTTCTCGATACGTCCCTGCGACTCGAGCTGCTCGACCCAGCCGACCGCCTGATCCTTGACGCGGCGCTCGCTCTCGGGAAGGTTCCGGTCGATATGCCCCTTCATCAGCATGTCGATGTCGTCATCGGCAAGCAGCCAGACCTCTCGGGTGGTTCCGATCAGATCCGGATTGGCCAGGACCATGTCACGCAGATGCGAGGGCGCCCCCACGCTGATCATGGATGCAAGCGCTCGGGTCGCGCGCCGTTCGGTCACATTCGGAAACTCGTTGCGCAACGCATCCCGAATCACGGCCTGATAATTGGCTCGCGCCAAGGTCTCGGGATCGCGCCCCCGTGGGGTCGAGCGTCTCCGCCTCGAAGGTCACCGGGAGCTGGATGTAGGTCTGGACAAAGGCCGTGTGACCTTTCGCGATGATGTCGGCGAACAGCAAGCCGACGAAGGTCAGCCCCAGAATCACCGCGACGAGACCGACCAGACGGAATCGCCGCTCGCGGGCATACCGCCGCTTCAGGCTCGCATTCACGATGTCGATGGTGCGTTTGGGCGGCGCACCGGCCGCGTGGCGTTTACTCATACTGTTCTCGATACTTACGCACGATGTGCAGCGCGATCACGTTGAGTGCCAAGGTCACCACGAAGAGGGTCAGACCCAGGGCAAAGGCCGCCATGGTCTTGGCGCTGTCGAACTCCTGGTCGCCGGTGAGCAGGGTCACGATCTGAACGGTCACCGTGGTGACGCTGTCGAGCGGATTCGCGGTTAGATTGGCGGCGAGCCCCGCCGCCATCACCACGATCATGGTCTCGCCGATGGCGCGGGAGACGGCCAAAAGGACGCCGCCGACGATGCCGGGCAAGGCCGCCGGGATGACCACCCGGCGAATCGTCTCCGACTGGGTCGCGCCGAGCGCGTAGGAGCCGTCCCGCATCGCCTGAGGGACCGCATTGATCACGTCCTCGGACAAGGACGAGACAAAGGGGATAATCATGACCCCCATGACCAGACCGGCAGCCAGCGCACTCTCGGAGGCGACGTTCAGCCCCATGGACATACCGAGCTCACGGATAAAGGGTGCAACGGTCAAGGCGGCGAAGAAACCGTAAACCACGGTCGGCACCCCGGCCAAGACCTCGAGCGTCGGCTTGGCCCAAGAGCGAACGCGACGCGGCGCGTATTCCGAGAGATAGATTGCCGACATCAGGCCGATCGGGACCGCCACCAGCATGGCGATGGTCGACACCATCAGGGTTCCGGTGAAGAGGGGCACCGCCCCGAAGGCCCCCGTGGCACCGACTTGGTCGGCCCTCAGGGCCGTCTGCGGGCTCCAGAGGGTACCGAAGAAGAAGTCGAGCGGAGAGATCTCCTGGAAGAACCGAAAGGACTCGAACAAGACCGAGAGCACGATCCCCAGGGTCGTCAAGATGGCGATCGAGGAGAAGACCACCAGGATGACCAAGAAGATGGACTCGACGCGGTTGCGTGCGCGCATCTGCGGCTTGGTCTTGGCCCAGGCGAACGCCATCCCGCCCACGGCAAGCGCCAACACGCCGAGCCACATCGCCCAGACCGCAATCTGATTGAAGAGTACGAACCGATCTGCGGCGGCCTGCATCTCCGGGGTCGCGACACGCGAGACGATCGCGCCCGAGGCCAGGTTCTTGATGTCGTTCACCAAGAGCCCGACGGCTCCGGGCGATAGCCCCTCGAGCATCGACCCCGGCAGCTCGGCCTTGACCAAAGCGACCAGGATCTCGTCCTGGAAGACCGTCCAGAGCCCCATCAGCAGGATCGCCGGGATTCCGGCCCAAAGTGCCGCATAGAGCCCGTAATAGGTCGGGAGTGAATGGAGCGTGCTGATCCGACCTGCGCCGCCGGCAGTGGAAATAGCACGCTTGCGCCCGACGTAATAGGCCAGGGACATCAGGCCGAGCACGATGATCAAAAGGGTCGATGAGTGCATAAGCAGGACTGCGCAAGGTCGGAAAACAGGTCAGCGGCCCGGAGGGCCGCTGACCGGTCGGGTATGTCGGACCCGAGCAACGGGTCCTCCCGGTCCTACTTGGCCGGAGCGGCCATCGGCTTGAGCGCCTGGGCCTGCTTGGCCACGCTGGCGCGCATGTCGTCAGGCAGCGCAATCAGACCCTTGTCGGCCAGATAGCCGTCGGGACCCCACGCCTTGTCGTTGGTGAATTCGGCCACGTATTCCTGGATGCCCGGAATGGTGCCGACATGGGCGTTTTTGACGTAGAAGTAGATCGAGCGCGAGACCGGATAGGAGCCATCGCCGATGGTCTCGAAGGTCGGATCCACACCGCTGATCTTGGCGCCTTGCAGCGTGTCGGTGTTCTGATCAAGGAAACTGAAGCCGAAGATCCCGACCGCATTCGGGTTGGCGATCAGCTTCTGGACGATCAGGTTGTCGTTCTCCCCGGCCTCGATGAAGGCGCCGTCTTCACGGATGCCGTGACAGACTGCCTTGTGCATATCCTTGTCCGAATCCTTGAGCGCCTTCACCGAATCGAAGCTGTCGCAGCCGCCTTCCATCGCCAACTCCACGAAGGCATCGCGGGTGCCGGAGGTGGGCGGCGGACCCAGGACCTCGATCGCGACGTCGGGCAGATCCTTATTGATGTCGGTCCACTTCTTGTAGGGGTTCGCGACCAGCTCGCCAGCCTCGTTCGGGACGTCTTTGGCCAGGGCCAGCCAGATCTCGCCGAGGGTCAGATCGAGGGCGGCACCGGTCTTCGCGTTCGCGATCGCGATGCCGTCGTAGCCGATCTTCACCTCGGTGATCTCGGTCACACCGTTGGCCTGACACTGATCCCACTCGGACTTCTTGATCGCACGCGAGGCGTTACTGATGTCGGACTGGTTGACACCGACGCCCGAGCAGAAGAGCTTGAAGCCGCCGCCCGTGCCCAAGGACTCGACCTTGGGCGTGGCAAAGGACGACTCGCGCCCGAAGGTCTCGGCAACCGCGGTGGAGAAGGGGAAGACGGTAGAGGAGCCGGCAATCCAGATGGAATCGCGGGCCATGGCCTGAGTCGACAGCGAGGCCGCTGCGAGCGTGACCGCTGCGGCGATGATCGTTTTGTTCATGATGAGACCTCCGAAAGGGCGTTGATAAGCGAGCCCAAATTGTGACCTTGCATCATGCCGATTGTATGAAGTTTATGTGACAATACGATGACGGCGCGCGATCAATTCTTCTTCGGTTCGTCCAGCGATCGGACCAAACGCATGGCGGCGTTGAAGAAATCGTCGTTCGGATGACGCTGGCAGTTGGCCCGAATACGGATCATGGCGGCGTCGAGCTCGGCGCCTTGCAGCACATCGCGCCCGGTGGCGAGATTCAACCCGGTGACGAGGCCCGACAACCACTCCCGGTAGCGGCGATAGCCCTCCCCGGCGATCGCCTGCGCGGTCGGGTCGACCGGTGCGATGGCCAGAAAATCGGAGCATGGCTTCACGCCTGCGCCCCAGAGCACGGGCGCCCCCGCGGCGAAGGCGCTCCCGAGCGGCCCGACGGTCAGTGCAGCGCCGACGAGTAGCGAAAACATCGGTCCGCGAAGCGACCGCCGGCTCGTGAGATCAGTCATGTCATGAATCCTTCATTGGATGGGCTTAGTGAACGACTGCGGGTATGATTCGCCGATTTGCCGGCAGCCCGCAAGCCCATCGTCATGCGCATCCTGATGATCTCCGACGTCTACTTCCCTCGCATCACGGGCGTATCGACGTCGATTCAGACGTTTGCGCGGGAGTTCGTCGAGCAAGGACATGAGGTCACCCTGATCGCGCCGGACTACTCGGCGGCCGGTGGCGAGTCCGCGCCCGAGCCATTCGAGATCCTGCGCATCCCCTCGCGCTATCTGGTGATCGATCCCGAAGATCGCATGCTGCGTCCTCGCGAGATCCGTCGCCACGATCGCATGCTGGCAAGCCGCGGATACGATCTGGTCCACATCCAGACGCCGTTCTTCGCGCACTATCTGGGCCTCGGCATCGCCAAGCGCCTGGATGTCCCGGTGGTGGAGAGCTACCACACCTTCTTCGAGCAGTATCTCCATCACTATGTCCCGTTCGTCCCGACCGCCTGGATGCAACGGCTCGCACGCGACTTCTCGACGGCCCAGTGCAACGATGTCGATGCGCTGGCGGTGCCCTCGCACGCCATGCTCGAGGTCCTGAAGGGCTACGGGGTCAAGACGCCCGCGACGGTCATCCCGACCGGGATCGAGCTCGTCCAGTTCAGCCAAGGCGACGGCGCTCGCTTCCGAAACGCTCGGGGCATCCCGCCCGGGCGGCCCGTTTTGGTCCATGTCAGCCGCCTCGCCTTCGAGAAGAACATCGACTTCGTCCTGCGGGTGCTCGTGCGCGTCAAGAGGCGCGTCCCGGATGTCCTTCTGGTGATCGCCGGCGAGGGTCCGGCGCACCGTCGACTTCAGGCCCTGGCGAACCATCTCGGGCTCGCCGACAACACCTTGTTCACGGGTTATTTGGAGCGCGACGGCTCACTGGAAGACTGCTACTGCGCAGGGGACGCCTTCGTCTTCGCCTCGAAGACGGAAACCCAAGGGCTCGTGCTCCTGGAGGCGATGGCGCTGGGCGTGCCGGTGGTCTCGACGGCCGTGATGGGCACCAAGGAAGTTCTTGCGGGCGGCGGCGGATCGCTGATCGCGGAGGACGACGAGGCCGACTTCGCCGACAAGACGGTGCGGCTCCTCACGGATCCTGCGCTGCGTGCGCGACTCGCCGTCGCGGCGGTCGAGCACGCCCGGTCGTGGTCGGCGCCCGTCCTCGCGGAGCGGATGCTGCAGTTCTACAGGCAGGTGATCGAGCAGCCGGGGCGCGATCGGACGACGGATCCGGCGGTCGATCCAAACCCGAAGACAGAGGACGTCGGCTAAACCGCGCCCGGCGCAATATGAAATGTTGTTGGATGGGATCGGCCCCGGCAGACTTGACGATCGCTGGAACCGGCGCGGTTTAGGATGCTAAAAAATACATCATTTTAAACCGCGTCCCTGCTTAGGGCCGTGGATGCACCAAACGTCGAGCTCACTCAAAAGTCAGCATTTCGCTCTGGATGCGGTTTAGCGGACGTCAAGACTTGGGCAGGGTCACTCCGCGTTGGCCCTGATATTTACCGCCGCGGTCCTTGTACGAAGTCTCGCAGACCTCGTCGGACTCGAAGAAGAGGATCTGCGCCACGCCCTCGTTCGCGTAGATCTTCGCCGGCAGAGGCGTGGTGTTGGAGAACTCGAGAGTCACATGACCCTCCCACTCGGGCTCCAACGGGGTGACGTTGACGATGATGCCGCAGCGCGCGTACGTGCTTTTTCCGAGGCAAATCGTGAGGACGTTGCGCGGAATCCGGAGATATTCGACGGTCCGGGCCAAGGCAAACGAGTTCGGAGGGATGATGCAGACGTCGGACTTGAGATCGACAAAGCCGTTGGAGTCGAAGTTCTTGGGATCGACGATGGCCGAGTTGATGTTGGTGAAGATCTTGAACTCGTCGGCACACCGCACGTCGTAGCCGTAGCTGGAAGTCCCGTAGGAGATGACCCGCCCCTGCTCGCCCTCGCGGACCTGAACCGGCTCGAACGGATCGATCATGCCGCCTTCTTCGGCCATACGGCGGATCCAACGGTCGGACTTGATGGCCATCTTGGGAATCTCGGTGTGCGCGGACAGCAGGGAAGGCTACACCGCGAAACCGAGCACAACAAGCCGGACCAGCAAGACCGCCTGCCTAAACAATCAAGGGTGGCAGGGGAACGCGGAACGCCCGCGTCCCACCAAAGCAGCTCCCGTCAATCAAGTGGTGAAAAATCCTAAACTGCGCCCGGCACGAGACTCAAGGAAGTCTACGAGGCCGAAACAACCTCGGCCCTCGCATCCCCCAAAAGGCGCAGTTTAGTTATTCTGTATCACGATCCGCGGGAATTTCGAAGCATAATCCTTGGCTTGCAACGACAGCTTCGCAGCGGTCTTGCGGGCGATCTCGCGATAGATCTCGGCAACGCGCGAATCCGGCTGGGCGACCACGGTCGGTTTGCCGTTGTCGGTCTCCTCGCGGATGTGGCCGTTCAGCGGAAGCGAGCCGAGGAGATCGATCCCGTACTGCTCGGACATCTTCTGCCCGCCGCCCTCGCCGAAGATGTGCTCTTCGTGACCGCAGGCCGAGCAAATGTGGGTGCTCATGTTCTCGACGATGCCGAGCACCGGGACCTCGACCTTTTGAAACATCTTCAGACCTTTGCGCGCGTCGAGCAAGGCGATGTCCTGAGGGGTGGTGACGATCACGGCGCCCGAGACCGGCACCTTTTGCGCGAGGGTCAACTGGGTATCGCCCGTGCCCGGCGGCAGGTCGATGACCAAATAGTCGAGATCCGACCAGTTGGTGTCGTTGAGGAGCTGCTCGAGGGCCTGAGTCACCATCGGCCCACGCCAGATCATCGGCGTCTCTTCGTCGATCAGGAAGCCGATCGACATGGCCTGGAGATCATAGCTGGTCATCGGCTCCAGGCTGGTGCCGTCCTTGGAATCGGGCTTGCCCGAGATCCCGAGCATGCGCGGCTGGGACGGGCCGTAGATATCGGCGTCCAGGATGCCGACACTTGCGCCCTCGGCCGACAGGGCCAGCGCAAGATTCACCGCCGTCGTGGACTTGCCGACACCGCCCTTACCCGAGGCCACGGCGATGATGTTCTTGATGTTGTCGATCGGCTTGAGCGACTTTTGAACCGAGTGGGACTTGATCTCCCAGGTCACCTCGACCTGCACCATCTCTACGCCGTCGACCTTCAGAACCGCCTCTTCGAGCGTCTTTGCAATGCCTGCGCAGATGGTCTTTGCCGGGAACCCCAAGACGACCTTGATGCGGACCTGAGCACCCTCGATCTCGATACCCTTGATCGAATGCGCCGCCACCAGATCGCGCCCGAGATGGGGTTCCTTGTAGCCCTTGATGGCGGCTTCAACGGCTTCTTTCGTGGGTTCGGACATGAGGTACTCCAGGATAGATGGATGCGCCCGGCGCTGCCGGTGCACGTAGAACAAATGCTTTTCTGTGGGCCGGCATGATGCGCCCGAGGTCGGAAAAGTTCCCGCAGACTTTGGGTGTGGACATGCCTTAAATCAAGTCCGGACGTGAAAGCCCCGGGGCGGGGCCGCGCTGTCCGGACCGGGACGGGCCGTGAGATACTGGGGCATCGTTCGAGACCCTGAAGCCGATGCACTTGAGCCCATCCATGAGTCAAACCCGCGACATCCCGGGCGGCAGCCCCCGAGAGATTCTGGTCACCAGCGCATTGCCCTATGCCAACGGGCCGATCCACATCGGCCATCTGGTCGAATATATCCAGACCGACATCTGGGTGCGTTTCCAGAAGATGCGCGGGCACGCCTGCTGGTACGTGTGCGCGGACGACGCTCACGGCACGCCCATCATGTTGCGCGCTCGCCAGGACGGCATCACGCCCGAGGCGCTGATCGCGCGGGTCGCCGAGGAGCACAGGTCCGATTTCGCAGCCTTCCGGGTGGGTTTCGACAACTATCACTCGACGCACTCGGATGAGAACCGCCACTTCGCCAACCTCATCTACGAACGCAACCGCGACAAGGGCCATATCAGCAAGCGCACCATCACCCAGGCCTACGACCCGGTCGAGCAGATGTTCCTTCCCGATCGCTTCATCAAGGGCGAGTGTCCCAAGTGCGGTGCGCCGGACCAGTACGGCGACAACTGCGAGGCGTGCGGGGCGAGTTATTCGCCGAACGAGCTGAAGAACCCGCGCTCGGCAGTCTCGGGCGCCGTGCCCGAGCAGCGCGAATCCGACCACTATTTCTTTCGCCTCGGCGACTTCGAGCCGATGCTGCGCGACTGGACCCGCGGCGGCGGCCTGCAGTCCCAGGTCGCGAACAAGCTCGACGAGTGGTTCGATGCCGGCCTGCAGGAATGGGACATCTCGCGCGACGCGCCCTACTTCGGCTTCGAGATCCCGGACCATCCGGGCAAGTTCTTCTACGTCTGGCTCGACGCCCCGATCGGTTACATGGCGAGCTTCCAACATCTTTGCGACAGCCCCCGCGGACGCGACGCCGGACTGGCTTTCGATCGGTTCTGGGCCAAGGACTCCGCCGCCGAGCTGTATCACTTCATCGGCAAGGACATCATCTACTTCCATGCCCTGTTCTGGCCGGCGATGCTCCACGGCGCGGACTTCCGCACGCCGTCCGCAGTCTTCGCACATGGGTTCTTGACGGTCGACGGGCAGAAGATGTCCAAGTCGCGCGGGACCTTCATCAAGGCCCGCACCTATCTGGATCATCTCAACCCCGAATATCTGCGCTACTACTTCGCGGCCAAGCTGGGGCCGGGCGTCGACGACATCGATCTGAGTCTCCAGGACTTCACCGCCCGCGTAAACTCGGATCTGGTCGGCAAGGTCGTGAACATCGCCAGCCGCAGCGCGGGGTTCATCGCCAAACGTTTCGCGGGCAGACTCTCGCCGAGCCTGGCCGATCCGCAGCTCCATGCCGACTTCGTGCAGGCCGGCGAATCCATCGCCGTCGCCTATGAGCGACGCGAGCTCAGCCGCGCCGTGCGCGAGATCATGGCCCTGGCCGACCGCGCCAACCAATACATCGACGAGCAGGCGCCTTGGGTGATCGCGAAAGACCCGTCCAGAGAGGCCGACCTTCACGCGGTCTGCTCCATGGGCATCAACCTCTTCCGCATCCTGATCGGCTACCTGCGCCCGATCCTGCCGGGCACCGCCGCCGATTCGGAAGCCTTCATGCGGATCGAGCCGCTCACCTGGACCGCGATCTCGGAGCCCCTCTTGGGCCACGAGATCGCGCCCTTCAAACCCTTGATGACCCGCGTCGAGCCGGCCCACATCGAGGCCATGCTGGAGGCGTCCAAAGAAGATCTGAGCACGACGGCACCGCCGCCCGCAGCTGCGGATGAGGCTAGCAAGCACCTGAGCGGACAGCCGATCGCCGAGACGATCGACATCGAGACCTTCGGCAAGCTCGATCTGCGCATCGCCCGCATCCGCTCGGCCGCTCTCGTCGAGGGCGCCGACAAGCTCCTAAGGCTCGAGCTGGATCTCGGCGGCGAGACCCGCACCGTCTTCGCCGGCATCCGCTCGGCCTACGCCCCGAGCGACCTGGAAGGCCGATTAACCGTCATGGTCGCCAACCTCGCCCCGCGCAAGATGCGCTTCGGCGTCTCCGAGGGCATGGTGTTGGCCGCCGGCCCCGGCGGCAAAGACATCTTCATTTTGAGCCCCGACGCGGGAGCCGAGCCCGGAATGCGGGTGAAATAGGCCAGACGTCGGCGGCTGAAGGCTGAACGCCGGCCGTAGGTTGTGCTGACGACAGGAAGCACAACTCGCGCTGACGGTTGGTTGTGCCTCGCACGTCTCGGGACAACCTGCCGCTGGCATCCGGTAGCCATGATCCCATAACCCTTCAGTCCCGGTGTTGTAGCAAACGGCCCCCGGGGCGTATCCTTCGGCGATTTCGCGCTTGCAGCATTTCGCGACCCGTGTCGCGCCCCGACAGCTCAGCACGCGCCCATCGCACGCCCCGAAGCCAAAGACAGCATGACTGAATACGCGCTCATCCTGATCGGCACCGTGTTGGTCAACAACTTCGTGCTGGTGAAGTTTCTCGGACTCTGCCCCTTCATGGGCGTCTCGAAGAAGCTCGAGACCGCCGCGGGCATGGGGCTGGCGACGACCTTCGTGATGACGCTCTCCTCCGTGACCTCCTGGCTGGTGAACGAATACATGCTGGTGCCGCTCGGCATCGAGTATCTGCGGATCATCGCCTTTATCGTTGTGATCGCCGCCGTGGTGCAGTTCACCGAGACGATCATGCGCAAGACCAGCCCCCTGCTTTATCAGGTGCTGGGGATCTTTTTACCGCTCATCACCACCAACTGCGCCGTGCTCGGTGTCGCCTTGCTGAACCTGCAGGCCGAGCGCAGCTTGGTCGAGGCGACGCTGTACGGTTTCGGTGCTGCGGTCGGCTTCTCGCTCGTGCTCACGCTGTTCGCCGCAGTGCGCGAGCGCGTCGCGGTCGGCGATGTCCCGGAGCCTTTCCAGGGCAGCGCCATCGCCCTGATCACCGCGGGCCTGATGTCACTGGCCTTCATGGGTTTCGCCGGGCTCGTGTCGAGCTGAGCGGACGATCGCCATGTTGACCGCCATCCTCGCCATGACCGGACTCTCCGCCGTCCTCGGACTCCTGCTCGGCTATTCGGCCATTCGGTTTCGCGTGGAAGGCAACCCGATCGCCGATCAGATCGATGCGCTCCTGCCGCAAACCCAATGCGGCCAATGCGGCCATCCCGGATGCCGGCCCTATGCCGAGGCCCTGGCACGCGGCGAGGACGAGATCAACAAGTGCATCCCCGGCGGTGAGGCCACCCTGCTCGCCTTGGCGGATCTGCTCGGGCGCGAGCCTGCCGCACTCGAGGTCGAGGAGAAGCCGCCTTCGATCGCCGTGATCGACGCCGAGACCTGCATCGGCTGCACCCTTTGCCTGCAAGCCTGCCCGGTCGACGCCATTGTCGGCGCCGCCAAGCAGCTCCACGGCGTCATCGCCGCCGAGTGCACGGGCTGCGAGCTCTGTCTGCCGCCGTGCCCGGTCGAGTGCATCCGGATGGTGCCGATCCCCACCGACATCCCCCATTGGCGCTGGCCTTACCCGTCCAGCGAGCCCGCGTCCCGCACGGCATCGCCGGAGCGAGAGACCGAGGCGGCCTGACCGGAGCCCTGCCATGGCAGCCATCCTTTCACTCCTGCGCCGCGAGCGACTGTGGACATTCCACGGCGGGATCCATGTGCCCGACGAAAAGGCGCTCTCGAACAGCCGCGCCGTGGAAGTCATGCCGTTGCCCAAGCGCCTCGTAATCCCGCTTCAGCAACACATCGGGGCGACCGCGCGGCCGGTGGTGAAGGAGGGCGAACGTGTCCTCAAGGGCCAGCTTTTGGCCCGGGCCGAAGGCTATGTCAGCGCCTGCATCCATGCCTCGAGCTCGGGCACACTCGTCGCGATCGAGCCGCATCCGGTGCCGCACCCGTCGGGACTCGCCGCGCTTTGCGCCGTCATCGAGACCGACGGCGAGGACACCTGGTGCGAGCTGCCGGAACCGCTGACGCACTATGCGCAGCTGGACCCGTCCGAGATTCGCGAACGCATCCGCTGGGCCGGCGTGGTCGGACTCGGCGGCGCATCCTTTCCGACCAGCGTCAAGCTCAACCCCGGCCCGGATCAACGCATCCGCACCCTGATCATCAATGGGGCCGAGTGCGAGCCCTACATCACCTGCGACGATCTGCTGATGCGCGAGCGCGCCGGCGACATCCTCGCGGGCGCACGGATCATGCACCACCTGCTCGGCGATCCGCGGATCCTGATCGGGATCGAGGACAACAAGCCCGAGGCATTCGAGGCCATGCGCTTTGCGCTCGCCGAAACGGACATGCGCGGCTATACCGAGATCCGCGCCGTCCCGACCCTCTACCCGAGCGGCGGGGAGAAGCAGCTTATCCGTATCCTCACCGGCGCGGAGGTCCCCACCCACGCCATCCCGGCCCGGATCGGCATCGTCTGCCAGAACGTCGGGTCCGCGGCTGCGGTCGCCGACGCCGTTCTCGAGGGTCGCCCGCTGATCTCGCGCGTGGTTACCGTCACCGGACGGGCGATCGCCGAGCCGCGCAACCTCGAGGTGCGCATCGGCACGCCTGTGGCCGACCTGATCGCGCACTGCGGCGGTTATCGCGAGCCCGCGCGCAAGCTCGTCTGCGGCGGACCCATGATGGGCTTCGAGATCGCCGATGCCGCGATCCCGGTCACCAAGCCGGCCAACTGCGTGCTGGCCTTGACCGAGGCCGAAGCCCCCGATCCCGGGCCCGCGCTCGCCTGCATCCGCTGCGGACGCTGTGCCGAGGTCTGCCCGGCCAAGCTCCTGCCGCAGCAGCTTTACTGGCATGCGCGCGCCAAGGATCTCGACCGGGTCCAGGACTACAACCTCTTCGACTGCATCGAATGCGGATGCTGCGCACAGGTCTGTCCGAGCCACATCCCGCTGGTTCAGTACTACAGGTACGCCAAAAACGAGGTCTGGGCGCGCGAGGAAGAGAAGCGCAAGGCCGAGCTCGCGCGCCTGCGCCACGAGGCCAAGCAGACGCGGCTCGAACGCCAAGAGCGCGAGCGCAAGGCCCGACTTCGCCAGAAGAAAGCGTCGCTCGAGGCGGGACCCGGAAAGAGTCATACCGACCAAGACGCGAAGAAGGCGGCGATCGAGGCGGCCAAGCAACGCGCGGCGGCCAAGAAGGCCGCAGCCGCCAAGGCGGAGGAAACCGATGACGCCTGAGACACGCCGGCACACCGGCCGCAAGACCACGTCCGAAGCGGAGCGGCCCGGCGTCGCCGCAGGGTCGGCGGCGGACTCCGCCTACGCCGCAACGGCACGGCAGGGACCGGCATGAGCGCGACGCTCGTCTCCTCGCCGCACGGGTCCCGACCGAATCGGGTCGACCGGGTCATGCAGGAGGTCCTGCTCGCGCTGGTGCCCGGCGTGCTGGCGATGATCTGGTTCTTCGGCTGGGGCGTGCTCGTCAACATCACGCTCGCCGTCGCCGTGGCCGTGGCCGCCGAGGCGGCGGTCATGCTGATGCGCCGACGCCCGATCGGGCCGGCCATCGGCGACTACAGCGCCGTCGTCACGGCCGTGCTCTTCGCCATCTCGGTCCCGCCGACCTTGCCCTGGTGGATGACCCTGCTCGGCATGCTCTTCGCCATCGTCCTGGTCAAGCAGTTGTACGGAGGTATCGGCTACAACCCCTTCAACCCGGCGATGGCCGCTTACGTCTTTTTGCTCGTGTCCTATCCGGTCGCCATGACCACCTGGCTGGCGCCCGATATGCTGGCCGAGCACGCGGTCTCCTTCACGGAGTCGCTGCGCCTGATCTTCGGGGGCGCCTTGCCGAGCGGTGTCGAGTGGGACGCCATCTCCGCGGCAACACCGCTCGACGAGATGCGCGGCAAGCTCGATCAAGGCATGTCCATCGCGGAGATCCGACTCAGTCCGCTGTGGGGCGACTTCGGCGGACGCGGCTGGGAATGGGTTGCGAACGGTTTCCTGCTCGGCGGTGTCTACCTCCTGTGGCGGCGCATCATCACCTGGCACATCCCGGTCTCCATGCTGGCGGCACTGACCGTCGCGGCCAGCGCATTCTGGCTGCTCGACCCGACGACCCACCCCGTCCCGGCCTTCCATCTGTTCAGCGGAGCGGCCATTGTGGGGGCCTTCTTCATCGCGACCGATCCGGTCAGCGCCTGCACGACCAGGACCGGGCAGATCATCTTCGGGGCCTCGATCGGGCTGGTGGTCTTCGTGATCCGCACCTGGGGCGGCTACCCGGACGCCGTCGCCTTCGCGGTCTTGTTGATGAACATCGCCGCCCCGACGATCGACCACTACACCCAGCCCAGGGTCTTCGGGCACACCGGAAACCGAGCTAAACCATGAAGAAAGCACCGATCATCCTGGCCGCCGTCGTGCTGAGCGCCTTCTCCGTCACCGGCGTCGCACTTGTCGCCGTGACCCATCATCTGATGGACGGGCGCATCGCCGAGAACCAAAGGATTGCGATGCTGAGCAAGCTCGAGGCCATCATCCCGGACGGACAGTTCGACAACGCGCCCCTCGAGGATATGATCCAGGTGAGTGCGCGTGACCTCCTCGGCGCCGAGAGCACGCGCGTCTATCGCGTGCGCAAGGCCGGCGAGCCCACCGCCGTCATCCTGAATCCAGTCGTCCCGGACGGGTATGCCGGCCCGATCCAGCTCTTGGTCTCTGTCCTGCGTGACGGCAGCGTCGGTGGGGTGCGCGTCTTGTTTCACCTCGAGACACCCGGGCTCGGCGACAAGATCGAGGAGCGCAAGTCCGACTGGGTATTGAGCTTCAACGGCAAGTCGCTCTCCAACCCGACGCCCGAGCGCTGGGGAGTGAAGCGCGACGGCGGCGAATTCGATCAATTCACCGGCGCGACCATCACTCCCCGCGCGATCGTCGAGGCGGTGAAGAACACGCTCATTTATGTCCAACAGCAAGGCGATGCCCTCTTCGAGCCCGTTGATAGCGTCACGACCGCGGCGAAGGGGGCGGGTTGATGGCGGCACCGCAACCCTACGGCAGCATCATCGGCGACGGCTTCTGGAACAACAACCAGGCCCTCGTCGCTCTGCTCGGGCTCTGTCCCTTGCTCGCGACCACCACGAGCGCCACCAACGGTTTGGGCATGGGTCTGGCCACGACGGCCGTGCTCATTCTCTCCAACGTGACCGTCTCCCTGATCCGCGACCTGGTGCGCCCGGAGGTCCGATTACCCGTCTTCGTGCTGGTCATCGCCTCCTTCGTGACGGCGGTCGAGTTGAGCATCCAAGCCTATTTCTACGAGCTCTACCTGGTGTTGGGGCTCTTCATCCCGCTGATCGTCACCAACTGCGCCATCATCGGCCGGGCCGAGGCGTTCGCCTCCAAGAACCGTGTCGACCGCGCTCTGCTCGATGCGATCGCGATGGGGCTCGGCTTTACGCTGGTGCTGGTCGTGCTGGGCGGAATGCGTGAATTCATCGGCCAAGGCACCCTCTTCTATCAGGCCAACCTGCTGCTCGGGGACGCCGCGACGGGCCTCAGTCTCAGCCTGGGCGAAGGATTCCAGGGTGCGCTCATCGCCATTCTCCCGCCCGGCGCCTTCATCGGGCTTGGCCTCTTGATCGCTCTGAAGAACCTGATCGACAAGCGCCTCAAGCGGCGTGCGGCTGTGCGCGCGGCCAAGGCCGCACCCGCGCCGACCTCTGCCGCGGGCGTCGCGGCACCGGCGGCGGGCTGAGCCGTCAGCCGCAGGATTGATGACAGGCGTCGGCGACGTCAACCCGATCAACCGACCGTACCGGCGGCTGGAAGCTCGCGGAGCGCCGCTGCCAGCGCGCGCCGCAGCTCGTGGGGCTTGACCGGTTTCGACAGAAAGTCATCCATACCTGCCGACAGGCAGTCGCGCTTGACGTCCTCGGAGGCGTTGGCGGTCAATGCGACGATCGGGATCGGTCGATGCGGCGCCTGCTCGCGGTAGCGCCGGGCGAAGCCGATCCCGTCGAGCTTGGGCATCCGCAGATCCACGATCGCGATCCCGTAGTCGCCGCTCAGCGCTTCGGCCAAGGCCGCCTCCCCGTCGGCCACGCAGGTGAGCTCGAAGCCCATCTTGCCCAGAAAGCGGGTGATCACCTTGGCAGCGATCTCGTTGTCCTCGGCGACCAAGACACGCATCCGCGCCGCATCCGCGATGGGCTCCAAACCAAGTGACGGCGAGGACAGCCCGGCTCGCGGCGCTCCATCCGCCGGTATGGCGGTCCGCCCCAAGAGCGTCTCGGCTGCGGCGATCAGGTCCTCCCGCAGATAGGGCTTCGTCAGACAGGCATCCTTCGTCTCCTCGAGCGCGGGCCGCCGTCCGGGGTAAACCAGAAAGAGGCAGGGCCGCGTCTCGCCGAGGGCCGTTGTGACCTGCGCCCGCACCGCATTCAGATCTCGACCCTGCGGATGGTCGGCGATGACGAGGAGATCGAAACGCTGACCCCGGATCGGCGCCGAGCCGACATCGGGAGGCTCCGCGGGCGTCTCGCAGGCCGCGCCCTCGCGGCCGAAGGCGGCACACGCCAACGCGCGGCCGGTCGCGTTCGGCTCCAGGATGAGGATGCTCAAACCGCGGAGCCGACCATCCGGGGCGCTCGGCACCGCCGCGACATCCTCGATCAAGGGTAGACGAATCCAGAAGCGACTCCCGCGCCCTTCCTCGCTCTCCACACCGATCGCCCCGCCCATCAACAGGGTCAGCTCGCGCGAGATGGTCGTCCCGAGACCGGTTCCGCCGAAACGCCGCGTGGTCGACTCGTCGGCCTGGCGAAAACGCTCGAAGAGTCGCGGGAGCTTGTCCGGCGGAATGCCGATTCCGGTGTCGACGACCTCGAAGAGCAGGTGCGGGCGGTACTGCTCGGCCTCGGGCGGCCGGACGCTCAGACGCACCCGGACCTCCCCCGTCGGCGTGAATTTCACGGCATTCCCGACCAGGTTGAAGAGGATCTGGCGCAACCGCAGCGGATCGCCGATCAAACGAAGCGGGACGTCGGGATCCACGTCGGCGATGAGCTCGAGTCCGGCCGAATGCGCTCGCATCGCGAGCGCATCGGAGACGTCGCGCACCAGACTGCGCGGATCGAAGGGAATACGCTCGAGGACGATCCGACGTGCATCGATCTTCGACAGGTCCAGAATGTCGCCGATCAGCGCGCCGAGAATATCGGCCGAGTTGGCGATGGCCTGAACACAATCGCGCTGCTCGTCATCCAGTCGCGTCCCTCGCAACAGCTCGGTCATGCCGACGACGCCGGTCAAAGGGGTGCGCAGCTCGTGTGTCATGAAGGCCAGAAAATCGCCTCTCGCTTGATTGGCCCTTTCGGCCTCGGCACGCGCATCCTGGAGCTTGCGCAGCAAGGAATACTGATACAAAGGCAGCAGCACCAGGAGCGCCAGGAAGAAGGTCGCCTCGAAGGTGTGAAGACGCCACTCGTCGAGTGCGATCAGCACGACGTTGTAGCCGACGACGGCGGCCAGCGAGGCCACGACGAGTTGGGGCTTGCCGAATCGCGTCCCGGCGGAGATGAAGACCAGGATATAGAGCAGGTAAAAGGGGCTGATCGCCTCGCGGGTGATGAAGATCGCCAGGCTGATGGCGACGACATCCAGACAGATCCCGAGGTAGACCCGCGCCGGCCACTCGGGGCGCAGGGCGATACTGATCAGAAACCCGACGTTCGAGACCAGATAGATGGCAAAGAGCGTGAGATAGTAGGGAACGTCGACCCGGTAGTACTGCGTCGAGGCGCCGACGGCGATGTAGAGCGCACCCAGCAGACAGGCGGTCATCCGCACCAAGGCCGATTGAAATTCGGGGTTCTCCGCCAACCCCTCCGTCACACCGAAACGCCTGATCAGTCCATTCATTCCCTTCCCTCCGAACCTGCGTTTGAACGCCCGAGCTTGAACGCCCGAGGCGCGTTTCCGCGATCGCTGCCGCGCGGATCGATCATGGTATATTAGCGAACCGTTTCGCGCATTTCGGCACGTCCCCCATTCCGAGCCGCGAAACGCGATTGACCGGCCCGCGCGCATCCATTCCGATTCCGGGTTCGATCCCCGGACCGATCGCAAGCCCGATTGCAGCCCGATCAACGCCGGCCGCGACGAGGCCCTCAGCTCAAGAGAACGAGGAGAAGACTATGTCCAAGAAGCATCCGATCGTTGCGGTAACCGGTTCCTCGGGTGCCGGTACGACGACCGTCAAGCGCGCCTTCGAGCACATCTTTTATCGCGACGGGATCAAGGCCGCCGTGATCGAGGGTGACAGTTTCCACCGCTACGACCGCGTGGAGATGAAGGCCGAGATGGCGCGTGCCGCCGAGACCCACCACAACCTCAGCCATTTCGGTCCCGAGGCCAATCGGTTCGACCTCCTCGAGGAGCTCTTTCGCAATTACGGCGAGAGCGGCGCCGGCAAGCAGCGCTACTACATCCATAGCGACTCGGAGGCCGTTCACCACAACGCACGCCTCGGCACGCAGCTGCAGGCCGGCCAGTTCACGCCGTGGGAGGATCTTCCCGAGGGCACCGACGTGCTCTTCTACGAAGGACTCCACGGATTGGTGGTGACCGAGGAGGACAATGTCGCCCAGCACGTCGACCTCGGCGTCGGCGTGGTCCCGATCATCAACCTGGAGTGGATCCAGAAGATCTTCCGCGACAACGCCGAGCGCGGCTATTCGGCCGAGGCGATCGTCGACACCATCATGCGGCGCATGCCGGACTACATCCGCCACGTCACGCCGCAGTTCTCGCTGACCGACATCAACTTCCAGCGCGTGGCGACGGTCGACACTTCAAACCCCTTCATCGCCCGCGATATACCGACACCCGACGAGAGCTTCGTCATCATCCGATTCAAGGATCCCGAACGGCTCCAGATCGATTTCCCGTATGTCCTATCGATGATCCACGATTCCTTCATGTCGCGGCGCAATACGATGGTCGTGCCGGGAGGCAAGATGGGGATGGCGATGGAGGTCATCCTGCAGCCCATCATCGAGCGCATGATGGACGCGCGCAGGGTCTGAGCGCGCCCACCCACGGGCCTCGCGGGTGGACTCGCCCGCGAGGCGACGCGTCGGCGCGCAGTGTAGTCGACTCGAACGGCGTATGCCGGCCGCGATTTCCCCTTGCGATCGCCGCATCAAAGGCGATGGATCCGAGCGGAGCACCAGCCTGTTAAGCTACCTTCACGGCTTCCACGCCGGCAATCACGCCGATGTCTTCAAGCATGCGGTTCTTACCCTCTTGCTCGAGGCACTCCTGGCCAAACCCAAACCGCTCGTCTACGTCGAGTCGCACGCCGGCGCCGGTCGGTACGCCCTCGGGGCCGAGCAGGCACTCAAGACTGCGGAGTATCGGCTCGGGATCGAGCGACTCTGGGAGCGGCGCGACGCCTTTCCGCAGCTTTCGGCCTATCTGGGTGCAATCTCGGCGCTGAATCCGGACGGCGGATTCTCGGCCTATCCGGGCTCTCCCGCACTCGCGGCGCATCTGCTGCGCACCGAGGATCGACTGATCCTGATGGAGCTGCATCCGACCGAATCGCAGACCCTGCGTCGTCATCTCGGCGGCGACCCGAGGATCGGCATCCACCGTCGCGACGGTCTCGAAGGACTGAGCGCGCTTTTGCCGCCGAAGCCCGCCCGCGGGCTGGTTCTGATCGACCCGCCATACGAGCAGGTCTCCGAGTACGTGCGCGTCGCAGATGCACTCGTCGCCGCGCATGCCCGCTGGCCGACCGGGGTCTTCGCACTCTGGTTCCCGCGTCTGGGGCTTCAACGCGATCGCTCCGCAGATCTGATCGGGCGCATCCGGCGATCCGTCCCGGACGGGCTGCTGTGCGAGCTGAGGGTGCGGCGACAGGTCGACGACTTCGGAATGCACGGCTCCGGGATGCTGATCCTCAACCCGCCGTGGCGCCTGGAAGAGCAGCTCGCGGACCTGCTGCCGCGACTCGCCGAGGTGCTCGCGATGGAGGAGACGGGCAGATCGACACCGACATGGACGCTCGGCAGGGCGTAGGTTGTGCCGAGCCGTGCGAGGCACAACCAACCGTCGGCGCAAGTTGTACTACCTATCGTCGGCACAACCACGGGCATGGAATTTTGCGGAAATCACCTAAACCGCGCCCAGTGCGGTATGCGATGTTTTTGGATGGGATCGGCCCCGGCGGATTTCAGAGCCGCTGGAGCCGGCGCGGTTTAATCATTCAACGAGAGAACACCTTTTCCAGGATTCTCGTTATCGTTATCGTAATCGAGAACGACAACGACAACGACAACGACAAGGATTCGGTGTCTACCTTAGCCTTGACACGTCACTTGGCTGCCGCAGCGATCAGCGTGGGCGCGCTCCCTGGATGCCCGCTTGATCGACCCATCCACCGCGGCAGTCGGGGCTCCGCTTGGGCGCGGCAAGGATCAACTCGCTTAGGTCGGCGGTATCGTCGACGACGCCCTTCAGACCGATTCGCAGCTCCTCGATCAGACCTTCGGAACAGCTCAGACGGACTCGCTCGCCGGCCCCCGTGCCGAAGGCGTCGTCGAACGCGGCGCGCACCCGTGTCGCACTCAAGCGTTTGCCGATGTTCTCCTCGAACAATGCACGAACGCCGGAGGCGTTGAGCTGCTCGAGCAGCAACATGGAGTGACGGAAATAGGTGTCCGCATCCGTGCCGTAACAGGTCCCGTGCTTGACCCACTGATGCCGCTGCAGATCGGAGCGGGTTCCCGGCATCAACGCGTCCAGACGCGCGCGGGTCGTCGCATCCAGATCGAGCGCCGGCAAGAGGCGCCAACGACCCGATTTCGACAACGTCCGCTCCCGCTCGCCGACACCGCAATAGCTGTTGCCGATGGGCTGAGGCCAGAGACCGTGCAGCGAGAAGCGCCGCGCATCCGCACGCTCCGGCGTCTGGTCCCGGCATTCCGGACGCGTCGTGCGCAACTCGCAGAAGGCTGGCTGCCAACTGGCCGCCAGCACGAGCTGGCTCTCCATCGAGCCCGCACGCGCGGATGGCGGGGGCGCCTGCCGCGCGTCCGCGCCCGCAGCAGGCGCGGCAACGTCGGCAAGACGACCGCAGCGGATCTCGACCCAGCGCTCCTTCGGGTTCGCGTCCTCGAACCTGAGTCGATAGTGGCTCGGATCCGCCCGATTGGTCCCGACGACCACATAGTCTTGGCCGGGGACGAGCCGGATCGAACCGGGGTTGTCCGGTCGCTTGGTCGAGACCGTCGCCGGGCACGCTTCCTCGGCGGTCAGGACCGCGGCCAGGGGCTCGGCGGAAGGTACCGACGACCACAGGAGTACGAACACCGACAGCAGGAATTTGCGCAGGCTTGGGGATTTCGGTGGCATTGGTTTCAATCTCCCGCCTCCCGCCGTCAGCCGTCAGATTCAGGCCGGGCGCGCAGCATCCTCCGAGACACCGGGTGGGTTCTCGGTGGAATCCACCGCCTCGACACTCACAAGGTGGACACGCCGGCTGTCCGCACGCATCACGGTGAAGCGGAACCGGCCGAGCTCGACCGACTCGCCTTTCTTCGGCAGATGGCCCAGTGCATTCACGACCAGACCGCCGATGGTGTCGAATTCCTCGTCCGAGAAGTCGCTGCCGAAATACGCGTTGAAGTCCTCGATGGTCGTACGCGCCTTGGCGCTGAACTCGTTCTTGCCGCGCCGGAAAATCCCTGGACCTTCGTCGTAGTCGTGCTCGTCGTCGATCTCGCCGACGATCTGCTCGAGCACGTCCTCGATGGTCACGAGCCCGCCGGCGCTGCCGTACTCGTCGATCACGATCGCCATGTGGTTGCGGCTGGAACGAAACTCCTTGAGCAGAACGTTGAGTCGCTTACTCTCGGGGACGAAGACTGCGGAACGCAACAGATCGCGGATGTTGAAGGCACGTCCGCCGTGGTCTCGGCAGAAGGAGAGTAGATCCTTGGCCAGCAGGATGCCGACGACCTCCCCTTTGTCGTCGCCCGTCACGGGGAAACGGGAATGCGCCGATTTGACGGCGATCTCGAGGATCTTTTCCAGCGGGTCTTCCCGCCGGAGATAGACCATCTCGGCACGCGGGATCATGATGTCGCGCACGCGCAGATCGGAGACCTGCAACACGCCTTCGATCATGCTCAAGGCGTCGGTATCGAGCAGCTCGCGCTCCTTCGCATCCTTGAGCACCTCCAAGAGCTGCTCCTTGTCTTGTGGCTCGCCCCCGAGCAACTGGCCGATCCGTTCGAACCAGTTGCGTGAACGCGAACCCTCGCTAGATCGATCGCTGGCCATCGTGTGTTATTGATCCTCGTAAGGTGAAGGAAATCCCAATTCGCCGAGGATACCCGATTCCAGGGTTTCCATCTCCTCGGCATCGCTCTCGGTAAGATGATCGTAATCAAGCAGATGCAGGACACCGTGCACCACCATATGGGCCCAGTGGGCCTGGGCGGTCTTGCACTGTTCGCGTGCCTCGCGCTGCACCACGTCGGCGCAAATCACGATGTCGCCAAGCAGATCGGCGATCGGATCCTGCGGATCGAGACCGAGCTCCAGCTCGGGCGGAAGGTCGAACGGAAAGGAGAGGACATTGGTCGGCCCTTCGCGTCCGCGATAGGTTCCGTTCAGGACCGCCCCCTCCGCGGCATCCACGAGGCGAATGGTCAGGGCCGCACGCTCGCGCCGACCGGCCAAGGCGGCCGCCGCCCAGCGCTCGAAGTCGTCGGGGGCAGGGAGATCCGCTGCCTCGCAGGCGATCTGGAGATCCAGCTCCAGCCCCAAGGGCCCATCGCCGCTCATGCCTTCGTCACCCGCCCGCGCAGAGGAACCGGCTGCTCGAAGGCATCGTAGGCACTGACGATGCGCTGAACCAGTGCATGGCGCACCACGTCGCGGGCGTTGAAGAAGGTGAAGCTGATGCCCTCGACGTCCTTGAGGATCTCGACCGCCTGGCGCAGACCCGAGGGCTGCCCGCGCGGCAGGTCGACCTGCGTCACGTCGCCCGTGATCACCGCGGTCGAGCCGAAACCGATGCGCGTCAGAAACATCTTCATCTGCTCGGGCGTCGTGTTTTGGGCCTCGTCGAGGATGATGAAGGAGTCGTTGAGCGTGCGCCCGCGCATGTAGGCCAGCGGGGCGACCTCGATGACGTTGCGCTCGAGCAGCTTGGTGACCTTCTCGAAACCGAGCATCTCGAAGAGCGCGTCGTAGAGCGGACGCAGATAGGGATCGATCTTCTGGGCCAGATCGCCGGGCAGGAACCCCAGACGCTCGCCGGCCTCCACTGCCGGTCGCACCAGCAGGAGACGGCGCACGCTGTCGGATTCGAGTGCCTCGAC
Organism: Thiocapsa sp.; assembly: GCF_018399035.1. Classification (GTDB taxonomy): domain Bacteria; phylum Pseudomonadota; class Gammaproteobacteria; order Chromatiales; family Chromatiaceae; genus Thiocapsa. Next base: position 3,135,222 of record NZ_CP073760.1, read on the forward strand.
CGCGCAGGCCACCGCGAGATAGGTCTTGCCCGTCCCGGCCGGGCCGACGCCGAAGTTGATGTCGTACTTCAGCATGGCGTGGAGATAGCTCTGCTGATTCGGTCCGCGTGCTCGGATCAGACCGCGCTTGGTCTTGATGACGACATCCGGCAGACGATCCTCGGCCGATTCCAAAAGCGCGTCGGCCCCGGACTCCTGGAGCCAGAGATGAATCGTCTCGGGCGTGAGGACCTCGGCGGCGGTCTCGGCATAGAGATCACGGAGCAGCTGCTCGCAGAGGCGCACCCCTTCGGGATCGCCGATCAGACGGAAGTTGACGCCGCGATTGCTGATCTCGATGCCGAGTCGACGCTCGAGCTGACGCAGGTGCTGATCGAGCTGACCACAGAGGTTGGCGAGCCGCACGTTGTCGGCAGGCTCGAGCTCCAAATCCAGGGTTTGCGGTTGAGTGGACACGCCGCTGGCCGAGCTCAAGCGCCGATTCCGCTCATTGCAATGCGCGTCGGTGCGGCGGTCACGAGACGACCACGCAGCGAGTTGGGCAGCGCCTCGGTGATCTCGATGTCGACGAAATCGCCGATCAGCGCGGGCGCGCCGGTGAAGTTGACCACGCGATTGTTTTCGGTCCGACCGGCAAGCTGGAATGGGTCCTTGCGCGACGGCCGCTCGACCAAGACCCGCTGAAGGGTGCCGACCATCGCCTGGCTGTAGTGCCGAGCATTGTCGTTGATGCGTGCCTGAAGCCGTTCCAGACGCGCCTTCTTTTCGGCAAGCGGCACCTCGTCCGGATAGTCGGCCGCGGGCGTGCCGGGGCGCCGGCTGAAGATGAAGCTGAAGCTCTGATCGAATCCGATCTCCTCGATCAGGTCCATGGTCGCGGCAAAGTCGCTCTCGGTCTCGCCCGGAAAGCCCACGATGAAATCGCTGGAGATGCCGATCCCCGGGCGGGCCTGCCGGAGCCGTCGGATCTTGGAGCGAAACTCCAGCACCGTATGCCCGCGCTGCATGGCCGAAAGGATGCGATCCGAGCCGGATTGCACCGGCAGGTGCACGAAGCTCACGAGCTCGGGCACATCCGCATAGACATCGATCAAACTGTCGGAGAGCTCCACCGGATGGCTGGTGGTGAAGCGGATGCGGTCGATCCCGTCGATCGCGGCGACATAGCGGATCAGCAGAGCAAGATCTGCGGTGTCACTCTCGTCGGCCAGAGCACCGCGATACGCATTGACGTTCTGCCCCAGCAGGGTGACCTCTCGCACGCCCTGCTCGGCCAGAGCGGCGACCTCCGCGATCACGTCGTCGAAGGGCCGGCTGATCTCTTCCCCGCGCGTGTAGGGCACGACACAGTAGGTACAGTATTTGGAGCAGCCCTCCATCACGGAGACGAAGGCGGTCGGTCCCTCGGCACGGGGTGTCGGCAGGCAATCGAATTTCTCGATCTCCGGGAAGGACACATCGACCTGGGGCGCTTGGCGCTCCCCGAGGTTCTTGAGCATCTCGGGCAACCGGTGCAGCGTCTGGGGTCCGAACACGATGTCGACATAGGGCGCACGCACGCGGATGGCCTCGCCTTCCTGACTCGCCACGCACCCGCCGACACCGATCACCAGGTCAGGATTCTCGAGCTTCAACGCCCGCCAACGCCCGAGCTGAGAGAACACCTTCTCCTGGGCCTTCTCACGGATCGAGCAGGTGTTGAGCAGCAGGACATCGGCATCCTCGGCCCGCTCCGTCAGCTCCAGTCCTGAAGACGCGTTCAGGACATCCGCCATGCGAGCGGAGTCGTACTCGTTCATCTGGCAGCCGTGGGTTTCGATAAAAAGCTTGCGGGGCGTTGAGTGCATGGGCGAGAGAGTGCGCGATCGCGCCTGGAATTCAGAGAATGGGGTGAGGACGGACGTCCCGCAACCCCCGGCCGTCGGGCGATCGGCCGTGCAGAGCTGCATCGTCCGGTTTCGGTGCCCGGGTGTCAAGCAGGTCATGGTTCCGTAAGCGCTTGCTCGGGGCTGCCCGGAGCGCAACCGGAGAATGCACTCGGGTTGACCCCGATCAACTTCCCTTCAAACTCTCTAACACAGCATCTAGTTAACGCTATAGTCCGCACCACAAGATATAGTGGCAACGGACATAGAGACGCCTCCATGGGACACCAACACAACAGCCTGTCGACCCTGCCCTTGCGGGTGCGCAAGCGCGACGGTGTCGAGGTGCGTTTCGATGCCGCCAAGATCGAATCGGCGATCCGGCGCGCCGGGCAGGCGAGCAGTGAGTTCGGTGCGCCCGAGGCGAGTCTGCTGACCGCGCAGGTGGTCAAGGTGCTGGCGCATCGCTATGGAGCCGACCGGCTGCCGGACATCGAAGGCATCCAGGATGTCGTCGAGCAGACGCTGATCAGCGCCAACCACTTCGAGACCGCCCGCAGCTATATCGTCTATCGCGAGCAGCACAAAAAGCTGCGCGACGAGCATCGCACGCTGGTCGATGTCGGCGGCTCCATCAACGAGTATCTCGACCGCTCGGACTGGCGGGTCGCGGCCAATGCCAATCAGGGCTACTCGCTCGGCGGCCTGATCCTCAACACCTCGGGCAAGATGATCGCCAACTACTGGCTGAGCCACGTCTACCCGCCCGAGATCGGCCAGGCCCATCGCGACGGCGACATCCATATCCACGATCTGGACATGCTCTCCGGCTACTGCGCCGGCTGGTCGCTGCGCACCCTGCTCAACGAGGGCCTGAACGGTGTTCCGGGCAAGGTCGAAGCCGGCCCGCCAAAGCACATGTCCTCGGCGATCGGCCAGATCGTCAACTTTCTCGGCACGCTTCAGAACGAGTGGGCCGGCGCCCAGGCGTTCTCCAGCTTCGATACCTACATGGCGCCCTTCGTGCGCGTCGACGGGCTGGATTATCCGCACGTCAAACAGGCGATCCAGGAGCTGATCTACAACCTGAACGTCCCGTCGCGCTGGGGCTGTCAGTGTGTCGACGAAGAAACCGAGTGCCTGACCGAGAACGGCTGGAAGCGACACGACCAAATCGCCCCGGGCGAGAAGATCGCCACACTCGACTGGCGCACCAATCAGCTCGAATATCTGGAACCGCTGGCGATCACCGCCTACGACTTCGACGGCGACATGTACGTGCTGCGCAACGGCACGCAGGAGCAATGGGTCACGCCACGGCACAAGATCCTGCGCAAGGTCTTCAACAGCGATGACCGCTGGGTGCTGGAAGACATCGAAACCGTCGCGGAGCTGAAGTCCCCGGTGATCGTGCCTAATGCCTGGCAGACCAACTCGACGCTCGAGGTCGACGACAAGCTGGTGATGCTGATGGCCTGGGTCGTGGCCGAGGGCAATTTCGACTTCAGCGACGGTCGCCGCCGGGTGGCCCTCTACCAGTCGACGGGAAATCCCGAAAACGCCTCCGAGATCGAGTGGCTGCTACACGAGCTCGATCTGAGCTGGCATCGCTACGAGCACACCGGGACCTACGCCAATGTCCCCGTCTGCCGCTATCGTCTGAACCGAGACGCGAGCGACTTCGTGCTCGGGTATCTCGAGCGCAAGTGCGTTCCAGGGTTCATCCGTACCCTGTCGGTCCGGCAGATCCGACTCTTCCTGGACACCTACGTGAAGGGCGACGGCACCATCGAGGAGAACGGACGCGTCCGGATCTACACCAATGACCGTGAGAATCTCGATGCCCTGCAGGAGTTGTGCGCATTGGCCGGCTACGGCAGCACGGTCTATACGCGCAAAGACTCCGGCGTGCATGTCCTCAACATCATCCGCAACCGCGACACCTATATCCAGCTCATCGAGCGTAAACCTTACAAGGGTCTGGTCTGGTGCCCGACCACCCGCAACGGCACCTTTGTCGCGCGCCGTCGCGGCAAGACCTTCGTCACCGGCAATACGCCCTTCACCAACCTGACCTTCGACTGGGTCTGCCCCGAGGATCTGCGCGAGCAGGTGCCGGTGATCGCGGGCGTGGAGCAGCCCTTCACCTACGGCGATCTCCAGGCCGAGATGGATCTGATCAATCGGGCCTATATCGAGGTGATGACCGAGGGCGACGCGAAGGGGCGGATCTTCACCTTCCCGATCCCGACCTACAACATCACCTCCGATTTTCCGTGGGACAGCGAGAACGCGGAGCATCTGTTCGAGATGACGGCGAAGTATGGCCTGCCCTACTTCCAAAACTTCCTGAACTCGGAGCTGACACCGAACATGGTGCGGTCCATGTGCTGCCGGCTTCAGCTGGATCTGCGCGAGCTTCTGAAGCGCGGCAACGGGCTCTTCGGCTCGGCCGAGCAGACCGGCTCGCTCGGCGTCGTCACCATCAACTGTGCGCGGCTCGGCTTTACCCATCGGGGCGACGAGGCCGGGCTGCTGGCAAGGCTCGACACACTGCTCGATCTATCGCGCAACAGTCTCGAGATCAAACGCAAGGTCATCCAGCGTCACATGGATGCCGGACTGTTCCCTTACACCAAGCGGTATCTGGGCACATTGCGCAACCATTTCTCGACCATCGGCGTGAACGGGATCAACGAGCTGATCCGCAACTTCACCAACGATGACGAGGACATCACGACGGCATGGGGCCACGCCATGGCCTGCCGGATCCTGGATCATGTCCGCGCTCGGATGGTCGAGTTTCAGGAATCAACCGGCAGCATGTACAACCTGGAGGCCACACCGGCGGAGGGCACGACCTACCGCTTCGCCCGCGAGGACAAGAAGCGCTTTCCGGACATCCTCCAAGCCGGCACGTCCGAGACGCCCTATTACACCAACAGCTCGCAGCTGCCGGTGGGCTACACGGACGACCCCTTCGAGGCATTGGCTATGCAGGAAGCGCTGCAAACCAAGTACACCGGCGGAACCGTGCTGCACCTGTACATGAACGAGCAGATCTCGACGACCGACGCCTGCAAACGGCTGGTGCGCCGCGCGCTGGAGAACTTCCGTCAGCCCTACATCACGGTCACGCCGGTGTTTTCGATCTGCCCCAAGCACGGCTACATCGCGGGCGAGCACGAATTCTGTCCGGTCTGCGACCGCGAGCTGATCGCGCGCAAGACCGCGGCGCTCGAAGAGACACTCGAATAGGTCGGATTAGCGTTAGCGTCATCCGACAGACAACATCATCAACCCAAATCAGGAGCACGACCTTGGCCAACCACACCATCGAGCTGAAGACCGAAGAGCGCACCCGTTGCGAGGTCTGGACCCGCGTCATGGGCTACCACCGCCCGGTTTCGGCCTTCAATGCCGGCAAGCGCGCGGAGCACGCCGAGCGCTGCTATTTCACCGAGACGCCCAACGGATCCGCAATCCGTGACGAGCGCCGCGCCGCTGCCTAGGTCTTCGCGCCGCATCGAGCCGATCGACCCACCGCACCCATGTCTCGACAAGCGCCCTGCCCGAGCGACGTCGATGGGCCGACCGCTGGGTTCTTGGCCGACGCCGGACACTTGCGGATCGGCGGCTTCGTCCCACTGACGACGATCGACTACCCCGGCGAGCTCGCCGCGGTCGTCTTCTGTCAAGGCTGTCCTTGGCGCTGTCGCTACTGCCAGAACGGCGCCTTGATCGACCCGAGCGCCACGCCGGTCATCGCCTGGTCGCAGGTCCGCGAGCTCCTCGAACGTCGCCGCGGGCTGCTCGATGCCGTCGTCTTCAGCGGCGGCGAGCCGACCCTCCAGTCCGCGCTGCCCGCGGCCATGACCGAGGTCCGGGATCTCGGGTTCAAGGTTGGCCTGCATACGGCGGGGTCCGCGCCGAAACGCTTGGCGCGGCTCTTACCCTTGCTGGATTGGGTGGCCCTGGACATCAAGGCGCTGCCTGAAGACTATCCCGCCATCACCGGAATCCCGCGATCAGGCGAGGCGGCCTGGGAGAGTCTGTCGCTGATCCAGGCGTCCGGTGTTTCGCTGGAGGTTCGAACCACGGCCATGCCGGACTGGACCGAGCGCGATCTCGCGACGCTCGCCGCGGCGCTCGCGCAACGGGGCGTGCGCCGATATGCCGTTCAGGCCTGCGAGACTCGCAACGCCCTGGATCCTCTCCTCCCCCTGCTTGCAATCCCGCTTGCACAGCTCGCCGCCGCAGTCGATACCGCATCCTTCGAACGATTCCTCCTGCGAGGCCACTAAGGTGATTTCCGGAAAAGGATCTACCGGCAGAGCCGGAACCAGGAAAACCGGTCGAAGGCTCTACTCGTTGTCGTTGTCGTTGTCGTTGTCGTTGTCGTAATCGGATTCCGGACGACAACGACAACGAAAAATTCTGCGACGGTTTGCTCAAGACTTACTTGGACGAACGGGCATCGCGTGCGGTCGTCGGCGCCGATGCTGCGCGCACCCGCGCAATTGCGTCGAAGGGTCACCTACCCCACCTCTGCCCTACCGGGATCCGGATCCCATCGGACACGAGGATAACGTGCGCGACATCCTACTGATCGACAACGGCTCCAAGAGAGCCGATGCCACGCTGAGCCTGAGACGGATCGCGAGCGGTCTCGCCGAGCGTCTCGGCGAGACCGTCCACCCCGTCTCCCTGCTGCACTCGGACCGAATCCCGCCGAGCGCACTGCACGGGCAGCCCGCCGACACCTTCGAGCCTTTTCTGCGTCGTCGGCTGACGGAGAACCTTCGGCGTTTCTTGATCCTCCCGCTCTTCTTCGGCCGGAGCCGGGCCATCAGCGATTATGTTCCGGAGCGCCTCTCGACGCTGCAAAGCGATTTCGGCCCTTTCGATGTCCGGATCGCGCGAGCGCTCTGTCCACTGCCGGAGGGCGAGCCCGAGCTGGTCGAGATCCTTCTGGATCGGATTCACGGCGCCGCCTCCGAGCAGGGCATCGTGCCGTGCCGGATCCTGCTGGTCGATCACGGCTCGCCCATTCCCGCCGTCACCGAGGTCCGGCGTTGGCTTGCTCGACAGTTGGCGCAACGACTCGCCGACGACTCCGGTCCACAGGTGGAGCTCGGCGAGGCCGTCATGGAGCGGCGCTCCGGAGCGCAATACGACTTCAACGGAGCGCTTCTGGAGGATCGCCTGCGCGCACTCGCCGCCGAAGACATCTCGACCCCGATCATCCTCTCCATGTTGTTTCTCTCGCCCGGACGACATGCCGGCCCCGGCGGCGATATCGCCGAGATCTGCGCGGCGGTGGAACGCGACCATCCGGGCTTGCGTGTTCATCCCTCCGCGCTGGTCGGTAGTCATTCCCGGCTGCTCGACATCCTTGCAGCTCGGTTCGCGGAGATGGATTCAGCGTCCGCCGCGCGGACCGGCGCCTCGGGATAGGCCCGAAAAGGACAAGATTCTCATCGATCGACCGACGCGAAGCCGATGATCGCGGCATCTTCTGCCGCGATCTCCGCAAGCACCGGCCCGACGTCGCCGCCCATGAGTTTCGACATCAGGGCCATATCCATCGCCGCGAGATAGGTCCGGCCATCGGACTTCTCGTAGACCGAGATCGAGCACGGCGCCATTACGGATACGAACTTCGAGTCGTCATCGGCGAACATCCGCGACGCCAGCTCGGGCGAGCAGAGCTTGATGACCTTCATCCGCCCAGGGTCCGGCTGATGATGGGCCACCAGAGATTTCTGAAAGTCGAATGCTTGGGGAACGATCCAACCGCGCGCTTGCGCGTTCTCCACGACTTTCGCCACCGTGGTGTCGAAGTCGTACGGGCTGCGCTGCTCATGGATGAACAAAGAGCCCATGGAGCATCCGGCCAGCAGCATGAACAGTCCGACGAAACAAACAGACAGACCGTATCGCTTGGACATCACCGAAACCTCCGCATCAGGACATGGCCTTGCAAATATATTAGTATATTCTAATATTTTTGCAAGGCCACGACACGGCCGCAGCCAGGCCAACCCAGCCCTCCACGCACACGTCGTCTCGCCCAACCAAAAGTACTTGATATCACAAGCCCTTTGCCGGATTTAACATAGATTAAGTTCCTCCCCGGTGCCTTTTGTCAGCGTGAACCCGTCGAGTGACCGGTTCGAGATCTCGTTCAATGGCGCCGGAGGAGGACACATGAATAAAAGAGCGCAACGTTTGACGACCCTCGCCACGGGAGTCGTGATCGGCCTGGGGGCCGTGGGAGCCGCTTGGTCCAACGAGAACCTGAAGGAGGTGATGGACCGTCGCGGCCTCACCGAAAAGGATCTCCTGGCCGCCCAACACCGAATATGTGATGGAGGCCGCGCAATATGCGGCGCCCTTGCTCGAAGACGGCTACGTGCCCTTGGAGGAGTTCAACGACAAGTACCGAGGAGGTCCGACCTACTGGAGCTTCAACAAGGAGAAAGGCCGGGAATCGGCTCGGCGCTCCGCATGTCGTCTGCCGTCGGCCTGATGCTGCTGCTCTCGGTCGTGCTGGCGGCCGCAAGTCTGCTCCGACGCAAACAGCTCAAGTCCTCAACATGAGCACAAACCCATCCTACGGTTCGGGACCGGCCGGCTGGCAGGGGCTGCGTTGATCCTGATCCCCGCGTTGGTCCAAGCGTCCTACCCGCCGTTGCAGCCTCTGGTCGAAGCTGCCGAGGCGGGCTCAGTGCTGACGCCCGAGCCCGCCATCTACGCCGGACCCGTGCGCGTGGACAATCCGTTGAACATCGACGATCGCGATCAGGTGACGATCGACGGAGGCGGCAAAGGCACCGTGGTGCTGCTCGAGACCGATGCTCGACTCGCAGCTGGTCATGCTCGGCCCCTCGGCCTACGTCATCCTCGACATTCCCGTCGGCCTCCTCCACAAAGTCCGAAAAACCGCCGATCTCATGCGGTGCCTTGTCCACGCAGACGACAGGGGCCAGATGCCCGCCTTGGCCGGCCGTTTAGTGCTCCGCCTGCTCTGGCGTATGACCGTCCGGAAGCTCGTTGCGCGTGCTGTTTCTGACCCACCTCGGGCCACCCAAACATCAGTAACCGTGACACCGCTCCGCGGTGTCACGCATCCCCATGGCGCTCTGCCCCACGTGACGGTGGCCGGAGTCACTCAGTCTCTGGGCACCAGATCCCGATAGGCATACCAGGTCGCATGCCCCACCAAGGGAACGGCAATAAAGAGCCCGACATAAAAGGTCAGCAGTCCGATCCCTACGATCCCGACCAGCAACACCGCCCAAAGCAGCATGGGCAACCAATTCAGTGCCACCGCGCGGACGCTGGTGCGCATCGCGGTGAAGCCGTCGACCGGGCGGTCGATGAGCATCGGCACCGAGATGGCACTGATGCAGAAGGCGCAGATGGCGAAAAAGGCGCCGACCAGAATCACCGCGAGCATGAGCCCCATGTACTCGCCCGAAAGGACGACGACCGGAATAAAGCGGGAAAACGGCGGAAAGGGATCGTTGAACATCATGATGAAGAGAAACACGGATGCCAGGATCCAGAGCTGCATCGTCATCAGGAGGAACCCCATCGCGATCCCCAACTGACCCTGATTGCGCTTGAATGCCTCCAATGCCTGACAGTGATCCACCGGCTCCCCCCGTTCAAGGTGCGCGCTCATTTGATAGAGCCCGATCGCCAAGAACGGAGCCATCAGGAAGAAGCCCGCGGTCAGGAACGGGATCAAGAAGGTCAAGTGCCCGATGACCGTCAGCCAAACGATCAGGCCGCTGAGCAGCACGATCATGGCGCCGTATCTCAGACTGTAGACAGGTGCTGTCTTGATGTCCCGCCAACCCTTGGCAAGCCATTGCCAGGGGTGATTCAGGGTAATCTTGTTGACGCGAGGGTCCACGTGGCGCGGTTCGTCCGCGACGGCGGTGTTCTCCATCCTGATTCCTCCGATATTGTTATGGAAACCGGCGAGTGGGCTGTGCCGGATCTGCGGTATCGGCCGACCCGCAGGTCGGCAATCCTTCAGGTCCCGAGCAACACGGCCCTGAGCAAAGACTGACCGAGGCACTAAGATTCTACAAGGTTTCCGAAAAAGGCAAGCGGGTTGAGCCTCTGGACGCGGTGCGAAGGCCGAGACTCCGACAGATCGCCTCGGCAGCAATCCCGAGAAGCCACCGTCGCGACGTCATCCGAGCCGGGCGATCGATGGATCTCCAACGCCTTTGCAGCAACGCACAAAGCGGGATGTGGTCCCGAGTCCGCAGGGTAAAGCTTACGTCATACCGGAGGCGGCCTATACGGAAAACATCGCTGGGATCTCGGGTGTTACCCGATATAAATGCCGGATCCCGATCGGTGCTGCGCTGCATCAAGACGGCACTTGGTTTAGACTCTGCCCCCATCCAAAACCCGCGATTCGAATCGGAGCACACACGCGCATGTCCACCGCACCCTACCAACACTTCGACGACGGTATCTATTGCCTCGAGACCGGTCTCTACCGGCACGGCCTCGCCGCCTGCTATCTGGTGCGCTCCGCGGATCGGCTTGCCTTCATCGACACGGGTGCCGCCAACTCCGTTCCGGGTTTGCTCGGGGTGATCGCCGAGCTGGGCCTGACCCCGGAGCATGTGGACTACGTCATCCCGACCCACGTCCACCTCGACCACGGCGGCGGCGCCGGCACCCTGATCGCCGCCTGCCCGAACGCTCGCCTAGTCATTCACCCCAAAGGCGCGACCCACATGATCGACCCGAGCCGCCTAACCGCCGGTTCCGCGGCCGTCTATGGCGAGGACGCCTTCGCGCGCGACTTCGGCGCCCTCACCCCGGTGCCGGAAGAGCGCATCATCATCGCCCAAGACGGCGACACCTTCGATCTCGCCGGCCGCACGCTGAAGTTCATCGACACGCCCGGACACGCCAACCACCACGGCTGCATCTACGACGAGACCAGCCGCACCTTTTTCACCGGCGACACCTTCGGCATCTCCTACCGCGAATTCGACACCGCCGCCGGCCCTTGGCTGTTCGCCCCGACCACCCCGGTCGCCTTCGATCCCGATGCCTGGCTCGCCAGCCTCGACAAGCTCATGGCCTACGCACCACAGGCCATGTATCTCACCCATTACGGCCGAGTCCAACACCCCGCAGATCTGGTCGACGACCTGCGCGCCAGCATCCGCGCCCTCGCCGACATCGCACTCGCCGAGGAGGAAAACGCCGCCCCGGACCGCGAGTCCCGCATCAAGAGCGCCGTTCTAGCCTATCTCGTGGCCGGCGCCCGCGCCCACGGTGTCGCGCTCTCGGACGACGCCATCGCCGAGCTGCTGAGCCTGGATACCGAGCTTAATGCGCAGGGGCTGGAGGTCTGGTTGAAGCGGCGGGCGAAGGCTCGGTAGAGGTGGCCTCGCTCGTAAGACCGGCCACCCAAAACATCAGTCGCTCGTGACACCCGCACTGCGGTGTCACGCATGCCCAATGGCGCTCTGCATTTCACTCCTGGGGGTCGCGGGTGCACCTTTGATAAGGAGCCTAGCCCATCGGCGCCCATGCTGCTTGCGGTCTGCCCCTCGACAGCCGCGAACGTAACCGCCGCACACAAAAAAGGGGCCTTACGGCCCCTTTTCAAACACCGAACCGGACGCGATCAGCCCAGCAGCGGTGCAATCGTCAGACTGACGATGGCCATGACGTTGATGAGGATGTTCATCGAGGGGCCGGAGGTGTCCTTGAAGGGATCGCCGACGGTGTCGCCTACGACGGTAGCCGAATGCACGGTCGAGCCCTTGCCGCCGAGGTTGCCTTTCTCGACAAACTTCTTGGCGTTGTCCCAAGCGCCGCCGGCGTTGGCCATCATCAGGGCGAGTAGAACGCCGGCGAGCAGGGCGCCGCCGAGCATGCCGCCCAATGCCTCCGGACCGATGCCGAAGCCGACGACCGCGGGTGCGCTGACGGCGATGACGCCGGGCAGGATCATCTTCTTGATCGCCGCCGTGGTGGCAATGTCGACGCAGCGGGCCGTATCCGGCTTGGCCGTGCCTTCGAGAAGACCCGGGATCTCGTGGAACTGCCGACGGATCTCGTTGATCATCTCGAAGGCGGCGTCGCCGACCGCGGTCATGGTGATCGCAGCGATCAGGAAGGGAATCGCACCGCCGATCAGCATGCCCATCAAGACTTCCGGATCACCCATGCTCAAGGCGAAGTCCGGGATCAGGAGATGCAGCGTCTCGATGTAGGCCGCGATGATGGTCAAGGCTGCCAGTGCCGCGGCACCGATCGCGAAGCCCTTGCCGATGGCCGCCGTGGTGTTGCCCAGCTCGTCGAGCGAGTCGGTGATCTTGCGGGTCTCCGCACCCAGACCACCCATCTCGGCGATCCCGCCGGCGTTGTCGGCGACCGGACCGTAGGCGTCGATCGCCATGGTGATTCCCACCGTGGCCAACATGCCGACCGCAGCGATGCCCACACCGTAGAGACCGGCCATGTGGCTGGACACATAGATGATCAGCGCGATGGTCAGCACCGGGATGACGACCGACTGCATGCCGACGGCCAAGCCGGAGATCATGACGGTCGCTGGCCCCGTCTCGCCCGACTTGGCGATACGGCGCACCGGCGCGGCGGAGGTGTAGTACTCGGTCACCAGACCGATGATGATGCCGCCAACCGCACCGGCGAGAACCGACCACCAGATGTGGTTGGAGACATCGACCATCCAGACGACCAGGAAGGAGACAGCGATGAAGAGCAGCGTGGCCCCGATGGTGCCCGTACGCAGCGCGGTCGCCGGTTTGTTGGCCGAGACGGACTTGACGAGAAAGATACCCGCGATGGAGCAGAGCAGACCGACCGAGGCTAGAGCCAGCGGCAGGAACATCAGCGAGGATTGCGTGCCCAGCACGGCCAGGGTCGTGGCCGACATGGTCGCGGCGATCGCGATGGTGGCGATCTGCGCGCCGCAATAGGACTCGAAGATGTCCGAGCCCATACCGGCGACGTCGCCGACGTTGTCGCCGACATTGTCTGCGATGACGCCCGGGTTACGTGGATCGTCCTCGGGGATGCCGGCCTCGATCTTGCCCACCAGGTCCGCGCCGACGTCGGCGCTCTTGGTGAAGATACCGCCGCCGACACGATAGAAGAGCGCGACCGACGAGGCGCCGACGCCGAAGCCGTGGATGGCGTGCGATGCCTCCGGAGTACCGCCGAAGAGCAAATACAGGAAACCCAGACCCAAGAGGCCCAGCGAGGCGACCAAGAGACCCATGACCGAGCCGCCGTAGAAGGCGACCGTCAAGGCCGCGGGTGCGCCTATCGTGTGTGCAGCGGTCGTGGTGCGGACGTTGGCCTTGGTGGCCGAAAACATCCCGAGTAAACCGGCGCTTGCGGATGCAGCAGCACCGACGACGAAGGATAGCCCCGTCTTCCATCCCAAGAACCAGACCAGCAGCACGAGCACCACGACGCAGAAGATGCCCAACAGCGTCAGCTCGCGCTTCATGAACACCATGGCGCCGAGATGGATCTCGTCGGCAATCGCCTTGACCTTGTCTTCCCCTTCGGGATAGGCCAAGACCAGCTTGTAAATATAGTAGGCCGCCCATAGCCCGAAAATGCCGAGCAGCAGCGGGATCAACGCGTTGAAGGACATTGGATCTCCTCAGTTCATCGGTCGTTATGGTGATAAAACCACACGGTTTATAGCAAATATCGGCCGGAAAAGCGATTCGACCGTCATTGAGCTGTCACATACAAACCATTGATATCAATCGCTGCCGGTGCCGGACGGGGTTGCGGGGGATGAGGTGTTCGAGGGGACGGCGCCCAAGTCCGCCAGCCGGCGCTCCAAACGATCGATCGTCTGCTGCTGACGCTCGACCTGCTTGAGCAGCGCGGGGAGTCGCATCAGCGCCGCGCTTTCGCGAAGTGCTTGTTTGACCGGACGCGCAGGTGTCCCGAAGACGGCCACCCCGGCGGGCACATCCTTCACGACGCCGGCTTGACCGCCGATGCGGGCGCCGTCGCCGACCGTCACATGGTCCGAGATCGCGACCTGACCGGCCACCACGACACCCTGCCCGAGCTTCGAGCTGCCCGCGACGCCGGATTGGCTGACCAGGATGCTGTGCGGACCGATATCGACGTTGTGGCCGACCTGCACCAGATTGTCGATCTTGGTGCCCCGCCCGATACGCGTCATGCCCAGCGTGGCCCGGTCGACACAGCTGTTGCAGCCAATCTCGACGTCGTCCTCGATCACGACCCGACCGAGCTGCGGCACCTTGCGGTGTCCGGCCCCGTCCCAGCGGAAGCCGAACCCGTCGCCGCCGATGCGCACGCCCGGATGCAGGATGCAACGGTCGCCTAATGTCGAATCCCGCAGGATGCTGACGTTGGGCCCGATCACACAGTCGTTGCCGATGCGCACCCCGATGCCGAGATAGGACCCCGGGCCGATGCGCGAGCCCGAGCCGATTCGGGCATCCGCATCGATGACCGCGCCGGCACCGACCTCCACATCCTCGCCGAGGTCTGCCGTAGGGTGTACCGATGCGCTCGGATGAATCCCTTGACTCGCGGCAACCGGCGCGAACCAAACCGCGATCTCGAAGAAGAGATTGCGAGGCTCGGCAACGCGCAACAGCCGCTTGCCGAGGACCTCCGGAAAGCCCTCGCCGACCAGAACGAGCGCAGCCGCGCTGCTCGCCACGGCATCGGCTTGACTCGGATTCTCGGCGAAACACAGATCCCGCGACCCGGCCTGCTCCAGCGTGTTGACGCCGTGGATCTCGCCGTCGTCGGGGTCCTCGAGTACGAGCTGCAACCGGTCGTAGAGATCTTGGATAGAGAGTGTCATGGTGCGGGCCAGTAAAAGGATTCGGCCACGGCCCCGGTCGCCGGGAGGGTGACATTGCGGGTTTGTGCCTGTCCGGCATGCTCGACGATCAAGACATAGTCGCCCGGCGCGAGATTGGCGTACAGCCAAGGGCCGATGGTCACGGTGCTGAGCAGGGTCGGCCCGGCGGCATCCTGGATCTGCACGCGGATGTTGGACAGATAGGCCCCGGAGCCTGCGACGGCGAACAGGAGCCGAAGGTTGTACTGAGATTTCACCTGCTCCATCGCCTCGCGCTCGGAGGCGCCGATCCCGCCGCTGATGTGCGGAACCCCGAGGGTCGACTGACCGGGCAGCCGTCGCTCCGTGGAGAGCGCGGGCGGCGGCGCAGTCAGCGGCTCCTGCGCTGGCCCCTGCTCGGAAGTCGCGCCGGGGACGACGGCGGGGATCGGCGCCATACTTGGCTCGGAGACGGTAGGCGCCGCAGGCAAAATCGCCCCGCCGGGAAGCACGGTCCCCGGAGGCAACACCATGCCCTCCTCGAGCACGATCCCGCCGGGCAGAGTTCTCCCTTCGGGCGCAATCGCCCACTCGACCGTCGGTTGAGCGACCGGCGTCGGGGGCTGAATGTCCTGCCCGGTAGGCTCCTGCGCAAACGCCGCCCCAGAGCCGAGCAAAGCCAAAATCACCGGAACCTCAAACCTTTTATCGCGTTGCCGCATCGCTCACAACTCTCCTGAAAAATGACATTACCTTAGGCGATTCCGGGAATTAAGGTGATTTCCGGGAAAGCATCGACCAACGTGTAGGGGCGACTTTAGTCGCCCGGTAACCATTGGAGGACTACACGGCCGGGATGCTCATTCCCGGAAATCGCCTAATCCTGACTGCACATGGGTGAAAGATCGGTGTGGGCGACTGAAGTCGCCCCGGCCTTACGGCCCTTCGCCCACCCCGATAGACCCTTTTCCTGACTTCCCCTTAAAACGCGTCCGCTACAAGTCGAGCGGACAGGGCCAAGCGCAACCGACACAAAAGCATCCCATAAACCATCGGGACGCGTTTTAAGCCGCGCACCCGCTCCAACGGCTCGGAAACAAACTCTCGATCACCCCGGAGCGATGCAGCACGCCCACACCCAGCACATGACCACGATAGCTCACGATGATCTGTCCCGTCGGCGTGGCGGCGCGCTGCTCGGGTGTCGGGGCGAAGATCTCGCGGCGCAGGTAGCGATCGCGCTGCTCGGTATCCAACGCGACACCGAAGCGCGTGACATCGCGCCCGAAGAGCAATGCACCGCCGGTACTGGGCTTGGGCGGCCGAACATTGGTGCGGTGGAAGAACAAGCCGCTGGACTCGGCCACCGGCACCGCGGGCGGCGCATGGTCGGCGGCCATCAGGTGCAAGCCACGTCGAGTTTGGCGGTTGGCGCGGTAGCCGGTCCAGTAATCCCCGCCCAGGCCGTACTTGTCGTCGAGACCGGCGAGCCATTCGGCAGCATCCGTGTCGTCGAGCCCCGCCGGCTCCGGCGTCGGCTCGGCGGGGCAGCTCGCATCCTTCTCCAGGATCGCCATGAAGAAGCCGCCGGTGTCCCGGTGATGGGGCCAGATCCTCAGACAGCTCGCCAGCTCGGGCGGAAGCTCCCGGCCGTTCCAATGGGTGACGCCCGGCGTCGCGATGAAACCCGGCACCGCTGCGGGCAGTAAGCGCAGCAGACCGGGGTGCTCGGCGAGGATGTCCGCCACCACCAGCTCGTTCTCCTCCGGGGCGAAGGTGCAGGTGGAATAGAGGATGCGCCCGCCCGGGCGACAGCGCTGCACCGCCTTGCGCAGCAAGGCCCGCTGACGCGGCCCCAGCCGAAGTGCACTGTTCGGATCGAGCCGGGGCAGCAAGGACGGCGTGCGCCGCAGCGTGCCCTCGCTCGAGCAGGGTGCATCCACCAGGATGCGGTCGAACTGACCGCTTGCACTCGGCCAGTTGGCGCCGTCGGAGCAGGTGGTGGTGACGTTGACCACGCCGAGCCGGTCGAGATTGCCTTGGAGCGCCTTGATCCGCGCGTGGGCGATGTCGTTCGCGACGAGCGTCCCGCGATTGCCCAAGGCGAAGGCGATCTGCGCGGTCTTGCCGCCGGGTGCTGCGCAGAGATCCAACACCCGCTGACCGGGCGCCAGGTCCATCAGCATCGCCGGCAGTTGCGAGACCTCCTCCTGTGCATGGGCCAGACCGGCGCAGTACCACCAGTTGCGGCCGGCCTTGGTCTCCTCGGGGAGTCGCAAGGCGCCGGGCAGGCCGGGCACGGGTTGCGCATCCAAACCCTGCTCGGCCAGCAGGTCGGCCAACGCGGCGACCGAGATCCGCGTCGGGTTGGCCCAGATGCAGGGCGGCAGCGGCCGGCCGAGCGCCGCGGCGAAGGCGTCCCAATCGTCGACCAAGGTGCGATAACGGGCCAAGGGCGATGCGGCGATCTCCTCGGGCGTGATGAGCGCGTTCGCCTTCGCGCGCGAGAGACGCACGCTCTGGGGGCGTAATTCGGCGGTTTGAGTCATCGGAGTCCAGTCAGCGTTTGCCGGAGCGCCGGCGGTCGAGTCGTGCCACGAATTCGCCGATCAAGCGGGCATAAAGTTGATCGCCCAGCACCAGGTCCTCGACCCCCGCATCCAGGCTCGGATTGTCGTTGACCTCGATCACGACCGGACCGGCCGGCGTCTCCTTGAGATCGACCCCATAGAGCCCGTCGCCGATCAGATCGGCCGCCTTGAGCGCCGTCTTCATCACGGCGGGCGGGACGGCCTCGACCGGCAGGGTCTCGAACCCGCCCTGCTCGTGACGACCGTCGCTCTCGTGCTTGACGATCTGCCAATGATCTCCGCTCATCAGGTACTTACAGGCATAGAAGGGCTGGCGACCCAGGATGCCGATGCGCCAATCGAAAGGCGTGTAGAGATACTCCTGGGCCAGGATCAGATCGGATTCCTTGAAGAGCTTGCCGGCGATCCGCGTCAACCCGGCGCGATCCTCCGCCCGGAAGACGCCGCGCGAGAAGGACCCCTCCGGGATCTTGAGCACGATCGGGTAGCCGATCTGCTGCTCGGCCTCCATCAGATTCTCCTTGCGCAGCACCAGCGTCTTGGGCCGCGGGATGCGATGCGCCGCCAGCAGCTCGGCGAGATAGACCTTGTTGGTGCAGCGCAGGATGGAGTCCGGGTCGTCGATGACGACCATGCCCTCGCTGTCGGCCTTCTTGGCGAAGCGGAAGGTGTGGTGACCGATTCGCGTGGTCTCGCGAATAAAGAGGGCGTCGTACTCCGCGAGCCGGCTGTAGTCCTTGCGCTGGATCAGCTCGACGTTGACCCCGAGCGACTTACCCGCCTTCACGAAGCGTTGCAGTGCCTTGCCGTCGGAGGGCGGCAGCTCCTCGGCCGGGTCGTGCAGCACGGCGAGGTCGTAGCGATAGGACAGGCGCGCGCGCGGTTGGCGCCAACGCTGCGACAGATAGCCCTCCAGCGCCGCAAACAGAGGTCCCTCCCCGTCCGCCGTCACCGCGGCGAGCGGCAGGGCCTTGATGGCCCCGATGCGCCAGGTGCCTTGGCGGCGAAACTCCACGCGCAGGATCGGGCAGCGGAAGGTCTCGAAGATCTCGCGCGCGAGCGGTTGCAGCTCCTTGACGTCGCACTGGCCGAAACAGATGGTCAGCTCGTAGGCGGTCGGGGCCAGTGCCGAGGTCTTGCGTCGCCCGAGCAGACGCTGCACCAGCCCGTCGAGCTCTTCGGTGGCCAGGCTGTAGAGCTCGCGACTGGAGAGCTCCTGGATGGTCCGCACGCTCGGGATGACCTTGTGACCCCGCGCCTCGGCGAGCAGCGAGCAATAATAGCCGACCGAGAGATAGCGATAGCTGCGGCACAGGTTGATGACCCGCAGATCGCGCTTGGATGCCAGCTCGCCGCCTGCAAGATAGTCGCGCGCGGTCACGACCGGCAGACGCGGAAAGCCCGGCTTCCAGTCGCCTTGCTGCTCCACCAACAACAGGTGCTCAGCCATTTAAATCGCGCTCGTTCGTAGAGTAGGTGTCGCGTTGCATTTTGGTTCCGGGTTGATCCACACCAACGCGCCTCGGCACAGGCGCGATTCAAAAAATGAAAAAATAAAAATCCTAAACCGCGTCACTGCCGTCGTTGATCGGCGCTGATAAGTTTGAAATCGGATGCAAACATCTCATGTCCCACCGGACGCGGTTTAGCGCGGTCTAGCAGGAGACGAGGACGACGGCCTGTAACCCGACCCGACCATACCGGGCCATCCGGCTGAATTCGTCGCGGCGAATCGGCATATCGATCGAGTCCAGCGTGGTCTCTCCGTTCTCGTAGTCGACATAGGGGTCGTGGACATAGACGAAGTGCTCGTCGAAGCCCGTGATCACGACCCAGTGCGGGAATTTCTCACGGTAGATGCGGTAAGAGCTGATCAACACCAGGGGCACCGACCCCGCATCCCAGCGCTGCTGGAGATCGTCGACGCTGAGCGTGCCCGGGTGCACGGGGATGCCCAAGCGCTGCGCCTCGGCCAGCATGTCCTCGTGGACGAGTCGCATGACCTCCTTCTTCTCCAGGCTACGCACCGAGTCGACCAGCGGCACGCCCGGATCGTTCACGAAGACCTCCACCGCGAAGCCACGGGACTGCGCGGACAGCGCCAGGCCCAGTGGGCCGCAGCCGCCGTGACCCGAGGTCATGAAGATGGTCGTGGACTCGCGCCAGATCCGCAGCTCCAAGGTTCGATTGAGCTCGAGGCTCGGCCGCAGCGCCTGCATCGCCATCATCAGCGACGAAGAGCCGCAGGTGAAATCGAGCGTCTGCTCGTAAAAGGGCACGCGCTTGAGCTCCGGCTTGAGACCGGGAGAGAGCGTCTTCTCGTACCGAAGCGCCTCCATGTGGTCTTCGTAGTAGTCCGAGAGCACACCGAAGCGCCGATAACCCGCGCTCTCGAACAGCGCCTGCGAGGCGAGGTTGTCGCGCCGGATCTCGAGGCGCATGTAGGCGCGCTCCTGCTCCCAGGCGGCCTCCTCCGCCGCCTCGACAAGGGCGCGACCGACCCCGCGGCCCCGCGCCTGTGCCGCGACCGCGATCGAATAGAGGCGCGCGACCGAGGTCGCCCGGCTGAAGAGCACCATGACGTACCCCAGCAGCGCACCTTCGGCATCCTCGGCGACCAGTGTGCGCGCCTGCGCACGGGTCAGCATGTAGCGGAACTGGCGACGGGTCAGCCGGTCACTCTGGAAGCTCGCGCCTTCGAGCCGAAGCAGCGCGCCCATGTCGGCAAGCACCGCAGGGCGCAGGCGTACAGGCGGGGGCGCGGTGTCGCTGATCGGATCGGTGGACGCTGGATTGGACACGGCTTCGCTGACGGCGTGGGGACTGGCGGGCGCCGGAAAGGCGGGATAGAGTCGGCGAAATCTACAGGTCGCACAGGAAAATGCAAGGCGTCCGCGGTCGGCGCCATCGGATCGAATCCACATCTTCCTCGGGCGACGGACCCGAGCATCAGGAACGATTCAAAAACAACCGAAACACGTAGGATGGGTAGAGCGAAGCGAAACCCATCCAGCCCACGTCAAGGGCATCGGACCGAAACCCGGCAACGCCGCGGTTTGGAGGATGGGTTTCGCTGCCGCTCTACCCATCCTACGCGTAGATCGAGGTGTTCACTTTGTATCTGAATCGTCACTCAGTCTCAATGCAGCGGAGCACGCCATGTCCAGTCAGGCCCCGGCCCTCACCACCATGCTCGAAGGGCTGATCGGCACCCTGTCGGTCAGCAGCGTCACGCCCGCCTTCGACCACAGCAACCGGGCGGTGATCGATCTGTTGGCCTCCTGGCTGGAGTCGGCCGGCTTCCGCGTCGAGATCCTGCCGCTGCCGGGGCAACCGGATAAGGCCAATCTGCTGGCTACGCTCGGCAGCGGGCCCGGCGGTCTGGTGCTGTCGGGACACACCGACACGGTCCCCTTCGACGCCCATCTCTGGACCCACGATCCGCTCAAGCTGACCGAAGCGGAGGGGCGCCTCTACGGGCTCGGCACCTCCGACATGAAGTCCTTTCTGGCGCTGGCGATCGAGGCCGCACGCGGCTTGACCGCGACCGATCTTGGACAGCCCCTGATGATCCTGGCGACCGCGGACGAGGAGTCCGCGATGCACGGCGCTCGCGCCCTGGTGGAGGCCGGACGGCCACTCGGGCGCTATGCGGTGATCGGCGAGCCGACCGGTCTGCGGCCGGTGCGTCTGCACAAAGGCGTCATGGGCGAGTCGATTCGCTTGGTCGGGCGCAGCGGCCACGCCAGCGACCCCTCGCTCGGCAACAACGCCTTGGACGGCATGTACGAGGTCATGGGCGCCCTGATGGCGTGGCGCTCGGAGCTCGCGGACAGCCACCGGCACCCGGACTTCAAGATCCCGCATCCGACCCTGAATCTCGGCCACATCCACGGGGGCGACAACCCCAATCGGATCTGCGGCGAGTGCGAGCTGCATGTCGACATGCGTCTCCTGCCCGGCCTGAGCGCCACCGACGTGCGCGCGGAGCTGAGCCGACGGGTCGCGACCGTTGCCGACCGACGCGGGCTCGCCTGGTTCGTCGAGCCCTTGTTCGAGGCCATCCCCCCGGCCGAGACGCCCGCCGGCTCGGCGATCGTGCGCGTCGCCGAGGGGCTGACCGGCCACACCGCCGAGGCGGTGAATTTCGGCACCGAGGCGCCCTTCCTCAACCAGCTCGGGATGGAGACCATCGTGCTCGGCCCTGGCGATATCGCTCAAGCCCATCAACCGGACGAGTATCTGGAGCTGGATCGGATCAGACCGACGCTCGATCTCTTGCGGGCCCTGATCCAGCGTTTCTGTCTACGTTAAACCGCGCCAGCTCCGACAGTTATCGGAGCTGGCACGGCCAAGCCAATCCAACAAACGACGCATACCGCACCCGGCGCGGTTTAGGCATCTGAAGAAAGCACATGCGTTGGAAGAACGGCAGGCGGAGCGAGCATGTGGAGGACCGCCGCGGCGGCGATGTCGGCGACAACCCGTTCGGCGGACGGCGCCCGCTCGGCGGCGGGCTCGGGGGTCTGATCCTGGTGGTCGTCTTGTTGCTTCCGGGGGTGGACCCGAGCCTTCTCCTGATCGAAGGCGGGTTGGGGCCGATTCAGGAGACCTCCCGGGCGCCGAGCGGCCACGCACCCTAAGGTGATCCATTCAGCTCCGGTCAGCCCGAGATCAGAACCCCGAGCGCGGCCGTCGAGGACGCGCTCGCCGACGTCGTCGCCGTGGTCCTGGCGGTCACCGAGGACCCCCGGGGCGCTTTGCGGAAACACCGCGGTTTTCCGGGAGCGCCACAGGGGACACAATAGGCGCCCCGACGCCAACGGACAACCACCCCCGGCAGGATGAACCCACTCAAGCGCCTTGCCTCCCAGACTGCCGTCTACGGCCTCAGCAGCATCGTCGGCCGGTTCCTGAACTATCTGTTGGTGCCGCTCTACACCTACACCTTCGCACCGGCGGAGTACGGCGTGGTCGCCGAGTTCTACGCCTACATGGGCTTCTTCGCGGTGCTGCTGGTGTTCGGGTTGGAGACCGGCTTCTTCCGGTTCCGCGCCGGCGGCGAGCATGCGCCGGATATCGTCTTCGCGACCGTGCTGCGCTTCCTGGTGCTGATCAACGCTGCGTTTCTGCTCGCGGCCTATCTTTGGCAGCAACCCATCGCCGACCTGCTGCGCCACGCGGCGAATCCCCAGTACATCTGGTGGACGGCGGCGATCATCGCGATGGACTCGGTGGGTGCCGCCGCCTTCGCCCGACTCCGGGCCGAGGAGAAGGCGCTGCAGTTCGTCGGGGTCAAGCTGATCGAGATCGGCGCCAATATCGGGCTCAACCTCTTCTTCATCTTGCTGTGTCGACAGGCATTCGAGACCGATCCCGACTCCGTCTTCGGCCGGCTCTGGAATCCGGAGATCGGGATCGGTTACGTCTTTCTGGCCAACCTGGCGGCAAGTGCACTGAAACTCGTGCTGCTCACCCCGCAGTTCCGTGCGGGTCTCGCCGGCTTCGACGCCGCGCTGTTTCGCCGCATGATCCGCTATTCGCTGCCGATGGTCGTCATCGGTCTCGCCGGCATCGTCAACGAAACACTCGACCGCGCCGCGCTCAAGTACCTGCTGCCCTACGACGACGCCGAGAACATGGCCCAGCTCGGCATCTACAGCGCCTGCTACAAGCTCTCGATCCTGATGATGTTGTTCATCCAAGCCTTTCGCTATGCCGGCGAGCCCTTCTTCTTCGCCTATGCCAAGGAACGGGACGCAAAGGAGGTCTATGCGCTGGTGCTGACCTGGTTCGTGATCTTCTGCGTCTTCATCTTCCTGCTGGTGACGCTCTACCTGGATCTCTTCCAGTATTTCGTCGGCGCGGACTATCGCGAAGGACTGCATGTGGTGCCCGTGCTGCTGCTCGCGAACCTATTGCTCGGTGTCTACGTGAACCTGTCGATCTGGTACAAGCTGACCGACCGCACCCTGCTCGGCGCGGGCGTCGCCCTCATCGGCGCACTCATTACCATCGTCGCCCTCTGGCTCCTGGTGCCGGTCTATGGCTACGAAGGCGCGGCCTGGGCGCATCTCATCTGCTACAGCACGATGGTGCTGATCTCCTACCTGCTCGGCCGGCGCTTCTATCCCGTACCCTATGATCTGCGACGTGTGATCGGCTACATCGCACTGGGTCTCGCCCTCTACGCCGGCCACCAAGCGCTGGTCGAGCAGCTCGGCTGGAACAGTTCGCTCAGCGCGACGATGCTGATGGCCGGCTATCTCGCGCTGGTCCTGGTGATCGACGGGCGGCGGCTGCGGCGAGCCGCGCACTGATCAGCCCCGTTCCGACTGCGCCTCGGCCCGGAACCCTCTCGGCTCCAGCGGCGGCCGTGTCGGCGGGTCCCGGTGCGGCAAAGATCGTCAGCAGCAGCTCCATGTCATCGATGTTCCTGTACTCGGGCCAGCGACCCGACAGTGCATGGCTGCGATCCAGGATCAGCCGCACGCCGGCACCCCGCCGGTCCATCAACTGGTTCTTGCCGAACAGCGGATCTTCGACCGGAAAGTAGCGGGCGAACAGGCTTGCGATGACCTCGTTGCGGGGGGCCGAGATGGCTGTCATGGACTCGATGGTCATGGAATTGGGCAGCTCGCCGGGGGTGAACAGCTCCAGCCGGTCCGCATACAGGAAGAGACGAATGCGCTGGGCGTGGCGGGAATAGTCCCGGTGTGCGACGGCGTTGACGATGGCCTCGAACACCGCGGCCAGATCGTATTGTGGATAGTCGATACGCCCCATGGGCTTGCGCGCCGGGGTGCGCATGTTGCGGCGCACGAAATGGACCGCGTCCTGGATCTGGCGGTCCAGCGGTCCCTGGATCTCCTGCGCATCCACCTGTTCAGCCGGATCATTCACCAGCCCTGAGTGGGCCACCGCGATGAGCTCGGCATTGCGAAGCCAGCGCTGGGGCGCCAGCGTACACAGCAGCACCCCGGCCACCGTCGGGACCAGCGCACCCTCTGCCGCCGTCAGCAGGTGCAGACGCTTGAGCTGGGTTGGCGCATCGCCTTCCCCGGCGCGTGTGAAGCGATTGACCAACAGCGGGTCGAGGTCGTCGAGCGTGGTAGCGGGCACCGCCTGCTCTTCGAAGCGGATCAGCCTGGCCTGGCTGCGCTGCTGGAACAGCCGCGCCAGGGTATCGGGCGCGAGCTTGCGCTTGGCATGCCCCACCCGCCTGAAATAGCCGTTGGCGCTCTCGTGGACCCAGAGGCTTCGCGGCACCTCAACCAGGATCACCGCCCGCGCAGCGCCCTCGGCGTCCGACAGCTCCAGATGCCGCGTCAAGATATCCAAGGGCGGTCTGATCCGGTCGTTGCAAATGGCCGTGAGCCAGGCCTCCACCGCGTCTATGTGCTCCGGCGGAATCCCGGTGATGGACTTGGTCTTGTCGTCCACCCCGAGCACCAGGGTTCCGCCGCCGGCATTCCCGAGGGCCGCCAACTCATCCGATAGGCCGTCCGCATGGGGCTCGGTGACCTTGCCGGCGGGACTCACCGCAACGCGCTTCAGCTCAAGCGTCGAATCCTCGCCAAGGCGGATGCGCTGCATCAGTTGTGCAATGCCGATCATCGGGGCCTCCGCTCGTTCGAGCCGAGCTCGAACCCGATCACCATGGGTTCCGATGCTCCGGCATCGAAATGCCCCGCGGCCGATCCGACGGCCTCCGGCCCGCTCCGCACGCGCGCCAAGCACGGATGCGACGCCGAAGCGTCGCGACTTGGTCCCATTGCACTGGCGCATGGGGGCTGGCTGAGCGCCGGACGGACGGCGCAATCCTGCAGTGATTCGGCTTTGACGCCCTTCATGATTGTCCGCCCCGGGAATTCGCCGCGGTCCCTGACCTGTGATCTCACGTTGCCCCTTGTTCCATCGATCCTCGTGGCGCGTCCGTGCCCCGACGCGAGCAGATGGGCACCACGGCCGTCGATGCTCAGCCGATAGTCGCCCTTACCCAGGCTGATGCGCGTGGCGATCAGCTCGGCCGCCCAGCCCATGCCGCGGGCGAGGCGCAGCGCGGCCTCGTCCCTCACCTTGGCCGGCACCGCCTCCAAGAGCGCGCGCAGCGGCAGCACCGGGGGCGGGGTCGGGCCGAGGTCGAGGCCGGTCGGCTGCTGTTGCCTTGAGAGGGCCGCCATGCGGTGCTGCACGGCCCTGGCCAGTCCGGGGACCGCGCAGGTCCTCGCCGAGCCGGGTCAATGCCTCACGCCATGGAAGTCGGCCGTGGCATCGGGCTCATTTGGCTTCGGCGCTGAGTCATCGAATGGCTCGCGACGGAATGGCCGCGTTCCCGGAAAGCTCGAGAGATCGGTTCTCCGCGACTATAGCGCCCTGACGAAAGACGATAAACCCCGCGATGGGGCACTGCAGCCGCCGGCTCCAGACGCTCGACCGGCCGTTTCCCTTGGGGCACGATGTATGGACCTCGGTTATTCGTCCCATTCCTCCGCGTCGTATTGCGCCGGTGCCTCGCCATGGCTTTCCAGGATCAGCGGTGCCGGGGGCAGGGGCCCGGGCTTGGGGCGCTCGGCAACGATCTCGAATCTCCAGTCGTCGCCGAAGTCGAACAGGAGCTCCAGCGAGGGCGCGGCCAAGGCGTGCTTCGGCGAAAGGGCGAGCCCCCGATCGCCGACCAGCTCCAGCAGGCGATCGAAATCCGCCAACAAAGTCCCGGCCGCGCGCGGATCGAAGGTGTGACTGTCGAGTGCAAGAGTGCTCATGTGAAAGCCGAAATTGGGGACGTTTCACTCAATCCCTGACCGAGGGAGCGGGACGTCTGGTGGTCTTGTCGAATCCGGTTGGCTTGTCGCTATTCCGGCCAATAGTCTTCATCCAACAGATCCGCCTCGCTGAAAGGACAGACCGTTGGAAACAGGCTCGCATCGATGCCCGTTTCGCGGGTCGCGATGCGGAGTGCATCCGGGTAGGCCTCCTGGATCGCTTCGGGCAGGAATGGCTTGAGGCTGGGGCTCAGCCGTATCTCGCGAGCGATCTGGACCCGCTGCTCGACGATCGATCCGCGCCGGCTTAACGAGCGCTTCATGGCTTGATATCGCCACTTCAGCAGGTGGGCGACGAGGACGATCAGCCGGCTGACGAGCGCGTTGCGTTCCCTGCGTCCCATGGCATCCAGCTCCTCGGCAAGCAGATCGGCATCGATGTCCTGCAACCGCCCTTGCCGCAACAGGGCAGCTTGAGCCTCGATCCAGGCGCAGAAGTCGTCGCGATAAAGATTGGCCATGGCAGGCATGAACGTTCCCTCGGCGGCCGTGGGTGTGGGGTTGCGGCGTGAGCCGCATTTGCCGGCCCTTGGAGACGAAGCCAGCGGGCGTTGCACGTTACGCGGCGAGTCTAGCGCCTCTGTTCGTCCATGGCCACGACGCGCCCTCGGTTGCCGGCAGCAACGCGGGCCGATCTACGAGAGATCCATGTTCGGCTAAAACCCTTTGACCGGTGGCCATCAGAATGCCGCGATCAGGCAGGGTGCCGTGTCGCATGTGATTTTTCCAAGGATCTGCGGAGCGGTGCTCGACGCTTGGCCTCAGGACTCAACAATGAGGCGAGGGATGCCAGCGGCTTGTCAGAACCTGATAAGCACGGAGCTTCAGCCACGCGCCGAATCCACGATTCAGGGCGGGGTGCCGCAATGATCAAGCAAGGAAATCCCGTGAGCGCGAGCCTGGCGAGCCGCGTTGCGGCAGTGTGTGTCGAGCGCCAACGGCGCGACCGCTGTCAGCCCAGGGCAGCGTCCTGGGTATCCATCAACCAAGACCAGTGAGCCCTGAAAGGGCGGTCTAACCATGAGTCTTTTGGGTAATTGGGGAGTTTGTCACCGTTCGGCCCCGCCCGAAGAATCGCGCCAAAGATCGACACATCAGAGACACGTCAGAGCGTTGGAGCGCCATTTCAGGGCTTAATCTGGATTGGAGTTCGTTTCTGTTCAGGCACGAGATAGGTGAGTGCAGACTCGGCCCGATTCCGCGAAGCTGGGAGATCTGCAAGCTGAGCGCGGTCGCCGACACGATTACCAGCGGTTCGCGAGGATGGGCGAAATGTTACGCTGACGTGGGCGCCAATTTTCTCCGAATCGGCAATCTCACACGCGAGCATATCAATTTAGGCCTTGCTGACATCGTGCATGTCACCCCGCCCAAAGGACAGGAAGGATCTCGCACAGCGGTCCAAACAGGCGATTTGTTGATTTCAATAACCGCTGACCTCAGCATTCTTGGATCAGCTAAACCGCATCCAGAGCGAGAGGCTTGGTTTCGAGTGAGTTCGATGTTTGGCACATCGACGGTCCTTGGCGGGGACGCGGTTTAGAATTTTTATTTTTTTTGATCGCTTAAACTGCGCCTGCTCCAGCATCCACAGATACTGTCAAGGTTGCTCCAATCTAAAAACATCGCATACCGCGCTGGGCGCGGTTTAGGATCTCAATCATGATCGACTGGTCGAATTGCCCCGAAGTAGAGCGCGACGCCGAGCGTGTCAGCGGTGCTTGGGTGTTCCGTGGCACACGCGTCCCGGTGGCCGCCTTGTTCGAGAATCTCGAAGACGGCATCACCATCAATCAGTTCGGTGAATTGTTTCCCGGTGTCGATCTCAAACAGGCGCGCGCCGTGCTCGACTATATCGCTAAGACCTCGCTGGCTGCGGCTTGATGCGCGTCTTACTCGATCAAGGCGTTCCTGCTCCATTGCGGCGCATACTGGTCGAACATGAGGTTGTCACCGCCTATGAGCGTGGCTGGTCGACCCTCACCGACGGCGAGCTACTGGCGGCGGCGGAGCATGATGGATTCGAGGTGTTCGTGACCACGGATACCAACCTCAAATTTCAACAAACCCTGAGCGGTCGGGCCATGGCCATCATCGTGCTTGGAACGACAAGTTGGCCGCGAATCAGGAACTCGTCAGAGGTTGTCGTCGCGGCCATCGCAGCCGCTGAGTCAGGTTGCTATGCGGAAATCAAGATTGCGTGAAATGGCTTTCCCTCGCATGGACATCGAATCATGAGCATCCAGGACTGCCTCGACGAGCTGCACGTCGTCGAACTGCCATTTCTCGCCCAACTCGGCGAGAGGGACACCGGCGGCTTGTCGGGAAGCCTCACCACGAGATCCAGGGTTCTACCCATCGCGGACGTTCGCAAACATGCCATCAAGCAGTCCCGTCGAGGCCCCCATCCTCGTCCCCATACTCGCTCGCCCGCCGCGCATCTCCGCGCACCTTGTCGACCGGATAACGCGCGGCGTTGATGGCGATCTTCTCGTCGGCGGCGGCCAACAGATCGATATCCAACCGCTCGGCCAGGCGGACCAGGTAGTTGAGGATGTCGGCCAGCTCGTGGGCGACCTGCCGTTTCTTCTCGGCACTCAGCTCGGCGCTCTGTTGCTCGCTCAGCCATTGGAAGTGCTCGAGCAGCTCGCCGGCCTCGCCGGCGAGCGCCATAGCGAGGTTCTTGGGCGAATGGAACTGCTCCCAGTCGCGCTCGCGGGCGAAGGCGAGCAGACGGGCGTTGAGCTGATCCAGGCTATCCGGCATCGCCCGTTCCCATGTCGGCCAAGCGGGCGCGTGCCCTGACGATCGCGGCGCGCACCTGCGCCGGGGCCGTTCCGCCGAGGTGATCGCGTGCGGCGACCGATCCATCCAACGTCAGCACCGCAAAGACATCGGCCTCGATCGCGTCCGAGAAACCGCGCAGCTCGTCGAGCGTCAGCTCGGCAAGATCCCGTCCCTCGCGCACGCCCAGCCCGACCGCCTTGCCGACGATCTCGTGGGCGTCGCGGAAGGGGATGCCTTTGCGCACCAGATAATCGGCGAGATCGGTGGCGGTGCTGAAGCCTTGCGCGGCGGCCGAGCGCATCCGCTCGCGGTTGCAGGCGACCTCGCGCATCATCTCGGCATAGACCTTGAGCGAGCCCTTCAGATTGTCGACCGTATCGAAGAGGGGCTCCTTGTCCTCTTGATTGTCCTTGTTGTAGGCCAGCGGCTGGCCCTTCATGAGGGTCAAGAGTCCCATCAGATGTCCGAAGATGCGCCCGCTCTTGCCGCGCACCAGCTCGGGCACATCGGGGTTCTTCTTCTGCGGCATGATCGAGGAGCCGGTGCAGAAGCTGTCGGAGAGATCGATGAAGCCGAACTGACTCGACGACCAGAGGATCAGCTCCTCGGAGAAGCGCGACAGGTGCATCATGAGGATGGCCGCGCCCGCCGTAAATTCGATCGCGAAATCACGATCCGACACGGCATCGAGCGAGTTCTCCGCCGGCCGATCGAAGCCGAGCAGCTCGGCGGTGTAGGCCCGGTCGATCGGATAGGTGGTGCCGGCCAGCGCGGCGGCACCGAGCGGCATGACGTTCATGCGCTGCCGACAATCGGCCAGGCGCCCCCGATCGCGATCGAGCATCTCGAACCAAGCCAGCATGTGATGGCCGAAGGTGACGGGTTGAGCAACTTGCAGATGGGTGAAGCCGGGCATGATGGTCTCGGCCTCGCGCTCGGCCAGATCCAGCAAGGCGGCTTGAAGGCGCGCGATGGCCGCGCGGATCAGATCGATCTCGTCGCGCAGCCAGAGCCGCACATCGGTCGCGACCTGATCGTTGCGCGAGCGCCCGGTGTGCAGCTTCTTGCCGGCATCGCCGATCAGCTCGGTCAGTGCGGATTCCACGTTCATGTGGACATCCTCGAGCGGAATCGACCACTCGAAGGCGCCGGCATCGATCCGCTCCCGCACCGTCTCCAGTCCGGAGACGATGGCATCGCGCTCGGCGTCGCTCAGGATGCCCTGGCGGGCGAGCATCGTCGCATGGGCGATCGAGCCCTGGATGTCGTAGCGATAGAGCCGTCGGTCGAAATCGACCGAGGCGGTAAAGGCTTCGACGAAGGCGTCGGTCGGCGCGTTGAATCGACCGGCCCAGGGTTTGGCGGAAGAGCTTGGTTGTTGCATCTGCGGGATCCGAAGTGGTGCGATCCGAGGATTCTACACGCTGGCGTTGCGCTGCATGGACCGCGCGCAGGGCCGCGGAACTCGGCTGAGACCCGACGCCGCACACGCGATGTCGGCGCCGGCTCAAATCCGAGTAAAATGATCGTGAGCTATCTTTAACGCGAGCATTCGCTGCGGTGGAAGGTCCGTCTGAAGACGCGCCTTGCCGGGCTTACCGGGCGCATCCCGCAGCACTTTCTGTTCGACCGAAAAAGCACCATTGTCAACCCGGTCAAGACCTGATCCATGGAAAAGGTTATGAACATCCTGGTCGTCGACGATGAAGCACGGGCACGCGAACGGCTTCGGAGGCTGCTGGCCGACGCCGACGGACGGTATGCCCTGGCGGGCGAGGCGTCCGATGGACTGCAGGCGATCGAGATCTGCAGATCGCGGCGGATCGATCTGGTGTTGCTGGATGTGCAGATTCCCGGCATGAACGGACTGGATGCGGCGCGAGCACTCACCGCGCTGGACCCCGCCCCGGCGGTCATCTTGGTGACGGCCTTCGACCACGAGACCTTGCTTGCATTCGCAAACCGACTCGCGGGTTATTTGGTGAAGCCGGTGTGCCGCGAGCGCCTCTTCGAGGCCCTGTTGCGCGTGCAGAAGCCGACGCCGATTCAGTGCATCGGGCCGGCCGGATCGCCCGATCAAGGTCCACCTCGCATCGCCCCCCGTCGCCGGATCAGTGCCCATTACCGAGGCGGGCTGCGCTCCGTGCCGATCGAGGACGTCATCTATCTGCGCGCCGAGCATAAATACGTGACGGTGCGCCATGTCGATGGCGAGCTTCTCGTCGACGACTCGCTGCGTGCATTGGAGCAGGAATTCGCGGAGCTCTTCCTACGCATTCACCGCAATGCATTGGTGGCGCGCGCGCGGGTCTGCGGATTGGAGAAACGCTCGGACGGATACGCCTACATCCAGCTGCGCGATTGTGCGGAGCGGCTCCAGGTGAGCCGCAGACACCTGCCCGAGGTTCGCCGGTGGGTCCAGGGAGACGACTGAGATCGGCAGAGGCCCGGCTGATCCCTCGCCTCCCCCTTCCCCAGACACTCGACTCAAGCACCCTCGGACTGCGCGCGTCGCGTCCATCCCCAAAAGAGCAGCGCCAGCAGGCCGATCCAAACCGCCGCCAGCCAGCCGATGACACCGTCGTAGCTGCCGACCAGAAAGGCGGCCGGTGCCTCGGGGTTGCCGTCGGTCATCCGCCGCGTCACCTGAATCACGAAGACCCAACCGGCGTGAAGCCCGATGCCCCACGCGATGTGCCCGGTGTGCTCGCGCACCAAGGCCAGAAAGACACCGACCATCAAGAGCGCCGCCATCGAGCTCAGATGTTTCCACTGAAAGACGTCGATGAAGACCGCGCCGAACATCTGCAACGCGCCCGCCCAATCGAAAAGCACACCCTCCGGCAAGGCGCTCGGCTTCATGAAGTGGACCAACATGTAGAGAAATGCGGTCCAGACCACGGCCGCGGCCACGCCGTCGCGCCGACGGATCGCCGTGTAGAGCGCACCGCGGAAGAAGGTCTCCTCGAGCACGCCGATCAAGAGCCCGCCGATCAGGGCTTGAAGCGCCTTCTTCGCCAGATAGGGCCAGAGCTCCAGATCCGCGTCGGGCAGGCGAATCTCCAGCGCGACGAGCATCACCGCGAGCACCGCGAGGATCGCCACCCCTTCGACCCAGCCGAGCGCGAGCGCGCGTCGGAAGACCGGTTTTGGAATGCCGTAACCCAACGCGGTTCGATTCGCGAGTTGCAGGCGCTTGAGAAAGGGCCAGAGCCCCAGCAGGATGAAGATCTGCGCCAAGCGGCCCATGACCCTCTGCGGGTCTTCGTCGAGCCAGCCGGTCGCCATCACGGGATAGGTCAGAAGCGCCCCCAGCAGGAGGCAGACGAAGAGATAGGCGAAAAAGAGTGCGGTGATGCGCATCGATTGGGATCTGTGATTTCAGAGGGGTGAATCAGTCACGGCCCCCGCCTTGCGGGCAACCGCCAGCGTGCGGGTGAAGCCCCAAGGGACGGCTTGCTCGGGGGTGAGGAATTGCGCCGACGCAAAGCCGGCACCCAGCAGGCGTCCCAAGAGGTCGTCGCCATAATCGCGGAACGCCAGCACTGCGGCGTCCTGCTTTGCCGGGTCCACATGGTACTGCGCCGGGAGCAGATGCGTGATCTCGCCGGACGCCTCCAAACGCGCACGTTCCACGGTCTGAGGCAGGCCGCTCAAAGGCACGGTAAAGAGCAAGATGCCGCCGGGGCGCAGCACACGATGGATCTGCCCGAAGCCCAGACGATCATCGGGCACATGCTCGAACACCTCAGTGGATGTGCAGAGGTCAAAGGATGCATCCGGAAAGGTGAGACGCTGCACGTCCTGACAGAGGACCCCGTCCCGCAACTCTCCGGGCTCCGCGTCCGGGTGATATTCCGAGCAGGTCAAGGCAGCTGCGCGCTTCTCGAGGTAACGATGGAAGGCACCGCGGCACGAGAGCTCGAAGACATGAGCATCGGCGAGCGACACCCCGACCTCCGACAGTACAGCAGCCATGGACATGGTGACTGCGCTGGAACGGCAGGCGGTGCAGCGCACGAGCATCTCATCGTCGCCGAGTCGCACCAGGATCCGATAGCCCCCACAGACCGGACAGAACGCCCACGTAGACCCGAGATGCAGGCGGTGACCACCCGCCAATCGGCTTTGAATCAACCGAAAAAACCGCACGCACAGACCTCCATCGGCATGCGCCAAGGGGATGGCACATGCATGTCCCGAGAAACGAATCGGCGAGCACCTCCGCCGCCCCCCGCACATTGTGCCGCAAAGCGTCAAAGTGCAATGCCTGCCATTTCTTGGCTGGTCGGGCAGGATAATCATCGCGCAACCGCTCCATCAGTCCTCGCGAAGGGGCTGAATGGATCAGGCTCGCTGATGCGCCCGGCTTGTCATGGTCGATCGAGTCGGTCGACAATGCCCCGACACGCCGCGGGGATTGCACCCCCGAACCGCCCCCGCGGGCCATGATCCAGGCCCCATAGAGCCATCCCATGCTGCAGGTCTTGACCCGACGCCACGACCCGAAGGCGACCCGCTGATGTGCGGGATCGCAGGCTTCATGCTGCGCGTAGGATCGCGCCCGAACCCGGACGATCTAGGCAGGATGGCCGCGGCCCTGGCCCACCGCGGCCCGGACGATCACGGCATCTATTGCAACGGCCCGGTCGGGCTGGCGCAGACACGGCTGTCGATCATCGGGCTCGCCACCGGGCATCAGCCGATGGTCTCGGCCGACGGTCAGCTCGCGCTGGCGGCCAACGGCGAGGTCTACAACTACATCGAGCTGAATGCGGCGCTGCGTGCGCAGGGCCGCGAGCCGCGGACCGACTCGGATTCGGAGACCATCCTGCACGCCTATGCGGTGCACGGCCTGGATTTTCCCGCCGAGCTGCGCGGCATGTTCGCCTTCGCGCTCCACGATGCGCGGGAAGGTCGGCTGATCCTCGGGCGCGATCGGCTCGGGATCAAGCCGCTCTTCTACGTGCGTCTGCCCGACCGCATCGCCTTCGCCTCCGAGATCAAGGCGCTCCTGCCGATCCTGCCGGGGCAGCCCCGCGTGAATCCGGTCGCCTTGCGGCAATTCCTGCAGAATCAGTTCGCGAGCGGCGAGGAGACCATCATCGAGGGTATCCGACGGGTGCCGCCCGGCGAGATCCTGATCGTCGATCGGGATCTGCGCATCGAGCACAGGCGCTACTGGTCGGCGCTCGACATCGCGCCGCGCGCAATCCGCCTCGATGACGCGCAAGCCGAGCTGGACGGGCTCATGCACGCGGCCATGCGCGAGCACATGCGCTCGGACGTACCCTTCGGGCTCTTTCTCTCGGGCGGCGTGGATTCTGCCGTGCTGGCCGCGCTGCTGCACACCCACGGGGCCGGCCGCATCAAGAGCTTCTCGGTCGGCTATCGCGGCACCGCGATGGCGCACGAGCTGGACGAGGCGGCGCGGGTCGCGGCGCATTTCGGGCTGGATCACCGCCCGCTGGCGCTCGAGCTCGATCAGGTCTTCGCGCGCATCCCGCAGACGGTCTGGGCGGCCGACGAGCTGATGCGCGACTATGCCAACCTGCCGACCTCGATCCTGGCCCAAACCGCGGCGGCCGATCTCAAGGTGGTCTTCTCGGGCGAGGGCGGGGACGAGGTCTTCGCCGGCTACGGCCGGTATCGCCCGCCGCCGGCCGAGCGCTGGATCAAGGGCCTGCTGAGCCCCGGCAGCGGCGGTTTCCGCACCCGTGGTCAGTGGTCGGGACACTGGTCGCGACGGCTGCTCGGGCCGGCGCTCCGTTCGGTCAAGACGCCGGATCGCGCGCACTTTCTTAAAGCCTGGCGGTCGACGCCGAAGGCTTGGTCGGACCTGCAACGGCGCCAATACACCGACCTGGTCACGGCCCTCCCGGACAATCTGCTGGTGAAGACCGACCGCATGCTGATGGGCTTCGGGTTGGAGGGGCGTGTGCCCTTCCTCGACCATCGCCTCGTCGAATTCGGCCTGTCGCTGCCCGATGGGCTCAAGGTCAAAGGCCATCAGGGCAAATGGCTGCTCAAGCGCTGGGCCGAGCCCATGCTGCCGCCGGGACATCTGACGCGTCCCAAGCGCGGGTTCCATGTCCCGGTCGGCGACTGGCTGACCGGCGATGTCGCGGCCCGTGTCGGCGAGCGCCTGGCCCAAAGCCGGGGCGTCCGCGAGTGGTTCCGCGTCGAGTCCATCCCGGCCCTGGTCGCCGCCCGTCAGGCCGCCAAGGGCGGCAGTCGCGAGCTGTTCGGTCTGATGCAGTTCGCGATCTGGCATCGGCTCTTCATCGAGCAACCCGGGCTCACACCCTCGCCCGACGAAGACCCCTTGGACTGGATCGCGAGCGGCACCTGAGCATGGCGACGAGCGCCCCGCAGATTGCCTGCTTCTTCTCGACCTCCGGTCACAGCGGTGTCGACCGCGCGGCCAAGCATCTGATCCCGGCCCTGGCGCGTCGCGGCTATCGGGTCGATCTGCTCAAGGTTCGTCGGCACGGGCCGCATCTGGACGCCATCCCGGACGGGGTCTCGGTGGTCGATCTGGGCTCGCGGCATACCTACGCCTGCCTGCCGGCGCTGGTGCGCTATCTGCGTCGCGAGCGCCCGGCGGTGATGCTCTCGGACAAGGATCGGGTAAATCGCACCGCGCTGCTGGCCCATTGGCTCGCCCGTGTGCCGACGCGCCTGGTCTTCAGCTCGGGAACGACCATCTCGATCGATCTGGCGACCCGCGGGGCGCTGGAGCGCTGGGTCCAGCGCACCTCGATGGGCCAACTCTATCCCTTCGCCGATCAGGTGATCGTGACCAGCGCCGGCGTGGCCGACGACATGGCGCGCTACACCGGCTTGGCGCGCGAGCGCATCCGCGTCGTGCCTTCGCCCGTGGTGCCGGCGTCGCTCTTCACGGAGGTCTTGGTGCGTCCGGATCATCCCTGGCTCGGACGCTCCGACAGGCCCCTGATCTTGGGCGCGGGCGAGCTGTGCGGACGCAAGGACTTCGAGACCTTGCTGCGAGCCTTCGCGCGGGTGCGAGCAGAACGCCCCTGCCGTCTCATGATCCTAGGCCAAGGCCGCGCCCGCGAGCGCCTGCTCGCGCTCGCCGCCGAGCTAGGCGTGGCCGAGGACGTCGCCCTGCCCGGCTTCGTCCCCGAGCCCTATGCCTTCATGGCCCATGCCGATCTCTTCGCCTTCACCTCGCGCTGGGAGGGGCTCGGCTTTGTCATCATCGAGGCACTCGCGGTCGGCACGCCCGTGGTGGCGACCGATTGCCCGAGCGGCCCGCGCGAGATCCTGCAGGACGGACGCATCGGCCCCTTGGTGCCGGTCGGCGACGCTGCCGCCTTGGCTACAGCAATACTGCAGACCCTGGACGCCCCGCCGCCGCAGGCGCTGCTCCGGGACGCCGCCCGTCCCTACGAGATCGAGGCGAGCACCGATGCCTATCTGGATGCCATGCGGCTGCCGCGGTGGGCGGGGTAGGGGCGATTGATTCTTCGCGAATCAGCGAGACTCGCCGAGAATCCCGGACAGATCATAGATCGGCTCGCTTGGGAACTGCTCCGGATCCAACCCGGTTCCGCGAATTGCCCAATCGCGGCCATCGTCCCATGCCGATTCCAGCGCCTCGGCCAGGATGGCCGGATTGCGAAGCCCCGGGTTCTTTCCGAGGAGACGCTCGATTTGGCGACGTTGGGTTGCAACGGAGTTGCGCCAACTTTTCTCATTGGTCGGCGTTCGCTCGGTTTGCACCTCCAACTTCAGGAGGTGCGCGACGATGACCGCCATGCGTGCAGCCAGCGCGCGTTGCTCGGAGCGTCCCATCTCTTCGATCTCTCCGGCTAGATGCTCGCGATCCATACGCCCGAGATTCCCTTCGCGCACCGCCGCGGCCTGCTCCCGGGTCCAAGAGAAGAAATCTTGCTCATACGCGTGACTCATACGCGGTGCCTACGATAACCAACCATGGAGTGATGATAACCGAATGGTGAGTCCGAAGGCTGGGATGAGCCGAGCGAACCGGCTTGACCGCGGCGCCCGCCGGGCGTCTGGACGCCTTCCCCGGCGTCGATTTGCAGATCATCGTATGATTTAAACTGCGTCCAGAGCGAGATGCTCACTTTCGAGTGAGTTCGAAGTTTGGTGAATCCACGACCCTTAGCGGGGGACGCGGTTTAAAATTTTATATTTTTTAATACTTTAAACCGCGCCGGTTCCAGCGGTTCTGAAATCCTCCGGGGCCGATCCCATCCAAAAACATCGCATACCGCACTGGGCGCGGTTTAGGTACTCGTCATGACCGAGTGGAAAGACCGCATCGTTGTCGACCCCGAGATCCTGATCGGCAAGCCGATCATCAAAGGTACCCGGATCTCCGTCGACCTCATCATGGACCGCCTCGCCGACGGATGGACGCTGGAGGACATCACGACCGCCTATCCCCGCGTCACCCGCGACGACGTCTTGGCAGCCATTGCCTTCGTGACCGAGGTCTTCCGCGAGGAGGATTACATCGCATTGAGGAAGGCATCGGCATGAAGCCCCGCTGGCTGCTGAACGAGAATTTTCCGGAGCCGTCGGTGGCTCGACTCCGGTCGCGCGGTTGGGACGTCGCCGCCGTTGGCGAAATCAGTCCCGCGGCCTCGGATCCGGAAGTGATGGTCCGAGCTTGCCGCGAGGGGCGCTGGCTCGCCACCTTCGACCGTGACTACGGGGAGCGTGTCTTCAACCGTCAACTTCCCGCGCCTCCGGTCGTCATTCTGCTTCGCGTGCCGTCCTACCGCCCCGAGGAACCTGCCGACTGACTGGTGTCTCTGCATACGGATGGAGCATTCATTCCGGGGCACTTTCATATCTTTGACGGCCGGACGGTTCGGAGAAGGCTTCTCCCGCCCAGTTCGGGAGCCGGATCTTGAGCTGCGGTCGCGAGGCCAAGATGCACACAGACCCCATCCCGCTCTCTGGAAAAGGGGTCCTTTGTCGGTGCTATACTTCAATGGAAACGATCAACCGACACCCGGTCCGGCCTTGATCATCGTTTGGTCCAGCTGCTGGTGATCCTTGCGTCCTCAGGGCTTCCAGCCCTGATTCTGTCAGGCCAGGATGGCCTGACGACGCATTCGGTGACCGCTATACTCGAAGGCATGGCGCCGTCCGCTTACGAGATCGCGATGTCCGGGGGGCGCCATGCCGGGCTCCTGTAAGACTATGCGAAGAAATCGGATGGCGAGATCAGTCGGGCGATCCGGTCGCTCCGGCGTCAAGTCGCCATCCATCGGCAAAAGATCGCAAACCCGATGGACTGGGTCGAGCCAGGTATCGACCCGCGGCACTTGTCCGCGCTGGTCGACTCCTATTGGCCGAAGGAAATCGCCAACTTTCAGCAGCAGATCGCTATCCTCGAACGCATTCCGGAGGAACGCCAACCATGAGCACGCAACAAGACGCGCTGGTCGTCCTGGAGGAGGTCGCGCAGTCGCTGAAGGCGTCTGCGGAGGCCGTTGACGGCGGCTCGGACTATGATCGGGGGCGTCTGATGGGGTATTACGAGGCGCTGTCGACACTGTTGTCGCAGTGCGCGGTCGCCGGCATCGCCCCGGACGCATTGCACCTTGGCGCTGAGTTCAGGCCGGAAGCCGTGCTCGGGGCGCGCAAGGCTGCCTGAGCGCTTATCGCTGACCTCGAATGGCCGGCACCCGCATCACCATCGACCTGGACGACGCCGCTCTGCAGGCGACGCTGTCCAACCTCGCCGCCTCCGTCGCCGACCCCTCTCCTGCGCTCGCCGAGATCGGCGAGCACCTGCTCACGACCACCAAGGCGCGCTTCGGCCAAACCCAGAAGCGCGCCCCGGACGGCACCCCTGGGCACGCAACACCGAGACCACCATCGCGCGCAAGGGGCGCGACAATCCGCTCTACAAGAGCGGCATGCTCCAAGGCCAGATGCGCTGGCAGCTCGCCGAGGGCGGCCGGGCGGTGGAGGTCGGCTCCAACCGCATCTATGCCGCCGTGCAGCAGTTCGGCCAGCCCAAGGGCGCGAGCGGACGCACCAAGCGCGGCAGCCCGATCCCCTGGGGCGACATCCCGCCGCGGCCTTTCCTGGGCGTCTCCTCGGACGACCGCGAAGCCATCGCGGACATCCTGAGCGATTACCTCGCAAAAGCGGCCCTCTAAGGCGTCGCGCCCCCGACCCGCTACCCTTGCACCCCCGCCAAGCGTTTTTAAACTACTTACAGCCAAATTTAAAACGGAAACCGACGCAGGTCGAGGGGTGAGAAGAGAGAAGAGAGAAACGAGAAACGAGTGCGCGATTCCCTCTCTTTTCTCACTCCTCGCTCATCTCTCTTCGCCCCGAGCGGGTGTATCGCCCGGCCGAATGACCGGGCGTGGATTGAAACGACCACGGAGACCGCATCGTCGTCGTCGACGTCTCGCTGGGGCAGCCTGTCGCGCGCCGGCACCATGACATTGAACTTACCGCCCTGGTGCGCACGCGCCCCGGCCCTGCATCGAGTACGTGGTGGCCCATGAGCTGTGCGACATCACGCACCGCGATCACGATGCACGGTTTTTCAAGCGACTCGCCGAGGTCATGCCCGACTGGGAACAACGCAAGCAGCGGCAGGAAGCGGCGCTGCTGTGACGAGCTACGAGGCGTCACCCGAGCCAAGGCGCATTACACCGGACGCGGCTCGCATCCGGCAGATATTGCGCGCAATGGCTCAGAAGCTGTAGCTCGCGGTGATGCCGATCAGGTAATTGGTGCCGGCGCCGGGCGCGTAAAACCGGCCGTTCGCGTCGTTGACGCTCACGGCGGAGATGTAGGACTCGTCCAGCAGATTGTCGATGCGCACGAACTCGGAGAGCCGGAGTCGGCCCAGGTCCCGGGTGAAACCACCGCGGAGGTTGGCAAGCCAGTATCCGGGCGCCGTCTCGCTGTTGCGGTCGTTCACGTAGACCTTGTCTTGGCCGTAGAGGCTCACCGCCGCCTCGAACCCCAGGGGCTCGTAGGCGTAGGAGAGCTCACCGAAGAACGTGAACGCGGGGACGCCCGGGATGCGGTTACCCGCCTCGACGGTCGTGACATTGAGCGTCGGCGCGACGCTGCGGCAGGGGATGCCCGTGCAGGCCGGAAAGCCCTCGGTGAATGCGCTGTCCAGGTAGGTTGCCGCCAGATAGCCGGCAAAACCCCGGCCGAGGGGTGCCTCCAGCAGCAGCTCCACACCTCGGCGACGGGACGCGGGCGCATTCCGGTAGGTTGCCCGTCCGCCCCCGTTGGTCGCCACGGTCAGCTCGTCGTCGGTGTCGATCTGGAAGAGTGCGAGATTCAGCCGGGCGTCCGCGCCGAGCAGAAACTTGGCGCCGATCTCGTAATGCCGGCTCACGGCGGGATCCAGATCCAGGTTCAGGCCCGCGCCGCCGTCGGGGCGATAGGCCAGCTCGGTGAAAGTCGGCGTCTCGACAGTCTTGCCCAGGTTGGCGTAGAGATTGATGGAGGGCGTCAGGCTGTAGAGGAGGCCGAGCGCGGGCGTCCAGGCGCCGTAGGTCCGGCTACCGCTGTCGTCGGGGTTGAGGTTGGTGGCCGTGATCGGGGCGGTCGAGCCGCTGCAGGTGCCCGGCCGTGTGCCGGGTGCCGTCACGCGATCGGGGGTGCAGATGAAGCCGTCGTCGGAGTCGAAGCGGACCTCGGTGTAGCGCAACCCCAGGTCCAGACCCCAGCGGGGTGCGAACCCCCAGGTGCCCTGAACGAAGGTTCCCCAACTGTCCACGGTATTGTCTTCGTCGCGCTTGAGCGCGGCACGCTCGCCCAAGGCGTTGAGATAACCCTTGCGCTCCTCCGACGAGCGATCGTATTCCCCGCCCAGGATCAGGGTCAGAGGGCCGTCGGCGAGTGTCGTCGCATGGGTCCACAGGAGGTTACCGCCGGCGAAACGCCGATCGAATGCGCTCACGCCGCCCGAGGCCGTGATGGCGTTCTGGTTGGCGAGCGGGATGGCGAGATACTGCTCGTTGCTGCGTGTCCCGGTGTAGGCCATGACGCGCAGGTCGTCCGCATCGCTCAGCGGCTGATCCAGGACGACCCCGCCCTGGAGGTTGTCGAGCGTGCGCCGGGTTTGAAAGGTCAGCGCGGCCGGCGATGCCTGGCGGCGATCGCGCTTGACCTCCTCCGCGGTCAGGCCGAGCGGATCTCGGGCCTCGGGCAGATTCAAGGCGTTGGCGATCAGGCTGATGGTACCGCCGCCGTCGAGCGCGATCCTGAGCTTGCTGTTGGCCTGCTCCTTGGCGGCACGGCTCCAATCGCGGTAGCCGTCGGTCTGGGCGCGCGACAGATCGACGACATAGTTGAGACGCCCCGTCTGGCCACCGAGCTTGGTCCCGGCGATCCAGGTGCCGTCGCTCCCGCCCATCAGGCGCACGGACAGGGTCGGCTCGGGCGGGCCGTCCTCGGTGAAGACCTGCACGACGCCGCCCGAGTGGTTGCCGTAGAGGGCGGAGAAACCGCCGCGCATCACCTCGATGGACCGCGCCGAGCCCAGATCGAAGAGCCCGGGTCCGCCTTGTCCGTCGGGCGTGCTCGCCGGGATGCCGTCCGCGATCAGCTTGATCCCGCGTGTCCCGAACTGGGAGCGTCCGCCGAAGCCGCGGATCATGATCTGCTCTTCCTGCGCGTAGGTCCCGCGGTTGGTCACGACCGTTCCGGGGACACGCGGCAGGTTCTCGGAGATCAGCACCATCGGCTTTTGGTTCTGGATGATCGCCTTGTCCAGGACATCGATGGCGACCGGCAGGTCGAAGGTGCTTTCGCCCACGCGCGTGGCCGTCACCACCAAAGGGGCCAACTCGATCGTCGCCTCGTCGGACTCCGCTGGCTGGCGCCCCTGCGCAACCGCAGCCCCGCAGTGGAGAGCCGCAAGGGCGACCGCGAGGCCGCCGAGGATCGCCCCGGTCTTGCGCAGGGCGCGACCGATGATCGAACCGACTGCACGCGTCACTCGGGCATCCCGATCAGGATTCGCAGCCCAACTCGTCGTAATGCGCGCAGATCCGCGACCAGGCGTCCTCCGCGGTCTCGACGAAGCTGAAGAGGGCGAGGTCGTCGCGACTGACAACCCCTTCGTCGACCAGCGCCTCGAAGTCGATGACACGCTCCCAGAACTGCCGCCCGAAGAGCATGACCGGCATGGGTCGAATCTTTTTCG
The DNA here is from genome assembly GCF_018399035.1 of Thiocapsa sp. Taxonomy (GTDB): domain Bacteria; phylum Pseudomonadota; class Gammaproteobacteria; order Chromatiales; family Chromatiaceae; genus Thiocapsa. The sequence goes on from NZ_CP073760.1 coordinate 3,177,350, forward strand.
TCTGAATCAAGCAGAGCGTCTCGAAGAGCTCGTCGAAGGTGCCGAAGCCGCCGGGAAAGACCACCAATGCCTTCGCACGCATCAGGAAATGCATCTTGCGCAGGGCGAAGTAGTGAAACTGGAACGACAGCTCCGGGGTGATGTAGGCGTTCGGGGCATGCTCGTGCGGGAGCGTGATGCTGAGACCGATCGAGACGGCTTCGACGTCGGCGGCGCCGCGATTGGCCGCCTCCATGATGCCGGGCCCGCCACCCGTGACGATCACGAAACAGCGTGATTCCGCGTTCTGCTCCTGCTCGGAGACGATCCGCGCGAAACGCCTCGCCTCCGCATAGTAATGCGAGCGGCCGAGCGCCCGCCGACAGCGCTCGACCGCGGCTTGCGCCTGCGCATCGGCGGGCGCGGCAGCCCGCGCATGCTCGGCGTTGACCAGGTTCTGCGCGGCCGTCTCCGGGTCCGGAATCCGGGCGCTGCCGAAGACCACGATGGTCGACTCGACCCGCTGATCCTGCAGCTCCAGCTCGGGCTTCAGCAGCTCGAGCTGCAACCGAAGCGGCCGCGCCTCGTCGCGCATCAGAAAGTCGACATCCGTGTAGGCGAGACGGTAGGCCGCGGAGCGTGTCTGCGGCGTCGAGCTGATCTCGGCCGCCCGCTCGGCATCCTCGCGGGCGGTCGGTAAGGTGGCGTGATCGCGGTCGATCGGTTTGGGCATGTTGCGATGGGTTCTCGGGGTCGGTTGCGGAGACCGGGTCGGGGACGCCGGGAATGATCGGATCAAGGTCGGCGGCCGCTGTACTCGTTGTCGTGCACGAGGGAAACCCCGTCGATCATGCGATCGGTCGCCTCGCGCTGCGTGGCGCCGCCCTGCAGCTTGATGACGAGCCGCACCTCGTTGGCCGAGTCGGCATAGCGCAGCGCATCCTCGTAGCTGATCTCGCCCTCTTGATAGAGATTGAAGAGGGCCTGATCGAAGGTGTTCATACCCTGCTCGTTGGACTTCTTCATCAGCTCTTTGAGCTTGTGCACCTCGCCCTTGCGGATGAGATCGGAGGCCAAGGGCGTGTTCAACAGGATCTCGACGACGGCTCGACGCCCCTGAGCGCTCTTGCGCGGGGCAAGCTGTTGTGCCACGACGGCCTTGAGATTCAGCGAGAGATCGAGCAGGAGCTGGTTGCGCGAGTCGTCCGGAAAGAAGCTGATGATGCGGTCCAGCGCCTGGTTGGCGTTGTTGGCGTGCAGCGTCGCCAAAACGAGATGGCCGGTCTCGGCGAAGGCGATGGCGTATTCCATGGTCGCGCGCGTGCGGATCTCGCCGATCAGGATAACGTCCGGGGCTTGGCGCAGGGTGTTCTTGAGCGCCACCTCGTAGGACTCGGTATCCACACCCACCTCGCGCTGGGTGATGATGCAGCCGTGATGCTCGTGAACGAACTCGATCGGGTCCTCGACCGTGATGATGTGGCCCGAGCTGTGTCGGTTGCGATACCCCACCAGCGCGGCGAGCGAGGTCGATTTCCCCGTCCCGGTGCCGCCGACGAAGATCATCATGCCGCGCTTGGTCATCGCCAGCTCGCGCAGGATCGCGGGAAGCTTCAGTGCCTCGATGGTCGGAATGTCGGTCTCGATCCGACGCAGGACCATCCCGGTCGCCTCGCGCTGAACGAATGCGCTGACGCGGAACCGCCCCAGATGCGGGCGATCGATCGCGAACTGACACTCCTTGGTTGCCTGGAACTCCTCGCGCTGGCGATCGTTCATGAGACCGAGCACCATGTCGTGCGCCTGCTCGGCCGACAAGGGATGCTTCGTCGCGGGATAGATCGCCCCGTCGATCTTGACGCTGGGCGGCCAGCCTGCAGTGATGAAGAGATCGGACGCCTTGCGCTCGACCACCATGCTCAGCAGTTGCTCGATTGCACGATTCAGGTCCATACGAGACCTCGTTTCTAAGAAAGACGCTCCCGGGCGGCAGCCATTCATGCTCGGCCGGACCTTCGATTCGCAAACGATTCAGCACCGTGGCCGGGTCGGGATCAGGTAAAGCCGTCCTTGTTCTGGGCCTTCATCCGCGCGTCCTTGCGCGACACCAAGCCCTGTTGGACCAGCTCCTTGAGGTTCTGATCCAGGGTCTGCATCCCGTGCGCTTGTCCGGTCTGGATCGCCGAGTACATCTGGGCCACCTTGGCCTCGCGGATCAGGTTACGGATGGCCGGCGTACCGATCATGATCTCGTGCGCGGCGACCCGCCCGCCGCCGACCCGCTTCAAGAGCGTCTGCGCAACGACCGAGCGCAGCGACTCCGAGAGCATCGCCCGGATCATCTCCTTCTCCGCCGCGGGAAAGACGTCGATGATGCGGTCGATGGTCTTGGCCGCCGAGGTGGTGTGCAGCGTCCCGAAGACCAGATGCCCGGTTTCGGCCGCCGTCATCGCCAGCCGAATGGTCTCGAGGTCACGCATCTCGCCGACCAGGATGATGTCCGGATCCTGACGCAACGCGGAGCGCAACGCCTCGCTGAAGCCCAGCGTATCCTTGTGCACCTCGCGCTGGTTGACCAGACATTTCTTGCTGGTGTGCACGAACTCGATCGGGTCCTCGATGGTGAGGATGTGCGCGTACTCGGTCTCGTTGAGATGGTCGACCATCGCGGCGAGGGTCGTGGACTTACCCGAGCCGGTCGGCCCGGTCACCAGGATGAGGCCGCGCGGAACACTGATGATCTCCTTGAAACTCTCGGGTGCGTTCAGCTCTTCGAGCGACAAGACCTTGGAGGGGATGGTCCGAAAAACCGCACCGGCGCCGCGCTTCTGGTTGAAGGCGTTGACGCGGAACCGAGCCAGACCCGGAATCTCGAAGGAGAAGTCCGTTTCCAGAAACTCCTCGTAGTCCTTGCGCTGCTTGTCGTTCATGATGTCGTAGACAAGCGAGTGCACCGAACGATGCTCTAGCGGCGGGACATTGATGCGGCGCATATCGCCGTCGACACGGATCATCGGCGGCAGACCGGCCGAGAGGTGCAGGTCCGAGGCGTTGTTCTTGACGCTGAAGGCCAGTAGTTCGGCGATATCCACGAGTCACTCCCGATTAAACCGCGGCCGGCATGACATGGTCTGTACCGAGCGCACGTGGGTTTTCCGCCGCATTGCACGCCCCGCGCACGCCGGGCCGGCGTTGCGCCTCGTCGACGCGCGCGGGACGCACCCTGCTGACCGAAAAACCCACATACGCTCGGTATAGCATAGCCCGAAGAGCCGCTACGGTCTCGACGGATCCATCGTCGGCGCGTTTCGCCCATGCGGTTTATGCCGAGCGCACGTGGGTTTTTCGGCCAGCAGGGAACGCTTCGAAAACAACCGAAACATGTAGGATGGGTAGAGCGCCGGCGAAACCCATCCAGCCCGCGCCAAGGGCATCGCACCGAAACCCGGCAGCGCGGCGGTTTGGAGGATGGTACCGGATCGATGCCGACCACGGATCACGTTCGAGACCCACCGGAGCCCCGTCCGATGAGCAATACCCCGAAGACCTCCCCGCGGGTCGGCCTGTTCGCAACCTGCCTCATGAATCTCTTCCGGCCGAACATCGGCTTTGCCGCCGCAAAGCTTCTCGAGGACGCAGGCTGCATCGTCAGCGTGCCGCAGAGCCAAACTTGTTGCGGACAGCCGGGCTACAACTCGGGCGACAACGACTCCGCGCGAGCACTCGCCAAACAGGTGATCTCGACCTTCGAGGACTACGATTATGTTGTCGGTCCCTCGGGCTCCTGCATGGCGACCATCCGGCACGACTATCCCGTCCTGTTTGCCGCAGACCGCGACTGGCGCGACCGCGCCGAGGCCGTTGCGGCAAAAAGCCGGGAGCTGACGTCATTCCTGGTCGACGTCCTGGGCATTACCCGGGTTCACGCCGGATTCGACGGCATCGCGACCTACCACGACTCCTGCTCCGGCCTGCGCGGCCTCGGCATCAAAGGCCAGCCGCGACAGCTGCTCGCAGGTGTGGAGGGGCTCACCCTGCGCGAGATGAACGACAGCGAGGTCTGCTGCGGGTTCGGCGGGACCTTCTGCGTCGGATACCCCGAGATCTCGGTCAAGATCGTCGACGACAAGATCCGCAACATCCTCGCCACCGGGGCCGATACGCTGATCGGCGGCGATCTGGGCTGTCTGATGAACATCGCCGGGCGGCTGAGCCGGATCGGCTCGCCGATGCGGGTCTATCATGTTGCAGAGGTGCTGGCCGGGACGGCGGACGGGCCAGGCATCGGGGACGGGCGAGGTCATGAGTGACCGCTCCGGACGCCTTGCGGACGCTGGCGCTCACGCTTCGGATAGGCTGGTTACGATCCAAAACGGTCCGTCAATGCACGACTCCGAGTGGCTGAAAACCGCTGTGAAGTCGACGTTTAGACGCAGTCGTGCATCAAGCACGGATCAGCGGCTGCCTTGGGCCAATGCGTAGCGAGATGAAACCGAAAGGCACCCCATCCGGCAGCCTGGGTCGCGCAGATCGCCGCAGCCCGGGCGCATGCTGGCCCCGCCTTGCGCTCCAAGGTCTTTTTGCACTGCGCCAAAGTAGCTTTTAAGTTACACTGATGCCCATGATAGAGCTCTTTCGGTATCAGCGCGAGGACGGCCGCGAACCATTCACGGAATGGTTGGACGGCGTGCGCGATAGGGTGGCACAAGCACGGATTCGCGTCCGTCTGCGGCACGTGCAGTCGGGTAACTTCGGCGACAGCGAGCCGGTCGGTGAAGGTGTCATCGAGTTGCGTGTGCATGTGGGTGCCGGATACCGCGTGTACTGTGGTCGCTACGGAGCATCGGTTGTCCTGCTCCTGTGCGGCGGAGACAAAAGCTCCCAGGTATCGGACATCAAGCGCGCCAAGACGCTGTGGTCAGAGTGGAAACGGAGACAAACATGAGTCAATTGAAAGGCGTGGTCTCACACCACGAGCGCGAGATCGCCGAACTGCGCGCCGATCGGGAACTGGCGGTCGCGTACCTGAAAGCAGCGATGGAGTCACTCGACGATCCCGACGAGCGAGCCGCCGGTCTCTTGGCGCTCCGCACCGTGGCCGAAGCCCATGGCGGCTTGGGGGCGGTGGCGGCCGAGGCCGGCATCAGCCGGGAGTCGTTGTACCGCTCCCTGTCACCCAAGGGCAACCCGACACTGAAAACGTTGCTTGCCGTGCTGAAAACAATGGGCATGCGGCTGTCGGTCGAACCGGAACACCAAGCTCATGCTTGATGCTCCGTTACTCCGGCAGCCAGGAGTCCCCTGATCTGCCAGATTTTGCCCGTAAGGCAAGACGAACCGAACATGTCCGTCTGCTCACGTCGCTGCGGCGGTCGCTCGCGGGGTGAGCGCAGCTGTCCGGTTCGGATCGGAACCGGCTTATCCGGAGCATGTGCGCCAGCGTCCGCAACGCGCGTCAAGCCGCCACTCCGACAGGACCGGGTTGAGCGGCAGCTTCAGGTCGATTCCGGGCTTAAGGAGAACCGCAATCCGAACGAGAATCGCGGATCCACTCGCTGGATTCGCAACGTCGGAATCGTCCGAAAGAATCGGCGGGGACGACTCCGAGGGCTTTTTGTGAAATAAGGTGAGCGGCAACGCAATCGCGAAACGGTACGGCGGATGACCCTGCACCCATCCGACCGACATCCAACCAGGGGCTTCGAGGGCACGCTCATTGGACATCCGCTCACACGAGTTTCAGCCGCGCGCGGTCGCCGCACTCCACGACGCGAGCCTCCAACAGGCGCTGGACAAGGCGCGCGACGGCTTCGTCGCCAAACGCGCAGTGCAGGTCGCCGAGCTGTCCGAGTTCGAGGCCCTGCGCGAGGCGGCCAAGACGCTCAAGGACCACGTCCTCGATCATCTCGATCACTACCTGGAACGCTACGAGGCGGCCGTCGTCGCGGCCGGCGGTCAGGTCCATTGGGCCCGCGACGACGCCGAGGCCCGCCGGATCATCCTCGACATCTGCAAACGCGTGGATGCGCGCACCGTCACCAAGGGCAAATCGATGGTGTCGGAGGAGATCGGTCTCAACACGGCCTTGATCGATGCCGGCCTCGTCGTGGTCGAGACCGATCTGGGCGAGTACATCATTCAGCTTGCAGGCGAGGCGCCCTCGCACATCATCGCCCCGGCCGTGCACAAGACCCGCGAGCAGGTCTCGGATCTCTTCGAGAAGGCCCACGGCGGACCGCGCCTCACCGAGATCGCGGACCTGGTCGACGCGGCCCGTCTGGCGCTGCGCGAGCGCTATTTCCAGGCCGACGTCGGCATCACCGGCGGCAATTTTCTGATCGCCGAGACCGGCTCCAGCCTGATCGTCACCAACGAGGGCAACGGCGATCTCACCCAGACCCTGGCGCGGGTGCACATCGTCACCGCCGGCATCGAGCGCGTCGTGCCCACGCTGGACGACGCGACACTCTTCCTGCGCCTGCTCGCGCGCAGCGCCACCGGTCAGGAGACCGAGACCTACACGACCCTCTCGACCGGACCCAAGCGTGCGAACGACCTCGACGGGCCTGAGGAATACCATGTCGTCCTGGTCGACAACGGCCGTTCGCGCATGCTCGCCGGACCCTTTCGCGAGATGCTGCGCTGCATCCGATGCGGCGCCTGTATGAATCACTGTCCCGTCTACGGCGCCATCGGCGGGCATGCCTACGGCTGGGTCTATCCCGGACCCATGGGCTCGGTGCTGACCCCGCTGATCAAGGGCCTGGACGCCGCCTACGACCTTCCCAACGCCTGCACCCTGAACGGCCGCTGCGCCTCGGTCTGCCCGGTGAAGATCCCGTTGCCGGATCTCCTGCGCCGGCTGCGTCACGAGCAGTTCAAGCAGGCGATCACCCCGCGTCGCAAGCGCTATGCGCTTGGCGCCTGGCGCCTTCTGGCGACCCGACCCAAGCTCTACCATGCGCTGGAGCGGCTGACCGCGCGGGCGCTCGCCGCGATCGGCGGTCGTGCAGGTCGCATCCGCCGCCTGCCGGGGGCCCGCGGCTGGACCGAAGGTCGCGACCTCCCCGCCCCGCCGGGCCGAACCTTTCTGGAACGCTGGCACACCGAGCGAGGGCAGTCATGAGCAGCGCGCGAGAGGACATTCTGGATGCCGTGCGTCGTGCAGCGGGGCGCGAACCGCTCGATGCACCTGCCCGCGCAACACTGGATGCACGCATCGCCACACCGGTCCGGCATCTCCGCCCGGCCTTCGACGAAGACCTCCTCGCGCGCTTTATCCGCAAGCTCGAAAGCCGCTCGGGCACGCTCGCGCGCGTCGCCGGCCGAGCACAGATCCCGGCCGCCGTGGAGACCTTCCGATCGGCACATGGCCTCGCGCCGCACGCCGCCGTCGGCGCCGGGTTGAAGGACCTCGACTGGCCCGCCGACTGGAGCATCCATCACAACCGCGCAGGCATCGAGGAGACCCTGTCGGTGAGCCCCGCCTTCGCGGCGATCGCCGAGACCGGCACCCTCATGCTGCTCGCCTCGCCCGACAGCCCGACCACCCACAACTTCGTCCCGGACAACCAGGTCGTGGTTCTGGAGACCACGCGGATCCTCCGGCACTTCGAGGACGGTTGGGCAGCCTTGCGCGAGCGCACGAGCGGCATGCCGCGCGCCGTCAACCTCGTCTCGGGCCCCTCGCGCACGGCCGACATCGAGCAGACGATACAGCTCGGCGCGCACGGGCCGCGGCGGTTGCATGTGGTGCTGGTGGATTGATAGGGAGCACAACTTGCGCAGATGGTTGGTTGTTCCTCGCACGGCTCGGCACAACCTACGGCCGGCAGGAACCAAACCCTACACCTGCGCCCGGCCGATCACTTGGGCTCCTAAACGCCGGACCCACTCCCATCCGAAGCTGATTCCACGTCTTCGCGACCCCTTCCGACGACGATCTCCTCGATATCCAGGTAATCGCGTAGCCGCTCGATGACCCGGGTCAGCACGGGCAACAGATCCGGATCCCTCATAGGCTCGCGATCGATGGCTTCGCAGCGGCCGAACATGGCATGGACGAGGTGCTCCTCGGTTTGAACATGTGCAGTGAGGTCGTCGAGCAGCCGTGCAACCTCGCTGCGTGTCGGTGAAGCGTCAACAGCAAGAAAAAGGTCGTTCAGGGCATCGAGCAAGGGTGCCGCGTCGACACCGAGCCCCAACTCTGCGGGACTCAAGGTCACCCTCCGCTCGGACACGCGGCCGACCCAGACCCGGAAACTCTCGCGTTGCAGCGAGTGGTAGAGCGGCGCCTCGCTGATCAAAAACAACAGCAGGTTGCGCGGGTTGGCGTAATAGGGCGCGTCGCGCACCAGCCAGCGCCGGTCGCGGATCAAGCGGTGTACCCGGATATGCTCGCGGAAGTCGGCCGCCTGCAATTGGTCCAGGATCAGCACCGTGGACTCGGCCTCGCTCAGCGCACAGGCATGGCTCACGATGTCGTCGAGCGGGTCGACCGCAGACGCCTTGCGCCCGTACTCGTCGGTACCCGGCGGCAAGATCACCTCCGGCGTGGGCGGCTCTTCGTCCGAAAAGTCGTGATAGAGGATGTGCGGGGTATCGAGTGCATGGGCGAGCGCGGTCGCAAAGGCCGTCTTACGGCGCTCGCCGTTCCCCTGGATGCTCAAGGTACGAATCCGATTCGGCATCCCTTTCAGCAGACAACGCAGCTGAAAGTCGTAGTCGTCGTTGGACTCGAAACCGTGCTCGGCCATGGACTCGCGCAGTGTGCTCATGGCCTGATGATAGCGCCGCCACGAGGACGATGCTTGATGTGCTGCACGGCCTTGATCATCGTTTGGTCCAACTGCTGGTGATCCTTGCGTCCTCAGGGCCCGCAGTAGACTCCTCGCCATCAAGCCGAGGAGGCGCATTCAGGCATGCTTCTATTTGATGTCGCCGCAGGGGTTGCCTTTTCGCATCTGTGGCCATCGGGTTAGAGGGCGGACGGCGCCAAGGCATGCGTGACACCGCCGCGGTTTCATCCATGCTTCCGACGGGCGGAATGGTTGCGGGCGGCGTCCCGCTGCTGTCGCCGCTTCACCGGGCATTCCCCTGTTTCACGATCCCGATCGTGCTGCCCATCACCTTGAGCATGCTCTTGGTCGGCGACCGGGTTCACGTCATCATGGGGCTGATGATCCTCATCTTCGGCATCGCCATGCTGTCCTCGTCGGTCCGGGTGAGACGATTGTTTCAAGATGCCACCGACATGCGTTTGAAGCTGGCCTCATCGATTGCGGAGGGCTCGGCGCTTCAGGAGATGTTGCGTATCGACGAGCTCATCCGCATCGGCAATCGGCGGCTCTTCGAAGAACAGCTCGCGAAGGAATGGAGGCGAGCCGAACGCGGACGGAGCATCCTTGCGGTCATCTCGGCCGATATCGACCATTTCAAGGCGTACAACGACCGATATGGACACCCGGCCGGGGACCGCTGCCTGCTCTCCGTCGCACAGGCCATGGCTACGGCCCTGCAGCGACCGGGAGACACGGCAGCCCGCATCGGCGGAGAGGAATTCGCCTTCGTTCTCCCGCAGACGACCTTGCCGGGCGCCGAGCAAGTCGCAGAGCGAATCCGTAAGGCCGTCTGGGACCTCAACCTGCCGCACGCGGGCTCGACCATCGCCGAGCGCGTGACGGTGAGCTTGGGTGTCGCATCGTCCGACCATGCGTCGGTGGCTTCGGAGGCAGACCTGATACGCGCATCCGATGCCGCCCTTGACGAGGCCAAGCGCCGAGGGCGCAATCAGGTCGCGACCGTGGCCCCCTGAAACCGGCATCGACGTTCTTCTCCAAGCACGATCCGGGAACGCATCGGCATTGGGGCCATCGACGAGGTCGGCGAGCACAGTGACAGGCCCGCCGCAAGCCACACCGCCGACGGCGGACTGACCCTCGCCCGCAGCATCGCCGCGTCATCGAAACGCGGGGTCACGAACAAGGCGAAACCGGGTCACGGCGGACCAACGGCGGTTGTTCGTCTGATACCTCGACCGCGTTTCGGGTTAATCTGCGGATGATTCAAGGAAGCAGATCCGCACTAGACCCGTGCCCCATGACGCCCCACCGACCGAGCCGCCACCGTCCGGCATCGATTCGCTCATCGAGCGCTCGCTCCTGCTCGACCTGGAGACCGGGCCGGACGGGGCCATCCACAAGATCGGGGCGATCCGACAGGGGCGCGAATTCCGTCGGCAAGGGAGATTCGATCCGGCGCGTACACTCGATGAGCTCGAGCGGTTTGCCGGCGATGCGAGCTTCGTTGTCGGCCACAACCTGCTCGGGCACGACCTGCCGACACTGCGCGCCCGAGCGCCGAGTCTGGACCTGCTCGGGCGGCGCATCATCGACACCCTGTACCTGTCTCCCTTGGCCTTTCCGGCAAACCCCTATCACCGGCTCGTCAAGGACTACAAGCTGGTGCGCGACAGCGTCGCCGACCCGGTTCAGGACTGCCGACTGGCCGAGCAGGTGCTGCGCGAGCAGTTCGACGAGCTGGTCCGGCGCTGCACCAACGGGATTGCCGACGACACCTCGCTCATCGCTACGGCGACGTCGCCGGCCGGCGCTGTAGGGACAAGCGCCGAGGGGTGGACAAGCTCAGCGCAGTCCACCAACGCCAGCGTCGGCTCAGACCTCGGTGGACTTCGCTCTCGCTCGTCCACCCTACCGGCCGTTGTCACGAACACGTCCGCGCGCGGTGACGAAGGCGGCGAGCGCGACCTGATCCGGGTCTTCCAGTTCTGTTTCCGCGGCGCGACCCTGCTGGAGGCCAATGCCACCGGCGGCGACGGCCTGGCCGCGGTCTTTCGGCTGCTCTCGGGCGAGCTACCGAGCGTCACCGAGGTGCGCGAGACCCTGCTGGCCCGCTGGCAGGGTCGCGCTTGCTCAAGCGTCGCCCCACGCCTGATCCTGGATCATCTGTCGAACCCCGACCGCCGCCCAATCCTCGCCTACGCCGCGGCTTGGCTTCAGGTTGCCGGCGGCAGCTCGGTGCTGCCGCCCTGGGTGCGGCATCGCTTTCCGGCGACGGTGACGCTGCTCAAGGCCCTGCGGGACACCCCCTGCGAGGATCCAATCTGTGCCTGGTGCCGGGAGGTCAACGACCCGCGGGCGCAGCTCGCGCGCTGGTTCGGCTTCGACGCCTTCCGCGCCGAGCCGCAGGCGCAGGACGGCGGGAGCCTGCAGGAGATCGTCGTCCGAGACGGCATCGCGGATCGCTCGCTGCTCGCGATCCTGCCGACCGGCGGCGGCAAATCGTTGTGCTTTCAGTTGCCGGCCCTGGTGCGCGCGCATCGGCGCGGCACCCTGAGCGTCGTCATCTCGCCCCTGCAGGCCCTGATGAAGGACCAGGTGGACAACCTGGTGAAAAAGACGGGTGCCACCAGTGCGGCGGCCATCTACGGTCTCTTGACCCCGCCGGAGCGCGGCGAGGTGATGGAGCGTGTGCGCCTCGGCGACATCGCCCTGCTCTACATCTCCCCGGAGCAGCTGCGCAATCGCTCGGTGGCGGACGTGCTGGCCAGCCGCGAGATCGGCTGCTGGATCTTCGACGAGGCCCACTGTTTGTCGAAATGGGGCCACGACTTCCGCCCCGACTATCTCTATGCCGGACGCTTCATCCGCACCCTGGCCGGGCTCCAAGGCGTGCCGGTCACGCCCGTGGCCTGCTTCACGGCTACGGCGAAGCGTGACGTGAAGACCGAGATCCTGGCCTATTTCCGCGAGGAGCTGGGTCTCGATCTCGTCGATTACACCGGCGGGGTCGAGCGCGACAACCTCGAATTCGAGGTCCAAGTCGTCGGCAAACACGAAAAGGACGCCCGGATCCACGCCATCCTGACCGATCACCTCGGCGCGCCGAGATCGAGCGAGGATCCGGACCCGACTGGCGGCGCGGCTGTGGTCTACGCCTCGACGCGCAAAGGCACCGAGGCCCTGGCCGAGCGCTTGGGCCGTCAAGGGTGGGCGGTCGAGGCATTCCACGCCGGCATTTCTGCGCCGGAGAAGAAGCGCATCCAGGAATCCTTCGTGACCGGCGAGCTGCAGGTGATCTGCGCGACCAATGCCTTCGGGATGGGCGTGGACAAGGAGGACGTGCGCCTGGTCGTGCATGCCGACATCCCGGGCTCGCTCGAGAGCTATATTCAGGAGGCCGGGCGGGCCGGGCGCGATCGCAAACCCGCAGCCTGCGTACTGCTCTACGACGAGCAGGACATCGAGTCGCAGTTTCGCATGGAGTCCTTCTCCGAGCTGTCGCGCCGCGACATCGCCGAGATCCTGCGCGGTGTGCGTCGGGCCAAGCGCGACCGCGAGGGCGTCGTGGTCGTCACCAGCGGCGAGCTGTTGCGCGACGAGGACCTCAGGCTGGGTTTCGATCCCGAGGCCACGGACGCCGACACCCGGGTGCGCATCGCCATCGCCTGGCTGGAGCGTGCCGGGCTGGTGGAGCGCAACGAGAACCGCACCTTCGTTTTCCAGGGCCGCCCCGCGGTAGCAAGCCTGGAGGATGCCGAGCGGAAGATCCGCGGTCTGGGCCTCTCCGCCGCTCAGGGCCAACGCTGGCTGGCGATCCTGGAGGCGATGCTCAACACCGACCCGGACGACACCTTCAGCGCCGACGAGCTGGCACGCCTGCCGGCCTTCGACCGCGCCGCGAATGGTCAGGCCGGTACGCCCGACCCAAACTCGGCCCCGGTCCCGCCCTGGGATCGCGGCGACACCCCGTCGCAGCGCGTCCTGCGCACCCTCCACGACATGGCCGGCGCCGGTCTCTTGCGTGACGGCCCGCAGCTCACGGCCTTCGTCAGTCACAAGGTCAAGAATCATTCGGCCTTGATCCTCGCGCGGGTGGCGCGCCTGGAGCGGGCCATGCTGGAGGTCTTGCGCGAGCAGGACCCGGACGCCCAGACCGGCGTCTGGCTGCCGCTCTCGCTACGCCGTCTCAACCAACATCTCCTTGATCAGGGCCACGACAGCAACCCCGAGACCCTGCGCACCCTGCTCAAGGGCCTGACCCTGGACGGTCGCGGTCTGGCCGGCGCCCGCGGCAGCCTGGATCTGCGCCAGACCGACCGCGACCACTACCGCCTGCGTCTGCATCGCGATTGGCCGACCCTGCACCGCACCGCCGAGCGCCGCCGCGCCGTGGCCGACCGTATCCTCAAGGCGCTCTTGGCCAAGCTCCCGGACGATGCCCCCGCCAACGGCGCCTTGTTGGTGGCGTTCGGCACGGAGGAGCTGACCGGCGCGCTGCGCGGCGATCTGGCCCTCGCCGCCGAGGTGCGTGACCCGCTGGCGGCTGTACATCGTGGCCTGCTGTTCCTGCACGAACACGGCGCCATCACCCTGCAGAACGGATTCGCGGTGTTCCGCTCGGCCATGACCCTGCGCCTGCTCCCGCAGGCGAAGGGACGACGCTACAGCGAGGCCCAGTACCAGCCGCTGGCTCAGCACTATCGCGAGCGGGTGTTCCAGATCCATGTCATGAACGAGTACGCCCGGCTGGGCGCGGAGAAGATCCGCCAGGCCCTGAATCTGGTCACCGGCTACTTCACGCTCGGCAAGGAGGCGTTCGTGAAACGCTGGCTCGCCGACCGCCGCGAGCAGCTCCTGCGCGCGACCACCGCCGAGTCCTTCCGCCGCATCGTCGAGGATCTGGGTAACCCCGAGCAGATCGAGATCGTCGCCGCCCCCGAGGACGGCAACCGTCTGGTGCTGGCCGGGCCCGGCTCGGGCAAGACCCGCGTCATCGTCCACCGTTGCGCTTTTCTGCTGCGGGTGCTGCGCGTGCCGGCGCACCGCATCCTAGTGCTTTGCTTCAACCGCGGTGCGGCGCTCGAGCTGCGCCGCCGGCTCGCAGAGCTGGTCGGGGACGACGCCCGCGGTGTTACGGTACAGACCTACCACGGCTTTGCGATGCGCCTGACGGGGCGTTCCTACGCCGAGCGTCTGGCCGCAACGACCGATGCCGCGCCCGACTTCGACGGTCTCATCGGCGAGACCGTGGACCTGCTCGAGGGCCGCGTGGACCTGCCCGGCATCGAGCCCGACGAGGCGCGCGAGCGGCTGCTCGCCGGTTATCGGCACATCCTGGTCGACGAGTATCAGGACATCGACGCGGATCAGTACCGGCTGGTCGCAGCCATCGCCGGGCGGACGGTCGACGAGGACAAGCTGACCCTGCTGGCCGTCGGGGACGACGACCAGAGCATCTACGCCTTCCGCGGCGCGAACGTCGAGTGCATCCGCCGCTTCAAAGAGGACTACGCCGCCGATCTGCATCATCTGGTCGAGAACTATCGCTCGACCGGCCACATCGTCGCCGCCGCGAACGCCTTGATCGCGCACAACCGCGAACGAATGAAGCGCGACCATCCGATCCGGGTCGACCGGCGTCGCACCATCCGGCCCGCCAGCGGGCATTGGCAGGATCTCGACGGTCATGCGAAGGGGCGGGTGCTGCTTCTCGGCGTGGCCGATCCGCCGCGCCAGGCCGCTGCGCTGGTCGCCCGGATCGAGGAGCTTCGGCGCCTCGGGGGGCACGACTGGTCGGATATCGCCGTCCTCGCCCGCCGCCATGTCATCCTGGAGCCGGTCCGTGCACTCTGCGAGCACAAAGGCATCCCGGTCGACTGGCCCGGCGACCTGCCGCCCCTGCACCGAGTACGCGAGATCGACGCCTTCCTGAACACCCTCGCGCAGCACGCACGCAAACCGATGAGCGCTCGGGCGCTGCTGGAGTGGCTGCCTGAGCGCCCGAGCCCTTGGCGCTCTCTCCTGCAACGCTTGATAGCGGATTGGACGGCCGAGGCCGGCACCACCGAGGTCCCTGCCGCCGAGATCGCGGAGTTTTGCTACGAGACCCTCGCCGAGCAGCGCCGCGACCGCCGGCTCGGCGAGGGCCTGCTGCTGACCACGCTGCACGGCGCCAAGGGGCTGGAGTTTCCCCACGTCATCCTCGCCGACGGCGCATGGGACACGCATTCGGACAACGAGGAGGAGCGCCGACTCTTCTATGTCGGCATGACACGGGCAAAGGAGACCCTGACGCTGATGGCGATCGCGGGCAGCCGCCACCCCTATCTGGCCGAGATCGAGGGCGATTGGCTGATCAAGGCCGAGCCGGTCGTGCAGTCCGCGCCCGCCGAGGTCATCGGGCGTCGTTACACGCGCCTGACCCCCGCGGACCTGGACCTCGGCTACGCCGGACGGATGCCGCCGGATGCGGCGATCCACCGTCATCTGGCCGCACTCGGCCCGGACGACGACCTGCGTTGGGAGCAGATCGGTCAGGACCTGTTTCTACTCGACCAAGCGGGCCATCGGATCGGGCGCCTGTCCAAACGCACGGCGGCCCGTTGGCTGCCCGACCTCGATCGCATCGAGCGGATCCGCGTCGCTGCCCTGATCCGCCGCGACAGTCGACAAAATACGCCCGAGCATGCGCTGCACTGCCGCTCGGAGCATTGGGAGGTGCCGCTGGTGGAGATCCGCTGGCGCGGGTCTTGAGCCCCATGCGTGCCGTTTGGGACGTGGGTAGATACTCTGTTCTGACGCAAGTCCGATTTGCCTCCTATCCATCATTTTTTTCTATCGGCATCGTTTTCTCGACGGTACGGTCGTTGAGCGGCTGCCAACCCCATTGGGATCATTTCGATGACGGATGGGGCTTGGCTGCGGGTGGGGCGCGGGCGGACTCCGTGTGGACAACGCGTGAATGCCGCAAGCGGGCGTGTGGACAAGCCGGGGACAACCCGCTCCCGGCGGGTTGCCCCCACCTTGACCACACTCATTCACCCGTTGCCCACACTGCGCCGCACTGAAGCCGCTGCTGGCTGCGAGCGTCTGCGACGCGACTGCTGCTGGTTGTTGATCAATGAATGCCCTGCGCCGTGGTGGTTGAACGCGCTCGTCTTGGCGGCGGCTCTTGGACGGCCACGCGCGTGCTGTCGGGCCAACCGAGGAGGGTGCCGTGGCGGACATCGCCGAGGTGCTCATGCCGCGGCCTCGCGAAGCAAGCAGAAGCGGCTGCCGTCGAACGCTTGGCGGTGCTTGAGCATGGCATGGATGGCATGCAGCAATTTGCGCATGACCGCGCAGATGGCCTGAATCTTCTTCAGGCCGCGCGCTTCGATGAGATGCGTGTAGTAGCTGTTGACGTGCGGTTCATGGCGCGCGGCGCTCAGCGCGGGCATGAACAGCGCCTTGCGCAGGTGGGCGTTGCCGGCCTTACTCAGGCGCGGGGGTTTGTTCACGCTGGTGCCCGAGGTGCTCTGGCGCGGATCCAGTCCGGCCAGGGCGACCCATTGCTTGGCACGCATGTCCTCGGGCAGCACCAGCAGCTCACCCATGAGCTGGATGGCGCTGGCGGCGGCGATGCCGGGGATGCCGGTGAGCAGCCGGTAGACCTGCGCAAGCTCCTCGTCGGCGCTGATGCGCGCATCGGCCCAGTCACGCAGGGCATCAATCCGGGCGGTGTACTGGTGGATGCTCAGGCGCACGTCCTCCAGCACCACGGCCGGCGTGGTCGTGCTTTGCAGCAGCGCGTGGAGTTGATTCTTCGCCCGCGTGCGATCGACCACCAACGCCTCCAGGCGCCGGGCGCAGGCGCGCAGCTCCAGTGCCTCGGTCGCCGGGCGCCGCCATGGCTCGAACGGCATGCGCCGGGCAAACTGCGCCAGCACCCCGGCATCGACCGCATCGCTCTTGTTGCGCGTCTGCAAGGCCTCGGCAAAGCGCTTGGCGGCCTTGGGGTTGAGCACCATGAGCGCCAACCCGGCCGCGTCGATGGCCAGCGCCAGGTCCAGGTGATAGCTGCCGGTCGCCTCCAGGCACACCCGCTCCACCCGCGCACCTTGCAAGGCGCTTAATCAGCGCGGCATGACCGCTTGGTGTGTTGGCAAACTCGCGGACCTTGCCGAGCTTCTCCTCGGTGCTGACGGCCAGCGCCAGGGTCTTGTGGGCCACATCGATTCCGGCTGTATTCATCGTCTGTCTCTTCAGGATGCAACGCGATATTATGATTCCCGGTTCCCCGACCCTGTACCCTCGCCTACCGACCTTGTGTATGCAGGCTCCCGGACATGTCCACGGCCTCGGATACTCTTCGGTATGGGCGAAGAGGGCGGGGAGCCCATCTACATGCAAGCTCTGAACAGCGGAACACGACATCCAGGCTTCAGGGGCGAACGGCTTCCCGGGCACTCTTCATCAAATCCGTTGATCACTTTCCTTGTCAATCCCTTCAGAACAGATCATACAAGGGGCGACTTTAGTCGCCCTGGGGCGCTCCTTTGGCGCGGGTGTGGGCGACTGAAGTCGCCCCGGCAATAGGATTACTCGGAAATCACCGAAATAACGGTTTAAACATCAGTCAAAGAACTCGACGAGAGAACACCTTTGCCACCGTTGTCGTTGTCGTTGTCGTTGTCGTTGTCGATGAGGAAAACGTTTTGGTGGTTCGGTGCTCAACTTATTTCCGACACCGTCCCCTACCGAATCGACGCCTTGCGCCACAGACGCTGAAGCAGGGCGCTCTGCCGCACGAAGGCATCGGCATCTTCCGCATGGACATGGAGCGCCCGGACGACGGCGTCCGGGTCCTCGCCCGTCGCCACCGCGATCGCGTGGGCCAGCGCCGCGTCGTCGAGCCCGCCGAGGTCCGGGCGGCGCCGTCGCCAGAGCGCGATGACCCGTCGGCGGGTGGGCTTGATCAGATGATCGGACTGTCCGTGTCGCCAGAGAAAATCGGCGCTCGCGTCCAGGTGTTCGAGGAGATCGCGCCGGTCTCGGCCCGGCACCGACCGGAGCGGTCCGAGCCGAGCACCCGCCGACCAGGCCCAGGCGAGCAGACACAAGGCGCCGGCGATCACCGCATAGGGCGCCGCGGACCAGACCACCGCCCCGATCCAGGGCATCTCGCGGTCGTAGAGCAGCCAGACGGTGCCGCCGGGCGCGGGGGCGACGAGGACTGCCATATAGAGCGCATGGTCGTGCTCGCCGATCGCCGCGTTGGTCATGAAGCGATCGTCGGCGAGCACGACGAACGCTCCGTCGCCCACGGGCAGTTGCACCATGCGCAGCCGATCGCCAGCAATGACCGCCATTTCAGGCTCGGCAGTCGTCACCAGAGAGCGTTCCGACGAGAAGGCCACCCTGAGCGGGTGCCCCTGATCCTCGACCGGAATCTCGGCGAGGACCTCCGTCGGCCCATCGACCTCCTCGGTGCTTAAGCGGACCCCGTACCCGGCGATGAGGTCGCCCTCCTCCGCGGCCCCGGGACCCGACTCGCGCGCCGTGACCACCAAGCGCCCGCCGTCCGTCATCCATTGATCGAGCGCCCGACGGCGCTCGGGCGCGCGAGACCCCGGGTGGCGCACGACCAACGTATCGGTCGAGGGCGGTAGCAGTCGTAGACGCTCGCGCCCGCTTTCGCTCGACACCGGGATCTCCAGACGCGCCAGAAAGCGCTCCGCTGCGAGGAAGGGGTTGCGCCTGGCCTCTTCCGAAGGACCGATCTCGATCTCCAGGGTCCTGCGCTCGAGCTGACTCAGGACGGTGCCGATCAGGGCGACGACGACCAGGATCAGCCCGGCGACCACCAGCCTGAGGACGCGGCGTTCAGGCGTCATGAGGCGCTCCCGGATCTCGGGTCGGCTCGGTCGGCTCGGTCGGCTCGGTCTGCAGATCCCGAGCACGACACCAGTCGTCGAGCAGCGCCAACAGCTCGGCGCCGGAAGGCTGCCGATGCGCGTACGCGACCCGGCTCCAGTGTACGGTCAAGCGGGTCATGAGACCGACGTGCGGGGCCGGCAGGGCCTGCGCCGCCAATGCCAGACAATCGCCTTCGGTCGCACCCGCCGGGATCGCGACACCCTGCCGGGCGAGCTCGGCGAGGCTCGCGCGGTACAACAACGCGAGGGCCGCGCGATGCTCGCCCTTGTCGATCAAGCCGCGGACGCTCGCCGGAATGTCGTCGGGAAACGGCTCCGCGCCGAGATGACCGATCAGGATGGTCGTCCCGTCTGCGTCGCCTCGCCGTCCCCGCCTTGATCCACGCCATCGGCGTCGACCCCACAGCCCCCCCTGAATCACCCGCAGCGCCAGCCAGACGAGCGAGGCAAGGGCGAGAACAATGAGGGACCACTTGAGGATCTCGGCGAGCCTCACCGCCAGTGCGCCGAGGTCGCTCGGCCAGGTCCAGCCCTCGACGGGCTCGACCGGATCGCGCTCGACCGGCAGCCAGAGCGTCACCTCTTGCGTGCCGCCGAAGTCCTCGTCCGCAAGGATCTCCCGGATGAGGACCTGTGCCTCGTCCCGATCAAGAACGGTTTCAAGACCGGCTTCAAGCGCCCCATCCGGAGCGGCATCGTGCGGTGCCAACGCCTCCGCGGTGGGGCTCGGCATGGACAGCACCAGTCCAACGGCCAAGAGGCCGGCCAAGGTCAGACTCAAGGCTCCGCGGGCGGTCGCCTCCTGCTCGTCGCGGGCACGGCGAAACGCCAGCTCCAGATCCCATGCCTCCAGCTCGGTGCGACGGGTCAGATAGAGGCCGAAGCCGGCGCAGACGTAAAAGGGCGCGATCACCGAAAAGGCGAATAGATAAACAGCGGCGCTGAGCCAATAGACCGGGGAATCGGATTCGGTCACGGCAGCGTTCAGATCGAGACGGGGCAGCTCCTCGGGGACCAGGAAGACCAGTGCGAGCAGCACGCCGCCCCAAAGGATGGCCTCGAAGTGATAGCAGATCAGGGTCAGCCAGGTCGGCGCGCCGATGCCGTGGCTCAAGACCGCACGCCGGCGCCGGGCCTCAGCACCGCTCAGACCCTCCAGAAGCGTGACCGGCATCAGGAAGGAGCGACGCAATCCGAGTCGCCGCCACAGGAGCAGGGGCAGGAGGTGTCGCGTGAAGGCGGCGCGGATGATGCCGACACGCTCGGCCGGCTCCGGGCGCTCGCCGAGCAGGGCACGGCCCGCCCAGACCTGCAGCGGCGCCTCGTAGAGCGGCTTGCACCACCAGACGGCGACCAGCCAGAGGTCCGGCCGTCCGCCGGTCAGCACTGCCAGGAGCACGGCGACCGGCAGCGCGGTGATCCACCAGAGGATCCAAAGCGACAGGAACCACTGTCGTCCCAGCGCAAAGCCGAGATCCACCCCCTCCCAGGGGCGACGCGGGCGCAGACGCGCGCCGATGGCGTCAAGGCGCATCGTCGCCCGCTCGTCCGGCCAGCGCGAGGTAGATCGCGACCAGGACCCACCCGAGGACACCGACGCCGTATTTCAGCGCCGAAGGCGCAGGGCCTGCCGACCAGAAGGCCTCGATCACCGCGGCAAAGACCAGCAAAACCGCCGCACCGCCGACAAGGATCACGGCATCGCGCGCGTTCGCTCGGAGTGCGGCGAGTCGGGTGCGCTGCCCGGGGGCGAGGAGTGCCTGACCGAGCAGCAATCCGGCCGCGCCGCAGATGGCGATCGCGGTCAGCTCGTAAGGCCCGTGACCGCTGACGAAGGGCCAGAAGGTGGCACCGTAATCCAAGCGGGTCAGGTGTCCGGCGACGGCGCCGATGGACAAGCCGTTCACGAGCAGGATGACCAGGCTGCCGAGACCCAGGATCAGGCCGCCGGCAAAGGTGCGAAACCCGATCCCGACGTTGTTCATGACATAGAAGCCGAACATGGCCACGTCCGTGTCCGCCTGCCGCTCGCTGCCGCGCCCCGGTGTGTGCCGAGCGGGGTCATAGAGCGACTCGAGCTCCGCGACCTGCTCGGCATCGAGCAGGCTGTAGACGAGATCCGCATCCTGATGAACGGCGATGCCCATGCCGATCATCGGCAGGAAAAACAGTGCCGCCGCGATCCAAAAGACCGCCGAATGGCGACGCAGGGTCCGGGGAAACTGCCTGGCCATGAAATCGAGCGTGGCGCGCAACGGGGCCGATCCTCGCCGATAGAGCTGGCGGTGGCCCCGCCGCACCAGCCCCTCGAGCTCGGCGATCAACCCGGGGCTGTAGCGCCGACTGCGGGCCAGCGCGTAGTCGCTGCACAGACGTCGATGCAGCTGCGGAAAGGACGACAAGGTCGGGACATGTGCCCGCCGCTGCCGCGGGTTCTCGAGTGCGTCGAGCATGGCGCGGTAATCGGTCCAGATCGGCGACGCGGCGGCCTCGAAGGCATCCTGTTTCATCCGCGGCCGTCCGGCGCCCCGCGCGCGAGCCATGCGGCCCAGGCGTTGAGCTGCGCGACGGCGGCATCGCCCCGCCGGCCGACGCCGCCCGCAAGGATCTCGGCCAGCTCGATCCGGCGTGCATCGGAAAGGGTATGACCGCGCTCGGCGAAGGCCAGGATCGCCTGTTGCGCCTCGACCGGCAGACCGGCGGGCGGGGCTTGTGCAGCGACCTGCGGGATGCTCGGTTTCGCCGGCGGCGGATCGGCATAGACCACCAGGGTGCCGGCGGCCAGATCGCCGAGACGGCGGAAATCGCGATCCACCAGCATACTGACGAGCCCGACGCCGTAGAGCATCGGGAGAAAGTCCACGGCACGAAGCAGATTGCGGATCAGGGATGCAGGCAACCGCACGGGTGTCCCGTCGTCGTGCACCACCATCAGGCCCATGGCCCGCTTGCCCGGTGTGGCGCCGCTGCGCACCTCGAAGACCACGGGATAGAGCCATTCAAGCCCGAAGACGGCGAGCAGGATCAGGCCGGTGCCGAAGCCGGAAAAGGCCGCGAGCGGCAGCACGACGAGCAGGAGCGCGAAGCGGATGACGAGATCCAGAAGGTAGGCGATGGCGCGCGGAGCCGGACCGGCGACCCGCAGCGCAAGGTCGACACCTTCCGGTGTCTCGTGCAGCCGAACGGTATCGATGGGGGTCGGCATAATCCGTTCGGGGTGAGGGTCAGGTCAGGTCGGGGCAGGTCAGGTCAGGTCAGGTCAGGTCAGGTCAGGTAGCGTCCCGCTCCCCGGCATACAGCGCGAGCGGGAAACACTCGGTAATCAGGATGACCGGACGCCGATCGATGATGATGCGATAGGTTCGGCATACGGCACGGCCGCCGTCGGAGCTCACCTCCATGCCGACATCCAGAACCTCGCGATAGCTCTCCAGACCACTGTCGCGAATCAGCACGCCGATACCGATCTCGCGATCGATCAGGCGCTGGCGAAAGCCGGACGGGATCAGCTCGGTACGGATCAGCGAGAACGCCTCGGCAAAACTGCGGCCCGAATCCGTTCCGCGCAGCCGCGCATTGCGGATCAAACAACGATCGCCGGAAACGATCTGGATCGCGGGAACGGGCTCCTCGGCGG
Source organism: Thiocapsa sp. (assembly GCF_018399035.1). Classification (GTDB taxonomy): domain Bacteria; phylum Pseudomonadota; class Gammaproteobacteria; order Chromatiales; family Chromatiaceae; genus Thiocapsa. The sequence goes on from NZ_CP073760.1 coordinate 3,199,684, forward strand.
TCTCGAAACGCTGCTCGAGCGTATCGACCGCGACGGGCTCCCAGAAATAGGCCTCGAGGATCTTGGTCACGGTCCCGTCCGTCACCAGGAGTGCACGCAGGAAGGACGGAAGCGCCATCAGCGGCACCGGATCCCCGAAAGGGGCGGGGATGACGCCGTCGCGGACGAATCCGTCGCAACGAAAAGATTCCTGAGCGGATCGCGCGCCCTGGTCCTGCACTGAACGACCGTAAAAACGGCGCATCTGGATCTCCTGCGAGCCGACGAGGGCGGCTTTCCGACGGATCATCGGCGTGATCGACCGGGCACAATTCTGCCCCACGAGGGTGCGGCGTTCCAGTGCGGACGGACGGCAACACTCCATGTCGATAGACCGATCGCCGCCGCTCTGCGCTCCGGCGAACGATCTCGATCCGCCGCCGAAAAAAAACTCCCGGGCTCCGACGTTGCGGACTTGATACGTGGCTAAATTTGCCTCAATCTGTACAGTGACCCGCACCTGAGGCCGGCGCCTCGCACTCCTCGGAGTGAGGTAAAAGCAACAAGCGCGAGATCAGTGACCTACCTCGGCCCCGAGCGTCCCGGCACCGTCGGGCGGGACCAGGTCGGAGGTTCGGAAAAACCCGCGGTTATGTGTTATATACATAAGGGCCTAGTGGCCAACTTTGGAGATTTAAAACGATGACCAAGATTGTCAAGCTCGCTTCCCTGTCCGCTGTTGCCGTTCTCGGCGTTTCCTTGCTGGGCGGTTGTACGACGACCGACCAGACCGCTCGCGACATGGCTCAGCAAGCCATGGACACTGCCAACAGTGCCCAGGCTTGCTGCAACGCCAACACCGAGCGTCTTGACCGCATGTATCAGAAGATCATGGGCAAGTAAGACCCTTCCGAGGGACTGCGCCGGCTTCCCACGAGTTGTGGGATGCCGGTGTCTTCTTTAACCGCACGCTCGACCGCCTCCCAGTCGATTTTCACACCTTCGGTGTCCTTCACCCATTGAGGGATGACCTCTCTCGCGCTCCGTCGCACGCTCTTCTCGCCGGTTTGAACCTCCAGGTAAAGCTCGTCGCCACGCCACCCGACCTTGTAGGGTTGGTCGATGATGTTCACCGGCGTCGTGATGTCGGTCAAACCATATAATTCCTCGATACCCTCGGGGTACATGCGGATGCATCCGCCGCTGACTTCCATCCCGAGGCCCCAGGGTTGGCTGGTCCCGTGGATCAGGTAATCCGGATTGCTCAGCCGCATGGCATACTCGCCCAGCGGATTGTCGGGGCCCGGCGGTACCGTCGGCGGCAGGATGTGGCCGCGGGCGGCATGGTTCGCGCGCGTCATCGGGCCGGGTGTCCAGGTCGGCTTCTCGCGCTTTTCGATCACCTTAAAGCTGCCCAGCGGCGTGCTCATCGCGTCCTTGCCCACGGTGATGGCATAAATGCGCACCTCGTTGGGGTCATTCGGCGGGAAGTAGTAGAGCCGCTTTTCGGCGCGATTGACCACGATGCCGGTCCGTGGTGCATCCGGAAGCACGTAAAAGGCCGGAACCATCACGGGCGTACCCTCGCCGGGCATCCAGATATCCACCTTGGGGTTGGCTTGACGCATGTCGTCGAACCCCAGTCCATTGTGGCGCGCGATATCCAGCAAGGTATCCTGGGCACGCGCATTGAAGTAGAAGGGAACCCCCACCACCGAATCGTTCGGGTTCTCGATGCGGAAAGTCTCGGCGCCGGCCCCGTCGATGACCCCGACGCCCAACACGGATGCGCAGACCGCGGTGGCGATCCACGCGCCTTTGCGTCGGCCAAGATCAAAATCGCTCATAGACTCTCTCGCTTCTGTATCGGTTGAAATCGGATGAAGAAATTGTCGCGATTGTCGCACGTCCGCAACATCGGCGTCGCCGCCCACGTCGATGCGGGCAAGACCACGCTGACCGAGCGAATCCTCTTCTACACCGGCGCCTCCTACAAGATCGGCGAGGTCCATGACGGTGCTGCCCACATGGACTACATGGCCGAGGAGCAGCAACACGGCATCACCATCACCGCCGCCGTCACGAAGGCCCCCTGGCGAGAGCACCTGCTGCAGGTCGTCGACACACCCGGTCATGTCGACTTCACGATCGAGGTGGAGCGCGCCATGCGCGTCCTCGACGGCTGCATCCTGGTGCTCGACGGGGTACGGGGCGTAGAGCCTCAGACCGAGACGGTCTGGCGTCAACGCACCCGCTTCAATCTGCCCGCCATCTTCTTCGTCAACAAGATGGATCGCCCCGGGGCGGACTACCGACGGGCGCTCGACGCGGTCAGGCGACGCCTGAAGATCGAGCCGGTCGCCATCACCTTTCCGCTCCCGGAAGAGGGCGCGGTCGTGGATTTGATCGAGCGAAGGCGAATTGGTTTCCTCGGCGAGCAGGGGGATGCGCTCGCAACCGAGCCGTGCCCGGACGCGCTCTGGGAGGCGCTCTCGGATCTGCGCGAGTCTCTGTATCTGGCCGCAGCGGAGATGGACGAGGGCCTGGCCGATGGCGTCTTGGCCGGCGAGGAGCCCCCGCCCGAGGCCCTGCGCGCCGCGATCCGTCGCGGCACGCTGGCGGGCCGCTTCTGCCCCTGCTACGGCGGGAGTGCGCTCCGCAATCTCGGGGTTCAACCGCTGCTCGACGGGGTGGTCGATTTCCTGCCCGCCCCGCTCGACCGACCGTCCGCACATGCCGTGCTGCCGGACGGGACCGAGGTCGAGATCGCCATGGGCACCGAGGGTCCGCTGGCGGCCCTCGCCTTCAAGGTCCAACTCTGGGACGGACGCCGTCATGTCTTCGCGCGGATCTATCGCGGGACCTTGGCGCCGGGCGACGCGGTGGAGGTGCCGACCCCGAGCGGCGGGGCTCGGCGCGAGCAGGTCGCACGTCTCTTCGACGTGGATGCCGGCAAGAAGACCCGCATCGATCGGGCCGAAGCCGGCGAGATCGTCCTCCTGGCCGGACTGCGTCACGCCTCGACCGGCGATACACTCTGCGCCCCCGGCCACCTGCTGAGCCTCGAACGGATCGAGGCCCGCGCGCCGGTGCTCGGGCTGGCAATCGAGCCCGCCGCCGGCACGGACGAAGAGAAGCTGCTCGAGGTCTTGGACAAGGTGCAGCAGGAGGATCCGACCCTGCGCGTCGAGGAGGACCCCGAGACCGGCCAGCGACTGTTGCGCGGCATGGGGGAGTTGCACCTTCAGATCGTGCTCGAGCGCATCCAGCGCGAGTTCGGCGTGCGGATCCGCAGCGGCCGACCGGCCGTCGCCGTGCGCGAGACCATCCGCCGGCCGGCATCGGCGGATGCCCTCTTCGCGCCGCCGCCGACGCCCGATCCGCGTCAGCAGGATCTCATGGCGCGCGTCGCACTCGCGATCGAGCCGCTCGCGCGAGGGGCCGGCGAGCGGGTTGAATGGGCCGCGCGCGTCATCCCCGAAGGGGCGGAGCCGAGCACGGCGCAACGCGAGGCGATCGAGCAGTCGCTGCGATCGACCCTGGCGGCCGGACCCTTGCTCGCCGCCCAGGTGCAGGACATCCTGGTGCGGATTGCCGAGGTCGAGCTTTTCGGCGCGGCCTCGACCCCCGAGGCGCTCGGCGCAGCGGCATCCAAGGCACTGCGCCAAGCGCTCGAACGCGCCGAGCCGGCGGCGATGCATCCGATCATGCGGGTCGAGGTCGTCATCCCCGAGCCGAGTCTCGGCACGGTCTTGGGCGATCTACAGGCACGACGCGCCCTGATCCAGGGCACCGAGTCCGTCGGCGAGGACGTCGCCATCCGCGCGGAGGCCGCCCTCGAACCCCTGCTCGGCTATGCCACGGCGCTGCGCAGCCTCACCCAAGGGCGGGGGCAGTTCAGTATGGAGTTCAACCGGTTCGACGTCTAAACCGCGCCAACTCCAACGGCCGTCAAGTCTGCCGGGGCCGAGCCCATCCAATAAGACTGCATACCGCTTCGGGCGCGGTTTAACTCGTGACGGGGTCAGACTTTGAGGCTGCGCGGGCGGGTGATGGAGATCAGCTGAGCACTGCCGCACGGCAGCGCGCTCCAATCGTCCGGCATCTCCAGTCGGGCGACGGTGGCGGTGGGGAGGAGCTTGCCGTCGTCCGGGATCTCCAGGTCCTCGCCGACCAGATGCATGAGGAGCTCCTCGAGACCCGGGTTATGGCCGACCAGCAGGACGATCGCCGCCTCGGGGGAGCAGCGCCCGAGCACGGACAAGAGCTTCGGGACCTCGGCCTCGTAGATGTCGGCATCCCAGAGGATCTGTTTTTTCTTGATGTCGAGACACTTGCAAGCCTTCGACGCGGTCTGTTTGGCGCGCTCGGCCGGGGAGCTTACGACCAGATCCGGGACCAAGCCCTCCCGATAGAGCCAGGCTCCGACCTTGGGTGCGTCGCTCTTTCCACGCTTGGCCAAAGGACGGTCGAAGTCGCTCGTGACGACCGAGTCCCAATCGGACTTGGCGTGTCGCAGGATGAGAAGCTCTCTGGGCATGGAGAAGAAGGGGTCGGCGTAACTCAAGCAGATGTCGGACAAATCTTTGGTCGCGGTACCGGGCTTTTTAACATATCCGTCATCTTCAAGGAAATGAGGATGCCCCGCGCCGCGCACACAAGCCCTTAACGCACCGCCGCCAGCAGCCGATCCATCATCCCTTTGGCCTGTGCGAGATAGCCTCCGCCGAAGAGGTTGAGGTGATTCAAGACATGGTAGAGATTGTAGAGGATCCTGCGCGTGCCGTACTCGGGCGGCAGCGGCCAGGCGTCCCGATAGGCCGCGTAGAAGTCGGACCCGAAGCCGCCGAAAAGCTCGGTCATGGCCAGATCCGTCTCCCGATCGCCGTAATAGACAGCCGGATCGAAGATAACCGGCTCGCCTTCGCGGGTTGCGCCGATGTTGCCGCCCCAGAGATCGCCGTGCAGCAAAGACGGCGCGGGACGGTGGCCGATCAGGTCGTCGAGGACCGCCATCAAGCGCTCGCCGGAGTCCGACAGCGCCCGGCCGTGGCCGTTGCGGACCGCCAGATCCAGCTGGTACCCGAGCCGATGGACACGCCAGAAATCGACCCAGTCGGAGGCGCGGGCATTGCACTGGGGGGTGGACCCGATCGTGTTGTCGCGATGCCAGCCAAAGTCGGGCGCGGTGCATCGATGCAGCTGAGCGAGTCGGCGGCCCGCCTCCGCGCCGTCCAAGCGCCCGGCGAGATCCAGATGCTCGATGGCCAGATAACTCTGGGTGCCCGCGATGCCGGTGCAGATAGGCTCTGGAACCCGGATCGTATTCGCCGCGCGCAGGGCGGCGAGGCCCTCGGACTCCGCCTCGAACATCGCCAGCCGGTCGGCGCTGTTGAGCTTGACGAAATAGGCCCGCGCACCGTCGGCGAGGACGACCGCGCGATTGATGCACCCGCCTCCGACCGATTGCTCTCGCTGGATCCGGAAAGGCCGGCCGGTCGCACTCGCGATATGGCGCGCGATCGTTTCGCGATCATTCACCGGGATTGCTCACCCTGATCAGGTCACCGGATGACGCAAGCCGATCACTTTGCGGGCTCACTCGCCGGGCTCATTCACCGGGGTCTCGTCGACACCCCGAGCGGCACGCCGATGCAAGGGGCTCGAGCGCGGAAAGTGGGCGCGCAGGAAGGCCATCTGATCCGCCAGGACGTGGCGCCCCATCAGGAAGATGTACTCGGCGTGCGTCGGCGTGAAAGGCACGGCCAACAACTCCATGCCCGCCGCTTCGGGCGTTCGCCCGGCCTTGAAGTTGTTGCAGCGCAGACAGGCGGTCACGACGTTGTTCCAGACATCCTTGCCGCCGCGACTGGTTGGACGCACGTGATCGCGCGACAGATGACGCCCCGAGAAGCGGCTGCCGCAATACATGCACATGTGGTCGTCGCGGTGAAACAGGGTGCGGTTCGACAGGGGTGGTGCATAATCGTCCTGAAGCTTGTTCAGGGCATGATGGGTTCCGTAGGTCGCGATGATGGAGTGGATCTCCAAGCGACTCTGTCGATGGGTGCTCGAATTGATCCCGCCGCGCAGCTCGAACAAGGCATCCCCGCAGGCATAGGCCACCTGCCCGAGGAAATACAGCCGGGCGGCAACCCGGTAGTCCACCCATTCCATCGGCATACCCGCCAAATCCGTTCGCAGTACCTGTTGAGTCAATGACCACATAGCGGCGTTACGGCTCGGAATTTGCGAGCATGATACACAGTTGACCCTCTCGCGCAACCCGGCGTCGTCACGCGTTTTGAGTCGATTTGCGAAAAATTCGGTTTCCGAAGGATGTGCCGATGTCCAGGAAGCACAAGGTGCGCCGACGGTTGGTTCAACTGCCGGATCTAAACCGCGTCTCACCGAGATCGAGGGCATCTCCAAAGCCAAACGCAAAACGAAAATGACGCATGTCGCTCTGGACGCGGTTTAGGTTAAACGACTGATCATTCACAGCCGCCGCGCATGCACGCGAAGGCGCTCGGCGACGCTTCGCAGCGCCCCGGACGAAGCGCCGGGGCAATACGCAACACATTGATTAAAAGCATGTTTAAAAATTGGCCAAAAAGTTTCCAAACGAACAAAACCGTAACAACCACGCCTGCTCGCATCGGCTTTACACCAGTCATCCCCAGACTTATCCACAGAAATTGTGAGTTGCTCGGGTTTCATGTTCCGCGACAAGTGATTGCCGGTGTTTCCTAGCCAAGCGAGGACGTCCCGCGTCTAATCGACGACTGCCGCCCGTCCCCAAAATCCCGTACTCGGAAAAAGCGCTCAACCAACGTGCCGTCTGCCCCACTCGGAACACCCGGCTCGATCCTGCGTGTCGCCGTCGCTGCGCCGCTGATGGATGCCTTCGATTATCTGCCGCCGGCTCCGGCATCGGACGGCTGCTCGGCAACGCCGTCACTGTTGCCCGGTCAGCGTGTGCTGGTGCCCTTCGGACAAGGTCGGCGCGTGGGCATTTTGCTCGAGCTGCGCGACACCTCCGATCAGGATCCCGTGCGCCTGAAGCCGATCGAGCGTCTCCTCGACCCGGGCCCCGTTTTGAGCACGGCCGACCTGACCCTGATCCGCTGGGCGGCGGACTACTACCGGCAGCCGATCGGCGAGGCCCTCTTCAGCGCACTCCCCGCCCGTCTGCGCCAGGCCAAACCCATCCTGGACGAGCAAGTCCCGGGCGTCTCGGCGACACCCACCGGTCGGACCCTGGACCTCGAGACGCTGCGGCGGGCGCCGAAACAGCGCGCGCTTTTGACCCTCGTCAGGTCCGTACCCGAGGGGATCGCGGTGGCCGATCTGACCGTATGCCTGGGCCCTTGCGCCGCGACGCTGCGCAGCCTGCGTGCACGCGGCCTGCTGGAGACCTGCCGCCTCGCGCCGGCGGGGCCCGTCACGCACGCGCCCCGCGCCGAGCGCGCCCCCGGTCCCGAGCTCAATGCCGATCAGGCCGAGGCGCTGCGTCGGGTCGCGGCCGCGCTCGGCGGGTTCAGCCCCTTCCTGCTCGACGGCGTGACCGGCAGCGGCAAGACCGAGGTCTATATCCGTCTGATCGAGGCCGCCGCCGCCCGCGGCGCCCAAACCCTCCTGATCGTTCCCGAGATCGGCCTGACCCCGCAGCTGCGCGAACGCTTGACCGCGCGACTGCCCGACCCGCCCGCCGTGCTGCACTCCGGGCTCGCCGCCGGAGAACGCGAGAGGGCCTGGCACCGCGCCGCCTCCGGGCGTGCAGGCGTCGTGCTCGGGACCCGCTCGGCGGTATTCGTGCCCCTGCCGCGGCTCGGCCTGATCCTGGTGGACGAGGAGCACGACGCCTCGCTCAAGCAGCAGGAGGGCTTCCGCTACTCGGCGCGCGATCTCGCCGTGCGACGCGCCCAGCTGGTCGGTTGCCCGGTCGTTCTCGGCTCGGCGACGCCGTCGCTCGAAACGCTCAACAATGCGCAGACCGAGCGCTACGGCTGGTTGCGTCTGCCGCAGCGCGCGGGTGCCGCCTGCACGCCGCGAACCTCGCTGCTGGACATCCGCAATCAGCCGCTCCAAGCCGGGCTCTCCGCGGTCCTGCGCGAGGAGATGCGTACCGAGATCGCCGCCGGCAATCAGGTGCTCCTCTTCCTGAACCGCCGCGGCTATGCCCCCGTGCTCACCTGTCACGCCTGCGGTTGGGTCGGCGACTGTCCGCATTGCGACGCGCGACTCACGCTCCACCTGGCCCGCCGACGCCTCTGGTGTCACCACTGCGGTTGGACGCGGCCATTGCCCGACGTCTGTCCGGACTGCAAGGGGACCGACCTGCGCATGCTCGGACGCGGCACCGAGCGACTCGACGAAGAGCTGCGCCCCCTGTTTCCGGGCGTCGGCATCGCTCGGCTCGACCGGGATACCACCCGACGTCGCGGCGAGCTGGCCCGCCTCCTCGACGAGGTCCGGCGCGGCGATGTGCAGATCCTGCTCGGCACGCAGATGCTGGCCAAAGGACATGACTTCCCCGGCGTGACCCTGGTCGGGATCCTGGATCTCGACCACTCGCTCTACGCAAGCGACTTCCGCGCACCGGAACGCACCGCGCAGCTGATTGTGCAGGTCACCGGACGCGCCGGACGCGCCGAGCGCCCCGGACGGGTCGTCCTCCAGACCCGCCACCCCGAGCACCCGCTGCTCCAAAGTCTCTTGCACGACGGTTACAGGGGCTTCGCGACCACGGCCCTTGCCGAGCGACGCGAGGCCGAGCTGCCGCCGTTCAGCCATCTCGCGTTGCTGCGCGCCGAGGCCCCGGCCGTCGAAACCGCAACGGACTTCCTGAATCAGGCCCGCCTGATTGCCGAAGGGTGCACTGCCGAAGGCCGCGCCGAACCGCTCGCCGAGACCGGGGTGCAGTGCTACGGCCCGGTCCCTGCCCCGATGGAACGCCGGGGCGGACGCTACCGCGCGCAGCTCTTGATCCAATCGTCACAACGCCCGCGGCTCCAGCGCTTTCTCGCCGGCTGGAGCCTCGCCCTGCGTGCCTTGCCCAGGAGCAAAGGTCTGCGCTGGTCGCTGGACGTGGATCCGCAGGACATGTACTGATGTTCGGGTCGTTGCTGTTGCCGAGTGTCGCTGTAGCGGTGACTTTACTCGCCCATACCTGTTCGGGCAGTCGATGTTGCAGAGCGTCGCGCCGAAAGCACTGTCAACCTCGATCGCCAGGCTCACGGAATGAGCCACCGATCGCCGCAGACTGTTCCCGGATCCACCATCGACGGAGCTTGCCATGGCCATGAATCGATGCCAGTGGTTTCCGGCCGCCCCAACGGGGCTCACCACGCGAGCCCGGGGCAACGCCCCGGGATTACGATCCTCATCAGGTTAAGCCCTGAAGGGGCGGCCGATGCCTCCGCGTGTACGAATGTCAACACAACGAAGATGCTTCGAATCAAGTCGATCCTATCGACATCTTCTTAAATACTGCTTTAATAGATATTATTGGGTAACCTGCATGACATCGCTCGGTTCGGACCCGAAGATAATGAAATAATATTACATTATCCGAAAGACCAATCGGGTGTTCATCGGACGGATATCGTCGTCGACACCCGCCAAACATCGGAACACCGACAAGACGTAGAACACAGCCCAAACCATCGATTACCGCCTCGAACCGATCGCGTAGGACAGCTCTATCCCGAGCACAAGGAACCAAGGGAAAGCTAGCGATGGCCCTAGATGCCGGCGTGCACCAGACCAATACGACCGAGACCGACAGGTCCGAAACCCACGGGATCCGGATCGTCATCCTCGACGACCAACCCCTCGTCCTGTTGGGCATCGAACACTTATTGGCCGACGAGCCGGATATCAGTATCCAGGCGTCTTGCACCGATGGTACTCAATGTCTCGAAGCCGTTCGCCAAAACCAACCGGACATCCTGATCCTCGATCCATCGCTCCCGGACAACGCCGGGTTGACGGCCCTCCGGATCCTGGCACGCGACTGGCCCACGATAAAGACCATCATCTTTACCCGATCCCTGACAGAGACCGAATTGCTCCAGGTGATGCACCTGGGTGTTCAGGGCGTCGTGTTGAAACAAATGCCGCCCGAAATGCTTGTTCAGTGCCTTCGAAAGGTCCATGCCGGCGGTCAATGGCGTGAAAATATATCCTTCGGTCTGGCATTCGACTTGATGCTCAAGCGGGAACGTCGGCAGCCGGGGGGCGCCGCGCTCCTGACCCCGCGAGAGACCGAACTCACGCGTCTGGTGGCTGCCGGATTGGACACCTGTGCGATCGCCGCTCGCCTCAACATTGCGCAGGGGACGGTCAAGGTTCACCTGCACCGGATCTACACCAAGCTCGGCCTCCGCAACCGAGTCGCCTTGACCAATTTCGCCAGAGACAAAGGGTTGATCTGATCGACCGGCTTGCCCGAACCGACGGCGCCGGGCGACTGCGCCTCGGGCGGGAACATCGACTAAACCGCGTCCAGAGCGGAATGCGTCATTTTCATGTTGCGTTTGGCTTTGGAGATGTCATGGATCTCGGTGAGGCGCGGTCTAAAAGTTAATCTTTTTAATACTTTAAACCGCGCCAGCTCCGACGACTGTCGGAGCTGGCGCGGCCAAGCCACTTCAACACATGACGCATACCGCACCGAGCGCGGTTTAGTAGACGTGCTCGATCACCGAAGGCACCCCGATCCGCTTCACCCCGTCGATCTCGACACCCTCCCAAGGCGAGGCATCGGGGAGGAGGCCGATTTGATCGTCATGCAGCCACTCCAGCACGACGTCGCTGTCGCTCGATGATGCGAGCGCGCCGCTGGCCCGATCGACCCTCACCTGCACCATGCCCGGCGGCACGTCCGGGATCGCCTCCGGACGTCCTGCCAAGACGTGCCCCTTAAAATCCATCCACATCTCGATCGCGGCTTGCCCGCCGGTCTCCCCGGAACCCAAGGGCGAAAAATCGTCGAAGCCCATCCAAGCAACGGTTGCAAGGTCCTTCTGATAGTCGCAAAACCAGGAATCACGCACCTGGTCGCTGGTGCCCGTCTTACCGGCAAGGTCATCGCGGCCCAGCTCACGAGCGCGCGCGCCCGTACCGACCCGCACGACATCCTGCAGCATGGCGTGCATCTGATAGGCCTCCGGCGCACGCAGCACCCGCTGCGCCGCTCGGCCCGAGGCAGGCCCCCCGGATCGTTCGCCGCCGAGCGCCCGGGCTCGCGAAACCAGCACCCCTCGCAGGCCCGCCGGGGCGCGGCTTCGAAGACCGGCTCACCGCCTGCCTTCTCGATGCGTCGGATCAGATAGGGCTCGATCCGATAGCCGCCGTTCGCAAACACGGGGTCTTGTAATCATGTACCGAGCGGGAGAGAAACGATCAAGTTCTGCACCCCCCGTCATGATGGAGTGACGTGACGGTGAATGCGCTGAATGCGCTCCTCGGGTGAGCCTGCCCGAGACAATCGGTCCCGAATGCGATGCCCTCCGGCATCGGGCGCTGTCGCGCATCGAGCCCCCCCTCGGGCCACATCGTTACCCACAACTCTCCCCGTCGGCAGTGCGCTGGGCTTCCAAAGCGAGCACGAAATCGGCAGCCCGCTGCAGTCCGATCCAGATCGTCTGGGGTCCGGGAAAGCCATCACGCTTGCGGTTGAGGAACCCGCCGAGGCCGGCGACCATGCGGACCATCCGATCGAGCGACGGCGGGGTCTCGGGTGGCGGCTTGCGTTGGGTCACCAGGTAGACCGCCTGCCATTCGGCCTGATCGAAGACGACATCGCAAGGCATCTCGGGACAGTCGCGTCCGAGCATGGTGAGCAACAGCACGCGCCAGGCGATGATCATGTAGAACGCCAGTGCCGGCTCGAGACGTTCGCGCTTCTCCAGCTGCAGTTCTTCGATACGACAGCCGCTTTTGAGGATTCTGAAAAAAATCTCGATACCCCATCACGAAAACCGCCGTAGATGCGTTTTTGACAACCCCCCAAACGTCGCCAATACTGGATTGTAGGGCGTTGTTGGAACTTGCGAAATGGCTGGATCACCGGCATGACGCGCAAGGCTCCGATCCACTGGAGCACACTGCCGCCGCGGCAGCGAGAGCGCCTGATTGTCCTGCTGAGCCGCTTGGTCGAACACCGGCTGAGCGCAGTCGGGACGGCAGAGGAGAACGCCGATGAGCACCGTCCTCTCGCCCGTGTACCGTGCGCCGGCCAACCCGACGTACGGGAAGATCCAGTCCTCGCATCTGCAGCGCCAAGCCGTGGTCTACGTGCGCCAATCCACGCTGCAGCAAGTGGAGCGCCACCAGGAGTCGACCCGGCTGCAGTACGCCTTGGTGGATCGGGCGGTGGAGCTGGGCTGGTCCCCCTCGCAGATCCTTCTGATCGATGAGGACCTGGGCCGTTCCGGGGCGAGCGCCGAGGGTCGGCCCGGCTTTCAGCGTCTGATGGCCGAAGTCGGTCTGGATCATGTCGGCATCGTCCTCGGCATCGAGATCTCGCGCTTGGCGCGCAGCTCGCGGGACTGGTATCAATTGCTGGAGGTGTGCGGACTGTTTAATACCCTGATCGGGGATGCCGACGGGATCTATGATCCGCAGACCTACAACGACCGGTTGCTGTTGGGACTGAAGGGGACGATGTCGGAAGCGGAGCTGCACATCCTCGAGCAGCGCATGCTCGAGGGCAAGCGCGCGAAGGCCCGCCGCGGAGAGCTGCACTCGCTGCTGCCGCGCGGCTATGTCCGCGCGCCATCCGGAGAGGTGATCAAGGATCCGGACGCGCAGGTTCGGGGCGTGATCGAGACGGTGTTTCGGCAGTTCCAACGGTGCGGCACGATCAACGGGGTTCTGCGTTATCTGGTCGACCATCACATCCAACTGCCCGATCGCGTGCGCAGCGGTCCGCGCACCGGCGAGCTCGATTGGCGTCGCCCCAACCGCGTGACGCTGAGCAACCTGCTGCACAACCCCATCTACGCCGGTGCCTACGTCTACGGACGTCGCCCCACGGATCCACGCCGTCGCCAGCCGGGACGCCCCTCGACCGGGCGTACGGTCGCGCCGCCGCAGCAGTGGGAGGTGCTGATCAAAGATCACCTGCCGGCCTATATCGCCCGGGACCAATACGAGCACAATCTGCGGCAGCTCGCGGCCAATACCGCCCAAGCCGGCGGCGTGGTCCGTGCGGGTCCCTCGTTGTTGTCGGGTCGCCTGATCTGCGGTCGCTGCGGGCTCGCCATGGCCACGCAGTACACCAACAGCGGATCCGGATTGCGCTACGTCTGCAGCCGCGAGGCGGTCGACTACGGGGCGCCGCTGTGTCAAGCGCTCGCCGGTGCGCCCCTGGATGCCCTGATCGGGCGGTTGGTCTTGGAGGCGCTGCAGCCGGCTGCGTTGGAGATCAGCTTGCAGGTCGCCGACGACCTGCAAGCCGAACGCGACCGCCGGAATGCCCACTGGCTACAGCGCCTGGAGCGCGCCCGTTACGAAGCCGCGCGTGCCGAGCGGCAGTATCGCGCGGTCGAGCCGGAGAATCGGCTGGTGGCGCGCACCCTGGAACAGGATTGGGAGGCCGCCCTGGCCGCGCAGGATCAGCTCGAGGCCGAGTATGCGCGATGCATGGCGAGCGAGCCGACCGCGTTGTCGGCCGAGGAGCGCACGCGGATCCGCCAACTCGCCGGCGATCTTCCCGCCCTCTGGACCGCCGAGACCACCGGCAACGACGAGCGCCAAGCCATCGTGCGACTGCTCGTGGAGCGGGTCATCGTCACGGTCGTCGACGACAGCGAGCAGGTCGCCGTGGAGGTGCACTGGATCGGCGGTCACCACACCCGGGAACGCCTGACCCGCCCGGTCGCGCGCCTGGAGCAGCTCAGTACCTATCCCGAACTGGCGGCGCGTGTTCTATGCTTACATCAAGAGGGGCAGACCTGTGCGCAGATCGCGCGGCAACTCAATGCCGAGCAGTGGCATCCGGCGAAACGGCGGCAGACCTTCAACGCTGCGATGGTCGCCACGCTGCTCGCCCGTCAGGGTGTCGCGGCGGGTTCGTCGACACGGCGACAAGCGCCTTGGGTCGATCGGCAGGCCGACGAATGGAGCCTGCGCGAGTTGGCGCTGGAACTGGAGATGCCGTCGGTCACCCTGTTCAGCTGGCTGCGCAGAGGCGTGCTGCAGGCCCGCCGGGTCGAGCGGGGCGGTCAGCGCCAATGGTTGATTTGCGCCGACGCCGCCGAGGTCGAGCGCCTGCGTGCCCTGCGCAGCGTCCCCCGCCGCTGGGCACGGCATGTCCGCATCGGGAGCGACGATCCCTCGGTCGACCCCGCCTGAGTGATTTATGGAGGCACCATGTCTGGTCAATCTCAATTTGCCATCGGCACAGGTACCAACTGATTTTCTCCAGCGCTTGCTCGGGCGTGGTCACGGGCAGGTTGGTCAGCAGCAACCATTCGACGGGGTCCTCACCGGGTGGCGGTTGGAGCTCGGTGGCGAGGATAGCGGTGATCTCGATCTCGGCCAGCTTGCGATCGCGCCGATACGGGGCCGGCAGCTTCAGGCGCACGGCCTTGATCTGCTGGTGGACGGTGCGGGCGGTGCGTCCGTTGCCGCCGGGTTGATCGAAGCAGGTTTCGGTGAGCACCGGGGCCTGGTCTAAACGCTGGCGTAAGGTCTCGGGATTGCCCTCGGCGTCCTTGCCGAGGACGCGGTCGTGCTGGCCGCGTACCAGCCAGTCGGCACCGGTGTCCGGGCACGGGGCCTCGACGAACAGCTCGTAGATGTCGGCCTCGCGATCGGCGAGATAGGTCAGGCGCGTCTCGGGCAGTTGCTCGGCCAGTTCGTTCACCCGCGCGAAGCCGTCGATCCAGCGCAGGCTTTCCTTCTCTTCGATCGGGCGAGCGGCGTCCTTGGGCTGGGCGAGGCTGCCGGGCTCACGCACCCAAGTGTGGGCATGGAGCAGGCCCAGCGCCAACCGATCGGGGGTGACCGCCAGGGTGGGATGCAGGTACAGCCCCCGGCGGGTTTCATAGTTGAGCGGCCCCGGGCCCTGGATATCGTTCTTGCCGGTGTAGTCGAGCTCCGAGGTGTCTTCGATACACAGCACCCGTGGGTGCTCGCGCATCCGCTCGACGGTGCAGGCAATGTGCGGAGCGAGCACCGCCTCGGCGCTGACCGCGGCATGATCAAACAGCCGGTAGGCCGCGCGGGTCTCGCCCCAGCCACCGCACGCGCTCGGAAGACTCAGCATCGGTTTCTCACCCAGGCGTTGCAGCACCCGCCGCGCGCGACGATTCAGCCGCACGTCACCCAGATCGATGTCCGCCAACTCCGCCACCAGCGCGCTCATGCCGCCACCCCCAAGGCGCGGCGGAAGTCCGCGCGCAGCGGGTAGACGAAGACGCCCTTGCGCGGCAACGTCGCGCGATGGGCGACATCGCACTTGCCCCGCCCTTGCGTCTCGCCCAGGTACTGCCAATTGGCTGCCGCGTAACAGGTTCCGCGGTAGCGCGCCAACTCCACAAAGGTCTCCAGCAGCACCGGCCGCTCGCCGTAGCGCTCGGCAAAATCGCTGCCCACCCGCCGTGCCGCGAGCCCCAACACCTTGGAGGCCAAGTGCTGCACGCGAATCCACGGCAGCAGCAGAAAGCGGGCATTGTTCACCACCGCGCCCAGGCGCGCTTCGCGCTGCAACCGGTCCCAGCCGATCCAGGCATCGCGCACGCCGACCTTCCAGGCCGCCGCCCCGAAGCCCAAGGCGCCGAGCAGACCTTGATCCGATTCGATCAGGTAGCGCATCTGCGCCCCCGGCAGCGGACTGTAGCCGAGGTAGTGGTAGCGATCGATGAGGCCGTTCCATAACCGCGAAGCCGCCTTCTCGCGCACCACGCTCAGGCGCACACCCGAGAGCCCATCCACCCGACCGTCCAGGGGACGCTCAGGCGGCCACAGCACCGCCGCGTGCGTCAGTGCGCGCCCATTGCCATTGCCCCAGCGCGGTGCCGGCAACTCGATCAGGCCCGCCCGGTGCAGCCGCAACAGCCCCACCCGGGCGCTCATCAGCTTCGGCTCACCCAGCGCGTTCGTCCACTCCAGGGCCCGGCACACCCGCCGGGCAATCTCGGCACGATTCGCCGGCTCGGCACGGCCGATCTCCTCTCGGATCACCTCCAGATCGGCTGCGCTCAACGCCCGCCCACACAGTTTCTCCGGCCTCTGCTCGCTCACTGTACCTTGCCCCCTGCGGTTGACGAGGGGACAATTTCACCAGCTCAGCGGTTCTGTGTCCAGCCCCCGCCCCGCAGCGGATCATGGGGAGCGGAGATGTGGGTAACGATGTGCCCTTTACCACCCCGCTCAGTGCCGACCTGCAATCGAACGGTATCCCGGATTTAGAAGAGGTAGCGCGTTCGCTTGATCAAGGCATAGCCCGCCTATTCACATCAAAATTTGTCTCCACCGGCACAAGTTTCAATAACGCGATTATTGCACTCAACAACTCGTTTGCATCGCAGCCCGTCGGGGAGACCAACATCGCCTTTTTCCTCACCGACGGCGCTGGCTCCTATACTACCGGCCCAGGAAGTCCCCTCCAGGCTGCGGCTGATGCCGGCACCGTGATCAACACCTTCTCTGTTGGCAGCGGCGCAACTGGATGCGCCGTTGGGACAGGCATTAGGATAATTGCTGATACCACAGGTGGCACCTGCACCGAGGTGTTGGATCCCGCGGACCTGAGTGCGGTCCTTGGCGGCTTGACGCCTTCGGGTCTCGATAAGGTTGAAGTGAACGGCAATCCGGCGGATACCCTCAATGCGCTCGGCAACTTCACGGCAAACCTGACCTGCCCGGCCGACGGACCTTTCAATATCACGGCCACCGCTTTCGCCGATGATGCTGAGAGCACCACGGTATCCGCGGATGTGGATCTGATCTGCAAGGCGCCAACGCCTGGCTGCACCGGCTCGGTCGATATCGAGAAGAAAGTCGAGTCGGGCGGCTGCGCGGGCTGCGACGTAACCTTCGAGATCAAGGTCACCAACACAGGGACCTGCGACCTGACCGACGTGGAAGTCGACGATCCGCAAGCTCCGGTCTGCAACAAGACCATCGGCTTCCTCCCTGCCGCGGACAGCACGACCTATACCTGCACGACGACGCGCCCCGCAGACAGCGTCAGCGTCATGACCTTCAAGGACACTTTCACTGAACGGCGCTTCGACAACAACAACGGAAGCGCCAGGTGGAAAGGCCGTTGGTACGAGAACGACAAGGCGAACCCGGCCGGCGAAGGCGTCCAGGATCCGCTGGGGGGTAATGTGCTGGTAGCTCACACGGGCGAGCTGTGGCTAAACGACTACCCGGACACGGGAACCCAGCCGTTCGCCGCCCGCGGGGCGAATCTCAGCGGCGCGACGTCCGCCACGCTGACCTTCAGCTGGCGAACCTGGTGCGGCATCGACCCCGCCGACAAGGTGGTCGTCGAGGTTAAACCTGAAGGAGGAACCTTCCGGGTACTGAAGGCCTTCACCGGCATCGCCGGTTGTCAGAGCGGCACTGAGAGATTCAACATCGGCCGCGATATCTCCCCGAACACCCGGGTGCGCTTCCGGGTGGCGGCGGGCTACGGCGAGGAGAAGGAGATGTTCAAGGTCGACAACGTGACCATCAGGGCCAAGACGTTATCGGCCTACCAGAACACCGCGTGCGTGTCCGGCAGCTACGCGGGCGGGACGGCAGAGGACTGCAGCACGGTGACGGTAGGTGAGTAAGCCAGGCTGATGCCGAGCCGAGCGCACCGGCCCAGCATCAAATGCTGGGCCGGTACGACGGCCCTCGCAGGGTCTGCTCAGGGGCTGGAGTTCATAACGACTCCCGCCCCATTTTCTTACGATAGAATCCCCGTTGCCAGGTGGGACGCGGGATCTCAAGCGTGAATACCAAGGAATACCACAGGGAATACCAGGGGCAGTGCGGCCTGGCAAGGCCGCGTGTTCTAGCAGCCTGTCGGACTTTCGCCCAAGTCGCGTGGTGAGCCCCGTTGGGGCAGCAGAAACCACAGGCTTCAATTCATGGCCATAGCGGGCTCCGTCGGATGGTGGATCAGGGAGCAGTCTGCACCGATCGGTGGCTCATTCCGTGAGCCTGGCGGAAGATTCTTCCTAATCAGGTAGACACTTCCCGAGGGCGTCCGCGCTCAGCCTCACGCCGCCTCCTCTCGCACCACCTCAGGATGCTTCACCGCGATCTCCATCAGCCGCAATGCCGCCCCGGGGGGAGTGAAGCGCCCCTGCTCCCAGTCGCGCAGCGTAGCGACCGGCGTGCGGATCAGATCGGCAAACGCCTGCTGTGACAGCCCGAGCCTGGTGCGCGCGGAGCGAACCAGCAGCTGCTCGGGCGTATAGCGTCGTCCGACGCGCTCGGCTTGCATGTCCGCCAGCCCCTCACGCAGCCCTGGGATCTCTTCCCCGGCATCCGCCTCGATGGCTCTGGCAATCCTGTCAATGTTCATTCGATGGCCCTCTTGATGGCGTCGGACTTGATGTTGGCCTGCTCGGACTTGCGATAGAGGGTGATCAGATACAGCACGCCTTCTGCCGACAAGCTAAAGTAGATAATCCGCGCGCCGCTGCGTTTACCCTGCCCCGAGCAGTTCCATCGCACCTTGCGTGCACCCTTGGCGCCGGGAATGACGTCACCCGCGAGCGGATTCCGGGACAGCCATGTGACGAATTCCAAGCGCTCATCTTCCGACCAGACGACGTCGGCAAGCTTTTGAAAAGTCGGTGTTTCGATCACGGTGAGCATACGCTGCAATATACGGGGATCCCGTAATTTCGGCAATGACCTAGGACTCATCCCGAGCAACCGAACAACGAGGATGCCCTCGACCGCTTGGCGGTAGAAGATCACATGGGCATTGTGGGTGAATCGCCGGTAGCCGGGGCGAATCTCCTCGGCCGATGCCCCCATCCGAGGATTGGTGCTCGGCAGCTCGAGGCAGCGGCCGAGCGATTCGAAGTATCGTTCCGTCTGATGTACTCCGAAATCGACGATCGACTGGTCGAGGATATCCTCGATGTCCCGGGCCGCGGCCTCGGACAGCTCAAGCATCGACGCCGTGGCGCGCCTTTACGTCGGCCCATACCCGGGCGAGCGAACGCTCGGAGATGCCGCTTGCTTCACCTTCATCAAGGGCTCGGCCCAGCGCCTCGCGCCGCTCCTGAAGCTCTCGATCACGGCGAATCAGTTCTTTGAGGTAATCGCTCGGGTCGGAGTAGCGTCCGCTTGCGACCTGCGCGTCGACCCAGCGCCGCATCGCATCGAGCAAGGACAGGTTCATCTCAGGCATCGTTCGCACCTCCGTTCGACTAGGATGGCACCGGGGGCCATTGGAGTCTTTCCATTCAGCACCTTAAGGCCGCCCGCATGCGACGACCGGTGTTTGATCAGGCGTTGGCGCGGCCGGAGCGGCCGCGGTGGTGACGGGTTGCTGCCCTGCGCGTGTGAGGTCAATGGTCGTCGAACACGCCTTCAAGGGAGTCGGCGTCGAGAAGACGCTCGCCCCAGCGCTCCAATTGATCGCTGGTGGCCTGCGTGAGCCGCGCCTGGATCTCGGGCGATAGCGGGCCGAAACGCTTCGTGAGTAAGCGCGCAAGGAGTTCGACGCGGCCCTTCACCTCGCCCCTCGCCTCACCCTCGACGCGGCCCTTCGCCTCCCCTTCCTGTAGCCCGCGCTGAACCGCGAGACGCTCGACACTGGTCACATACGCCATCTTGCGTTCTCCTTCAATCGATTGAATCTCTTTCCACAGCGCCTGCTCCAGCGCATCCGGCAGCCGCATCATCCAGTCGATGACGGCGAACAGATCGAGGATCCGTTGGCGGTCCCAACCGTGCCGATAGAGCAATCGCACCAGGCGGCGCTTGAAACCATAGCGCGCCTTCGGGTCATGCCGTGTCCGCGCCGTGTAGAGATGCGCGGCGGTGATCAGGGCGAACGGATTCGCATCCGTTTCCAACGCCGCGAGTCGGTCGGCATAGTCCAGCAGCTTGACCACCGGAAACCGAAACCGATGCGAACAGCCGAGCTGCTCCAGATCGAATCTATCCGGCTTCCAGCCGGCGTCTAGATCCGCCAAGACCGCCAGGCTCGCGATCGGACGGGAGTAGCGATCGTACAACCGATAATTGTAGATGAACATCCGCTGCGCAAAGTCGGAATCATGCTGCCCTTGGACTTCGAGATGGAGATATACCCATTGCTCGGTGCCGTCGAGCAGAGTGACCCGCACCAGGGCATCGGCAATGCGCTTGCCCGACTCGGCATCGCGCACGATCTTGCGCAGCTCGGTGTTCAGAAAAACGTGCTCGCGGCTCCAGTCGATGCGGGCATGCGCATCGGGGAAGTAGAAGGCCATCAGTTCCGGGAAGGCGTGCTCGAGCATCTCCTTCCAGGGATTGTCGAAATCGTCGCGCGCTGCGGCCGTGCTCATCGGTCCTCCGGGTGCGGGACTTAGGGTCGGCCGAAGCATACACGAAACGACCTAAACGGCACCGAACGGGGCAGCAACACGTCAAATCTTACACTTCCCCACGGCATGATTGCGTGACGTGACGCTGAATGCGCTCCTCGGGTGACCCTGACCGAGACAATCAATCGGTCCCGAATGCGATACCCTCCGGCATCGGGTGCTGTCGCGCATCGAGCCCGCTCCCGGGCTCGGCGAGCACCTTGCCAACGCCGCGACCAGGAAATACACTCTTCGTATGCACCGCCCCATCGATCCCAAGGTCGACTGCGTCTTCAAGACCCTGTTCGGGTCCGACGACCATCGCGACCTGTTGATCCACTTTCTCAATGCGCTGCTTGTGGAGGATCTCGCCGCACCGATCACCGCGGTCGACATCCTCAACCCCTACAACGAGCGCGAGACGCTCGACGACAAGCTGACCGTCGTTGACGTAAAGGCCCGCGACGCGGCGCGGCGAATCTTTCAGATCGAGATCCAGCTGCTGGTCTTCGCCAACCTCGCCCCGCGCATCCTCTACGCCTGGGCGGATCTGTTCAGCCAACAACTGCAACGCGGCGCAGACTATCGCGAGCTGCAGCCGGTCTATGCCATCTGGATCCTCGACGCGACCTTGTTCCGGGATCGGCCCGAGTACGCCCACCGCTACCGGTGGCGTGACGACCGCGGTCGTTCGCTCGTCGATCACGGTAGCATCCGCGTCTATGAACTGAGTAAATTCGCTGTCGAGCCGGTCCAAAGCGATGCCGAACGCTGGTTGAAATTTCTCAAGGACGGGGAGACCCTGGATCCGACCCGACTCCCCGCCTGGATGCAACCCCCCATCATGAGGTCCGCGATGAGCACCTTGAACGCCTTTTCCGAGAAGGAGCGCGACTACCACAGGTATCAGTCGCGCCAAGAGGCCCTGCGCATGCAGCGCGCCGTCGCCTACGAGCTCGAAGAGCGGCGCGCCGCCGAGCAGGCCGCGCTCCAAGCGGCGGAGGCCGAGCGCCAAGCCAAGGAGGCTGCGCTCCAAGACAAGGAAGCCGCGCTCCAAGACAAGGAATCCGCCCTCGCCGAGATCGCCCGCCTCAAGGCACTGCTGGACCAGCAGGCGAAGCGCTGACGCTGACGCGCGCGCATCAAATGGCGCCGAATCTTCTTCTCCACCCAATCTTGGACGTACCCGAAGCAGCGACTCCTTCAATCGATTGAATCTCGTTCCACAGCGCCTGCTCCAGCGCATCCGGCAGCCGCATCATCCAGTCGATGACGGCGAACAGATCGAGGATCCGCCGGCGCTCCCGGGCGTGTCGATACAGCAGGCGCACCAGGCTGCACTTGAAACCATAGCGCGCCTGCGGGTCATGCCGTGTCCGCGCCGTGTAGAGATGCGCGGCGGTGATCAGGGCAAACGGATTCGCATCCGTTTCCAACGCCGCGAGTCGGTCGGCATAGTCCAGCAGCTTGACCACCGGAAACCGAAACCGATGCGTGCAGCCGAGCTGCTCCAGATCGAATCTATCCGGCTTCCAGCCGGCGTCTAGATCCGCCAAGACCGCCAGGCTCGCGATCGGACGGGAGTAGCGATCGTACAACCGATAATTGTAGATGAATCGGCAATGCGCTTGCCCGACTCGGCATCGCGCACGATCTTGCGCAGCTCGGTGTTCAGAAAGACATGCTCAGGGCAAAACGATCTGCACGGTCTCGGAAGGCCGCAGCAGCTCGTTGGGGCGGCGGTCGAAGATGATGTCGAGGTAGTAGACGGCGCCTTCGAGCTCCACGCGCACGGCCTGGACCCCGAGGCTGTAGACACGCCCGTCGCGCATCGCCCCGTCGATCTTGATGCGTGCCGGCTGGCCCGGCTTGACGCGCCGCAGCGTCCCGGCGGTCACCAAGGCGCGGGCGAGCATTTGATCGTCCGGCGCGACCACGATCAGCGGCTCCTGCTGGATGGTCTTGTAGATCACCGCCCCGTTCCAGACCTTGCGCGAGACCACGATCCCGTCGAAGGGGGCCCGCAGCTCGGTGTGCTCGAGTGCGACTTCGGCCGAGGCCTCGGCCGCCTTCGCGGCTTCCTCCTCCGCCGTGGCGGCGAGCTGCTCGAGCTCGGCGTCCTTGAGCTCTTCGATGGCGATCAAGCCGCGATCGAACAGCTCTTGGCTGCGCACGAGATCGCGCCCGGCCTTTTCCACCTCGACGCGCGCTCGGGCGACGCGCGCCTTGGCCTCCAGGAGCCTGGCTCGGGCCTCGCGCTGATCCATCCTCAAGAGGAGATCGCCTTTCACGACATGCTGACCGGCGCTGACAAGGACCTCGTCGACCACGCCGTTCTCGAGCACGCGCATTTCGACCTCATGCACCCATTCGAGCCAGCCCTTAAGCTCCTCGGCCGCAAAGGCCTCCGTGGCGAGCATGAGCACGCCGAGGGCGACGATCCACGCCGGTTTCTTCATTGATCTTGATCTCCGTCTACCGCTTCGGCGAGAGGCTGTCCGACAAGTGCCTCGAGCTCCGCCCATACGAGTGCGCGGCAGAAGCTCACCCGCTGGCTCTGCTGCCGGGTCTGGGTCTGTTGACTCATGGAGTAACCCAGATCGGCGGTCACCTCCTGCTCGTAGAGTGTTCGACTCTCGTCGAGCTTCAGGTCGCGCCAGGCCAACTCGATGCGCAGGTTGCGCTCCGCCGCGATCAGTGCGCGCAGACGCAGCAGCAGCTCGAGCGCCTGCTGGCGGACCTCCATCTGGATGAGATCCCGGTCGGCCTGCGAGCGGCCGGCCATCAAGTCGCGCACGATCGGGGTCTCGACGGCCTGCGCGAGGACGGCGTCCAGGGTCGGCGGAGGGTCGGGCGGCATCGAGAGTGTGGGCTGCAGCAGGTTGCTCGGCAGATCGGCCGGATTGCCGAGCGCCTGTGCGAGCAGTGCGCGCGTCAACTGCTGGCTGATCTCGCTTGCGGCCCGACGGTGCAGGATCTCCTGATAGACCGACTCCAGCTCCAGCACGCGCAGCGGCGAAATCTGGCCGAGCTCGTTGCGCACGGAGGCGCGGTCGAACTGGATGTAGGCGACCGCCATGGCCTCGCTCTCGGTGGAGAAGCTCAGATCGGCGAGGAGCACGTCGAAGAAGCGCTCCATGATCTCCAGGCGTTGCGCGTCCAGGGCGCTGATCAGGGGTTCGAGCGGACGGTTCCGCTCGGGGTCGGCGACGCTCGAGCTGCGAAAGGCCAGCCGCTGGCAGTCCAGGTAGAGCGATTGGCGGCGCGGCAGGAGGCCGGCGATCTCGGGCGAGGCCGCAACCCGCGGGTGACCGGGCGCGGCCTCCAGCGCCTCCTCCAAGCCGAGCGGGTCGGAGATCGCCGCCGCCGAGGCGCAAAAGACGGCTCCGGCGAGCAGGACCACGATTCGGCATCCGAGCGCACACCGGCGCGCCGCGGTCCTCATGGGTGTGGATCCGTGCGTGTCGGCATCTCGGACGTTGGCCCTGTCATGGATTGGATCCACCTCGCACATCGTGTTGCCGGCTTGCCCTCGCAGGGCGGGGTTCATGAGCCGGCATCCGTGAGCCCGATCCGGCGAACCCGGAGATTAAGCCGATTCCGGGTCGCGGCTCAAGCGATTCGCTCGGGTTTTCCTCGAGGTGTCCGGGCGACGGCTCGGCAGGTGTTTCGGGTGGGGGTACACTGCCGGCGTGACGCCGCTCCCGGCAGATCGACGGGGAATGCGCCATGTCGGCGCGCGGCGCTTCGCGCTCCCTGTGTCGACATCTGGACCATCAACACAACCCACCGGTATTCAAGAGGATTTTGCGCATGTCAGCCCTTCGAACCCTGGTCCTTCTCGGCCTGATCAGCATGGTCGCGCCATCCTTTGCGACCGACGCGCCGCCCGTGGACGGCGCCGCGACGACCGTGCCCGCCATCGACGCGACGCCGTGGAGGATCCTCGCCTATCGCTCCGACGCCGCGGCCGATGCCGGGTCCGATCTCGTCTCCATCGAGCCCCGCGAGCTGCCGCCGCAACTTGCCTTCGGCGAGGGTCGCGTTTCGGGCAACGTGGGTTGCAACAGCTTCTCGGGCGGCTACACCCTCGAGGGCGACCGCCTGACGATCGACCCGCGCATGGCCATGACCATGATGGCCTGCGAGGAATCCTTGATGGCCTTGGAGCAGGCGATCACGGCGCATCTCGCCGCCGTGGCCGGCTATCGACAGGCCGGCCAGACGTTGGAGCTACTCGATGCCGAAGGCGCCGTTTTGATCCTGCTCGAAACGCTGGCCGAAACCCCGTTGGTCGGCGTCACCTGGCACCTGGACACCTACAACAACGGCAAGGAGGCGCTGGTCTCGACGGTGAAGGGCACCGAGATCACCCTGGCCTTGACCGCGGAAGGCACCCTCTCCGGCTCCGACGGCTGCAACCGTTACATGAGCGGTTACACATTGGACGAGGGTCGGCTCGTGATCGGGCCCATCGCCACCACCCGCATGGCCTGCCGGGGTCCGCAGGCGGTCGCCGAGCAGGCGGCGGCCTATGCCGCGGCGCTCGGGACGGTGCGCGGCTACCGTATCGAGGGCGAGCAGCTCTGGCTGACGACCGAGGACGGCGCGACCGCCGCGCGTTTCCGGGTTGTTCCCGAGGCGGCGCAGGCGACCGAGGGGCGTTGAGTCCTATTGGGGCTGTAGGGTGCGTGTAGGGGCGTGTAAGGGGCGACTTCAGTCGCCCCGGGGCCATTGTGTCGAGCCGTGCGAGGCACAACCAACCGTCGGCTCGTTCGGAAATCGTCCCGTTCCTGCAGGGCGGCTGT
The DNA here is from genome assembly GCF_018399035.1 of Thiocapsa sp. GTDB lineage: Bacteria > Pseudomonadota > Gammaproteobacteria > Chromatiales > Chromatiaceae > Thiocapsa. The sequence goes on from NZ_CP073760.1 coordinate 3,225,014, forward strand.
GGGGGACGACGGGGCGACTAAAGTCGCCCCTACATGGCCCGACCAACATCAAGGGCGACTGAAGTCGCCCCTACATCCCCTTCATGTCGGGCGGCTCCCGCGGGAGCCGCCCGACCAAGATCAAGTCCGGTTATACTCCCGATCGTCATGGGACCGACCCACACGAGGCACGCATGCACTGCTGGGCCAGAACAGCCTTCTACCTCCTCGTCACGGTGCTCGGCATCGCGAGTATGATCGGTGCCTGCGGTCAGAAGGGTCCGCTCTATCTACCCGAGCCGCCGGTCGTCGTGGTGCCGGCGCCCGCAGCCGAGATCGGCTCGGATGTCCCGAGCGCACCCGTTGCGCCTCCCGAATCGGCGGCACCGCCCGACAGACCCTAGCCGAATCACCCCCAATCCTATCTATAGCCGAGAGCCTCCCGAGACCGCATGGATCACTTCAACTATCGCGACGATGTCCTCTACGCCGAGGATGTCCCGCTCGCCGACATCGCCGCGCGTTTCGGTACGCCCTGTTATGTCTATTCCCGTGCGACGCTGGAACGCCATTGGCGCGCCTTCGACCGCGCCTTCCGCGACCATCCGCATCTGGTCTGCTTTGCCGTCAAGGCCAACTCCAATCTGGCGGTGCTCAATGTCTTGGCGCGCCTGGGCTCGGGTTTCGACATCGTCTCGCTCGGCGAGCTCGAGCGCGTGCTCGCCGCCGGGGGCGACCCGGCCAAGGTCATCTTCTCCGGGGTCGGCAAGCGCGAGGACGAGATCCGCTTTGCCTTGGAGGTCGGGATTCGCTGCTTCAACGTCGAGTCCGAGTCCGAGCTGGTCCGGCTCGATCGGATCGCCGGCGAGATGGGTATGATCGCGCCAGTATCGCTGCGTGTGAATCCCGACGTCGATGCCCAGACCCATCCCTATATCGCTACCGGCCTGAAGGAGAACAAGTTCGGGATCGATATTCACGCGGCCGAGGAGGTCTATGTCCGGGCCGCAGCGCTGCCGAACCTGCGCGTGACCGGCATCGACTGTCATATCGGCTCCCAGCTCACGGATCTGGCCCCCTTCATCGACGCGCTCGGGCGCGTGCTGACCCTGGCCGAGCGTCTCGGCGAGATCGGCATCCCGATCGCGCATCTGGACATCGGCGGCGGACTCGGCATCCGCTACACCGAAGAGCATCCCCCGGAGCCCGCCGCCTATGCCGCGGCCATGAGCTACCTGCTCGGCGATCGTCCCTACGAGATCATGCTGGAGCCCGGCCGCGCCATCGCCGGCAATGCCGGCGTCCTGCTGACCCGCGTGGAATATCTCAAGCACAACGGCCAGCGCCGCTTCGCGATCCTGGACGCGGCCATGAACGACCTGGTGCGCCCCGCGCTCTATCAGGCCGTTCAGGACATCGTGCCGGTGATGTACAACACGGACGCCGAGCCCGCCCGCTATGACCTGGTCGGCCCGGTCTGCGAGACCGGCGACTTCCTCGGCAAGGGCCGCCAGCTCGCCTTGAGCGAGGGCGACCTGCTCGCCGTGCGCGGATCGGGCGCCTACGGCTTCACCATGAGCTCCAACTACAACAGCCGCCCGCGCGTGCCCGAGGTCATGGTCGACGGCGATCAAGTGCATCTCGTGCGCGAGCGCGAGACCGTCGCGAGCCTCTTCGCCGGGGAGTCCGTTCTACCGTCATGAAACGCCGTCCCGAACCCGAGTTGATGGACAGCGACGAGCAAGCGCTCGCCTATGCCCAAGCGGATTTCAACGAATCCAACACGCTCTTCATCGAGCTGCTGCGCCGGCTCGATCCGAGTCCGCTCGACGGCGCGCGCGCACTTGATCTGGGCTGCGGACCGGCGGACATCAGCATCCGCTTCCTGCGCGCCTGGCCCCGGGCGACCTGCGATGCGCTCGACGGCTCGCAACCCATGCTCGATCTCGCCCAAACCGCGCTCGATGCGCTGCCCGGCGTGGCCAAGCGGTGTCGACTGATCCGCGACCAGATCCCCTCCGCGGCCCTGGATCGCGGCGGCTACGACCTGATCATCTCCAACAGCCTGCTGCACCATCTGCACGACCCGCAGGTCTTGTGGCAGACCCTGATCGAGACCGGCAAGCCCGGCGCCTTGGTGCTGATCATGGACCTGATGCGCCCGGCCTCGGCCGGTTGGGTCGAGGCACTGGTGGCGACCTATGCCGACGGCGAGCCGAAGGTCTTGCGCGACGACTTCCGCAACTCGCTCTTCGCCGCCTTCGAGCCGGCGGAGGTCGCCGAGCAACTGGCCGCCGCGGGGCTCGACGGGCTCGAGGTCGGCGTGGTCAGCGACCGCCATCTGGCCGTCTCGGGGCGCCTGCCCGGGTGAGCGAAGGGATGCGACTCGCCTTCAGCAAGATGCAGGGCCTGGGCAACGACTTCGTCGTCCTGGATGCCACCGAGCACCCCATCGCGATCGACCCCGCGCTCGCCCGCCGGCTTGCCGACCGGCGCTTCGGGATCGGCTGCGATCAGATCCTGCTGGTGGAGCCGCCGCGCCGGCCCGACACCGAATTTTACTACCGCATCTTCAACGCCGACGGCTCCGAGGTGGAGCAATGCGGGAACGGTGCGCGGTGTTTTGCCCGCTTCGTGCGCGACCGTGGCCTGACCGAGCATGACGAGATCCCGGTCGGGACGGCCGCCGGTCCCATCCGGCTCTATCTGGAGGACGCAGGTCAGGTCCGTGTCGACATGGGCGCACCCGAATTCGAGCCCGAGCGGATCCCCTTTCTGGCGGATCGGCAAGCGCTCACCTATGACCTGGATGTCGCGGGCGAGGCGCTGGTCATCGGCGCGGTCTCGATGGGAAACCCGCACGCCGTCATCCTGGTCGAGGACCTGGACACAGCTCCGGTCGTGCGCCTCGGCCCCTTGATCGAAGCCCACCCGCGCTTTCCCCAACGGGTCAATGTCGGCTTCCTGCAGATCCTCGCCCGCGATCATCTGCGCCTGCGCGTCTACGAGCGCGGCGCCGGCGAGACCTTGGCCTGCGGCACCGGCGCCTGCGCGGCCATGGTCCACGCCCGCCGATGCGACCTGGTGGACGCGCGGGTTCGGGTCAGCCTGCCCGGCGGCGATCTTCTGATCGCCTGGAACGCACCCGGCGAATCCGTGTGGATGACCGGGCCGGCCGTGCAGGTCTTCGAAGGCGAGATCGCGCTATGAGGAGCCTCGGCGGGACCGACCGCGTCCACGACACCCGACAAACCGCCGCAGGTCGGGCCGAGATCGCGAGGCCCGACGTCACCCCCGTAGGGATGTATCGCGCATGACTCCCATCGAACCCGCGCCCGTCGCGACCGAAGACCCGGAGATCGAATCCAGGATCATCGACTTTCTCCTGAGCGATCCGACCTTCTTCGCCCGCAACCCGAAGCTCCTGGCGGCACTTGAGATCCCGCACGATTCGGGCGCTGCGATCTCGCTGATCGAGCAGCAGGTGCGTCTCCTGCGCAAACAGCTGGAGGCCGAGCACCACCGCCTCACCCATCTCATCTCGCGGGCGCGCGAGTACGAGGCGCTCTCGGGTCGGCTCCACCACTTGGTCCTGAAGCTCATCGCCGCGCAGGATTCGCAGCAGATCTGTGCTCTGCTCAAGGATGCCCTCCTGACCGAGTTCTCGGCCGAGGCGATGACGCTCAAGCTCTTCAAGACCGATAACGAAACCGGCACCCGAGCAGATCCGCTGACGCTGGCGTTTCGCGACTTCGTCGATCGCCACCATGCCTTGTGCGGCCCGCTCAACAGCGAGAAAGCACAGATCCTCTTCGGCGCGACGGGGGCCGAGATCCGATCCGCCGCCCTGGTGCCGATCCGCGCGGACGGACATGCCGGCGTGCTGGCGATCGGCAGCCACGACGGCGAGCGCTTTCGCCCGGACATGGGCACCGAGCTGCTCGACCGGCTCGGCGAGATCCTCGGACAGAAGCTGCGCGTCGTGCCGTTGGGGCACTGCGACGAGACGACCTAAATCGCGTCCGTAGCCATGTGCATCGTTGTTGGATTGGATCTGCCTCGGCCGGATCCTTGAACGTCGGAGCTGACGCGATTTAAACCGCGCCCGGTGCGGTATGCGATGTTTTTGGATGGGATCGGTCCCGGCAGACTTGACGACAGCTGGAGCTGGCGCGGTTTAAGATTTTAAAAAATTTATTGTTTTAAACCGCGTCCCCGCCGAAGCTCGGATCAGCACTCACTACTCACTACTCACTCCAACGACATGAGTACATCGGCCGACCTCATCGAATCCTTCCTCGGCCATCTCGCCCATGAGCGCCGGTTGTCCGAGCAGACCCTAATCGCCTACCGCCGCGATCTAGAGCGCCTGAATGCCTGGCTGAGCGAGACCGAATCGCTCGCGATCGAGAAGCTCGACGAGCAGGCCGTGCGCCAATATCTCGCCTGGCGGCACCGTCGCGGGGCCTCCGGAAAGACGCTGCAGCGCGAGCTCTCCAGCCTGCGCAGTCTCTATCGCTGGCTGCTGCGCGAGGGTCTGGCCGGATCCAATCCGGCGGTCGGGGTGAGGGCACCCAAGAGTCCGCGGCGCTTGCCGGGGACACTCGACGCCGATCAGCTGTGCAGCCTGCTGGACCATCCGGCCGACGATGATCTGCTCACGATCCGCGATCAGGCCATGATCGAGCTGTTCTACTCCTCGGGCCTGCGGCTCGCCGAGCTGGTCTCGGTCAACCTGGGCGACATCGACATGGCCGAGGGCGAGCTCGGCGTGCTGGGCAAGGGTTCCAAGACCCGGCGCGTGCCGGTGGGCATCAAGGCCCGCGAGGCCGTGCAACGCTGGATGCGGGTGCGCGCCAACCTGGCCGCGGCCGGCGAGCCCGCGCTCTTCGTGAGCAGCCGCGGGACGCGGATCAACCCGCGCACGGTCGAGGTGCGCATCGCCCGCTGGGCCCGCGTGCAAGGCGCCACGCGCGACCTGCATCCGCATCTGCTGCGTCACAGCTTCGCGACCCATGTGCTGGAGTCATCGGGCGATCTGCGCGCGGTGCAGGAGCTGCTCGGCCATGCCGATATCGGCACCACCCAGATCTACACCCATCTCGACTTCCAGCATCTCGCGCAGGTCTACGACCAGGCTCACCCGCGTGCCAAAAAGAAATCCCCTGCGTCGGATTAGCGCAGCGTCATCCGACATGAAACCTCTCATCCGGCCGCAAACGCCGTCGGGTTACGGCCCGCACCGGGCCACGGAGACAAGATCATGAGGCCGTGCCACGCGGACCTCACCCGACCTGCCGGTCTGCTTATCGACGACGGTTGATCCGAGATCATGCTGCTCTCCCCGAAACACCGATTTCTTTTCGTGCACATCGCCAAGACCGGCGGAACCAGCGTGCGCGCCGCCTTGGAAGGTCTGCGCTGGCGCGACCCCTGGTACTGGTCCATGTTTCTGTGCAGCCGACTGAGCCATCTCAGCGGGCACCGCATCGCCACCAAGCTGCCCCGCCATGCCAAGGCGATCGCCGCAAAGGAGATGCTGCCCAAGGAGGTCTTCGACGGGCTGTTCAAGTTCGCCTTCGTGCGCAACCCCTGGGACCTTCAGGTCAGCTCCTTCCACCACATCCGGCGCGAACGGCCGCAATACCTCGGCGGCCACACCGAGTTCGAGCCCTTCCTGCGTTGGAAGCTCGACCCCGAGCGGCCCTACCAGTATCACGTCGACACCTCCATCGAGCTGCAGAGCGATTACCTCATCGACCTGCATGGCGCCGTGATCGTCGATTTCATCGGTCGCTACGAGCGTCTGCACGAGGATTTCGCGATCGCCTGCGCGCGCATCGGGATCCCGGCGCCGGCACTGCCGCATGCGCGCAAGGCGACCGATCGGAGCAAGGACTATCGGAGTGATTACACGGATGCCACCGCCGAGCTGGTCGCGAAACACTTCGCCGCGGATGTCGAGCTGCTCGGCTATCGATTCGAGCCGGACTAGGCCGCGTCCGGAGCCTTATGTACGGCCTCGCGATTGGAACATCGTCGCAAACATCAGCGAGCTCCTCGCCGACGCGGCCCAGGACGATACGGAAGGATTCAAAACAACCGAAACACGTAGGATGGGTAGAGCGCAGCGAAACCCATCCTCACCGCTCAGACGTCCAATCCGGGGGGCCGCACGGAAAAGATCGATGTGCAGGGACGCCCGAAGCTGATGAGCTGCCGGGTCGGGCTGTTGCGCCTGCACCGTGCGGGGCTGATCGCGCTGCCGGCGCCGCGCAACGGCAACGGCAATGGCCAAGCGCTGCAGCCGCGCTGTGACGATCTGCCCGAGCCGGTGACGCTGAGCGGTTCGGTGCAGGCGCTGGCCGGTCTGCGTCTCGAAGCGGTCGTCGGCGCGGCGGAGTCGCGGTTGTGGAACGCCCTGATCGCACGCTGGCATTATTTGGGCTATACGCCGTTGTCCGGCGCGCAGTTGCGCGATCTGATCCGCCGGGATGGCGGTGTCTTGGGCGCGCTCGGCTTCGGCGCGGCGGCCTGGAACATCGAGGCCATCAACAAGAAGCTCACCGAGCGGCGAGACACCGCAGACGTCACCGAGCTTCTGAAGGAGCTGCACCGCATCGTGAATCAGGCCATCCGCGCCGAGGCACCGGGGGACGACCAAATCGAGGGGCTGACCTACTTCTACTTCGTTAGATTAGATCTAGCTGCAACTAGCTGATGTTATTATACTATTAGCACCACAACTCAATCATAAAGAGAATTTATCTATGCATAATCAGATTTTCTTCTACTGATACCCCTATAAATCCACTTGATGGTATTGCCGGGCGCTTTACCCGCTTTCATCTGCGCTTCAAAACGCATTTTCAGAGCGCAACCCGCAGCGTGATCGAGCCGGTCGGCCACTATTTACGGGGTCTGATACAAGCCGATCCCAATAAGAAGAATATGGAGCGTATGGAGGAGCGGGTTCCGGATGCCGATGAACAGCAGCTCCAGCAGATGCTCACGGACTCGCCTTGGGATCATCAAGCGGTGATTGATCAGGTGGCGTTGGCGGCGGATCGATGGCTAGGTGGGCACCCGAATAGTTGCCTGTTGATCGATGAAAGCGGCTTCAAGAAGTCGGGCAAGCATTCGGTGGGCGTCGCTCGGCAATGGTGTGGGCGTCTGGGCAAGGTGGACAATTGCCAAGTCGGGGTATTTGCCGCATTGGGTCGTGATCGCCGTGTGACGTTGGTCGATGAGCGCCTGTATCTCCCGGAGAAATGGTGTGATGATGCGCCGCGCTGCGAGCAGGCCGGTATTCCCGAGGAGGACCGCGTCTTTAAGACGAAAGTGGCGCTGGCGTTGGCGATGGTCGCGCATCAACGCCGGATTGGTGTGCGGTTTTCCCGGGTTGGCGCCGACGGGTTTTACGGCAACGATCCGGCGTTTCTCCGCGCCCTGGCGGCGATGGGGGAAGTGTTTGTCGCCGATGTGCATTGCAATCAGCTGATCTTCCTGGAAGATCCGAAGCCGACGGTCAAGCAGAAGAAAGGGCAGCGTGGCCGCACGCCAACCAAGCTCGAGGCGAACGCAGCGGCGATACGGGTTGATCAGTGGCAAGCGGAGCAGCCCGCCGAGGCTTGGCAACGGGTCAAGGTCCGTGACAGCACGCGCGGAGAACTGGAAGTGGCGGTGCTGCATCGACGGGTTTGGTTATGGGATAACGAGGAGACCGCGGCGCATGGTTGGCACTTGATCGTGCGCCGTGAGATCAATGCCCCCGAGGAAATCAAATACACCTTGTCGAATGCCCCGGCCGAAACGCCGGTGAAGCGATTGGCCGAGATGCAGGCGCAGCGCTATTGGGTGGAGCGCGCCTTCCAGGATGGCAAATCCGAATGCGGCATGGCGGATTATCAGGTGCGCAAATGGAGCGCCTGGCATCATCACATGGCCTTGGTGTTGATGGCGATGCTGTTCATGTTGGAGGAGCGACTACGTGCTGCAGACGTGCATCCGCTGTTGAGTTGCTCCGACATTGAGGAGCTCTTGAAACAGTTCCTGCCAAGGCGCGCAGTGACGCAGGAAGATGTCTTGGCGCAGATGGAAAAGCGCCACAAGAAGCGCTTGGCCAGCATCCGCGCCCAGTACGCCAAGCCGGGCCTTGCGCTTCTGGAGTAACCTCGCCCGGCGCGCGGCCGCGCCGCCCACGACGCCGAGCGTTGTGCCCGCTCGTGCTGCCCGACGGCGACCTCGGGTTGATCACGCGACCTCCGGGCGCGACGCTCAAAGGCGACGATGCAGCGCATCGGCGCTGCCGGCACCGCTGCGCCCGCCCGTTGTTTTCCCTGGACCTCGACAAAGCGACACCAGGGCATGCGCAAGGGGGTCTGTTCGCGCCTCGGGGGCGCTCCATGCCTTCGGCGCAGCGTGATTGTGGACGGGGCCGTCTCGCGATGCGGCGCAACCAACGTCCTTGGTGGTCGGCGCGCGAGCGACCGTCTCGTCAGCGCCGACGGCCTGCCGCCGACGGTCAACCCGGTGCTACGGTCCACGACATGACGACCACGAACGCGCCTCGGTTCAGCGATCCCTCTGTTGCCACAAAACGATATGATTCAATATAATTAATCGCTTATCGCCTGCATTCGGCGTGGCTGCTGTGCGCCACGGGTCCGCGGGAAAAGTAACAAAGTAGAACTACAACTGGTTCCGTTTTGGCAAGCTAACCTGCATGGTCGATCAGGCGCGTTGTAGGCCGCGAAGAGACGTTTTGGGGATCGTTGCCCCATGCATCTTCTGGTCTGTCAGGCGTCTTGTACGGCTTCTCTGAGGTGCCTAAGCGATCCCGAGAGGATGCACTGTCGAGCGTTCGGACGCGGATGTTCGCTTGAGATCGCGGTGAACCGGCAACCTAGGGGCTGACGAAACGGGGACCGAACGGGGACGAAAACGCTGAAAAAGGAAAGGGGTCACAGGCGTAAACCTGTAACCCCTTGTTTTATTGGCTCCCTGGGACGGGCTCGAACCGCCGACCTAGTGATTAACAGTCTCTCACGTTTGGCATCGCAGAAAGTAAAAACCCGTCGCAGACATCTTATTTTTAAGCTATAATACATATACTTAAGTATCTTCTTCGCTGTAACTCGTCGCATGTCATTGCGGTGCATCGCGGGTTATAAGTCCCACCTCAGGTCCCACTGTTATGACTCAAAAAATCACCGCCATTATGGTGAAGAACCTCAAGCCCCAAGCTAAAAAATACGAGGTCATGGACGCCGACAATCCTGGGTTCGGAGTGTGGGTATATCCATCAGGCAAGAAAACCTACATTTACGCATATCGCCTGAACGGACGAAAGGGAAGAATCAGCCTGACTGCAACCACGTTGGCCGACGCGCGGGACGAGTACAGAGAGCAGAGGAAGCTTGTAAGGCAGGGCATAGAACCTCAGCAACAAAAAGCAGAAGCTCGGCGGCAGGCGGAACAGGACTTGACCTTTGGCGACCTGTCCGATCGGTATCTAAAGGAGTACGCCTCACACAAACGCTCAGGAGATCAAGATTCCCGACTACTCAAATTCGATGTCCTTCCACGCTGGAAGCAAATCAAAGCTAAAGATATCAAGCGGCGTGATGTTCAAGAAATGCTGAAAGCGATTGTTGATCGCGGCGCGAGCGTTACCGCCAATCGCACGCTCTCAGTCGTTCGGCGCCTTTTCACCTGGGGAATTGAGCAGGATCTGGTCGAGACTTCGCCCTGTGCTGGCGTAAAGGCGCCATCCAAGGAACGCGCTAGGGATCGCGTGCTGACCAACGCCGAGATTAAACTTTTCTGGAACGATTTCGACCTATCGCCTGCAATCCATTGTGTGCTCAAACTGGAATTGCTATTAGCTCAACGAATAGGCGAGATTTTAGGCATGCGCTGGGATGAGCTCGATCTGGAGGAAAAGATATGGACACTGACCCCGGACAGGACAAAAAACGAAACCGTTCACTTAGTTCCGCTCCCTGACAAAGCAGTTGATTTAATAGAAAAGATGCGCGTGTTGTCAGCGAGTTCAGATTACGTTTTTGCGTCCACACGGGCACCGAGATCCGGTCTCGACTCATCGAAGGAGGAACGCAAGCCGATTAGAATTGATAGCGTTGGCACCGCGCTTGATCGAGCAATCAAAAAAGCGGGGGGCGGTCACTTCAGCAGCCACGACCTGCGTCGTACTGCGGCAACAAATATCAGTGCGCTTGGCTACACTGACGACTTGATCGGCCGCATTCTTAACCACAAGAACCGCACAGTGACTGCGCGGTACAACAGACACTCCTACCTGCCCGAGAAACGAACTGCCTTGGAAGCTTGGGCGGTCCATCTCGATAATCTCACCTCGCTCGATATGGCGAATCTCCCGAGCCAGTCTCCCGACGTCGCGCCCCTTCAGGTTAAAGCGCCCGCCCTGGACGTTGCTACAACGTTTCCAGAGGCTTTTTCTTGAGAATCCGCGTCACCGGGCGCGTCTGAACTCCGCGGGTGAGTCGCCTTTGGGATGAGCAACATCCTGTGTAAAATTCTTGACGACGCCGATTTTGTGTTATACTATACCAATGCTCCGCAGCCTGTGACGGAGCATCTCGACTAGCAGCAGGGTTCCGGCAAAGATACACCGAGAACGAGGGTAGCTCCCTCCCCAGCGTCACATATCCCCCAGCCTCCGGCTCCGCAGACCCTCAGTTCCCCAGCTCCTCCAATTCCCCAGCTTCCAGCTCTCAAGATCCGTCAAATCGCTCTCACGCATATGGGACTCTGATCCGAGCCTGATCTCTCGGGGAAGTCCGCAAGAGGCTGATCTATCCTCCGGACCGTTCGCCAACGGCCGAAGCACCCATGCAGTTTGGCCACTGCACGCCTGACAAGCACCTTTCGAAATTTTTATCGGGGGTGTCTTTATGACCCAAGAACCAACAGCATTAACCATCGCGGACTTCTGCGCGAAATACCGCATCAACCGCGCGACCTATTACCGCAACGCGAAAATCGGTCGCATGCCTCCAGCCATCAAAGTCGGCGGCTCCACGCGCATTCTCATCGAAGACGAACAAGCCTGGCTCGCGAAACAGCGAGCGGAAGGGTTGGTTTGTCAGGAGGGCGTGTAATGCCCAAGAGACGTCCACCATTTGTCACCGACGAAATATCCGAGCTTGATTGGCTTTGGTTCACACAGAATCCCAAAGTCAGGGAGCGCATACGTCGACCGTATCCTCGCGAGATCGAGAAATACGGCGATACCGATATCTGTGTCTACAAGCAATCGTCACGATGCATGTATCGCTATCCCGTCATCTTCGGCTTGAAGGAGGACTGATGGGCGCGCCAGACACACTGAAAGGGGAATCCCCAAAAAATGAGGTCGCCCGCACGGCGACCAGGAGAAAAGCAAATGTTGACAATCAATTATACCACGATCAGGACGGCGGGCTGATGAGCGCCCGCTCGTCATCCTCTTTAGAAACAGAGTACCAAGCATCCAAATTCGACGATCAAGATCAACATCGAGACAGCCACGCGGAGACAACACCCAACCGTGCAGAGATCAGGACGAGTCTCGAACCCATTCGACCCACCGGGCTCCAAAACCTGGTTGCGATTGTCCCCGATGGGGCGCTGAAGTCCAAGACGTTCGGCCTACCCGACGCACTGGACGCGGCGACGGACTGGGCGTTCGACCAGAACACCCAAGGCCACAATGTCTACTTCACCGTGAACCCGGTGAAGACGCTGGTCACCAAGAAGCCGACGAAAGACGACATCGCGCAGGCCGAGTATGCGCACGTCGATATCGACCCCGACCTCTCGGTCGGTTATGCCGATGGACGCCGCCGTCTCCTGTCCGAAACACTCCCGCGACTGGAGGCATTCACCCCGCCACCATCGCTCATCATCGATAGCGGGAACGGGCTCGGAGTCTTCTGGCGTCTGGCGTCTGCAAGCCACGAAGCGACGGAGGCGATCAACAAACAGCTCATCGCCAAGTTCAGCGGGGACACGGGTACCTTCAATATCGATCGGCTGATGCGGCTTCCAGGAACCCTGAACTATCCCACGACCAAGAAGATCAGCAAGGGATACCCCCAGGAGCCGAGCTTTGCTCGCCTTCTGAGCGAGAACGCTGGCGTGTGCTCTGCCGAAGCGTTGGCAGGGGCTCTTCCGCCGGCGGAGGCGCTATCGCAGCCTCGTCGCGCGGGTGGACGTACGAGCGAGCCAGCAACATCGCCAGCGGCCTTGTCGGTAGAGGCAACTCAGCAAGCGGAAGCTCGCTTGGGCACCATGTTAACCCAAGACCCAATTCTCCAACGTCGCTGGGAGGGCTCTGACTCCGGCCTGAACGATGTCAGTCGTTCCGGGTTAGACTTTTCCATGGCCGCATTGCTCAAGGGCCGCGGCTTCACATTTTCCGAAACAGCGCATCTGCTGACGCACTGCTTCGAGCATGGACGGGGCATAGAGAATACCGAACGCGATCTGCAAAGACTCTGGGAACGCTCCGGAGGTAGCCCGGAGGCGGGCACTGTCCGCAGCTGGATCAACTCACTCTACACCGTGGACGATGCCGCTGGAGAGGCTGGAGTCTCGGTTCGCGAAGTCTCGGGGTTAGATCCCTACAGCATTCTGATGCGGGGTCGCGAGACGGAGACTCAAGGTGATCCACGCCGGATCGAGGCTGATGTCGTCAACCGTTCCCATCAAAAAGCGCTTGAGACGATTAACCTGACATTCGCCAAAACGATGATCGGTGGCAAGGTGGCGATTATTCGTGAGTTCACCGATCCCTCGTTTGGAACGCCCACGTATGCGGTAATGGCACCACCGCAGCTCAAGGAATGGTACAGAGGCATCGTCGCTTACAAGGTCAAGAAGGACGCCGTTGAACCAACGAATCTCGGCGATGACTGGCTGAATTGGCCTGGACAGCGGCGCTATCGCGCGATGACCTTCAAACCAGGCGCGGTCGACAAGGACATTTACAACGGCTGGTCCGGTTTCCCGATAGAACCCATCTCGGGCGACTGGAGTTTGATGCAAAAGCTGATTCTGGAAGCGCTCTGCGACGGCAATGCCGAGTATAACGAATGGCTGTTGGATTGGATGGCTGTCGGCGTACAGCAGCCGACGGAGCGCTATGGTGTAGCCGCCGTGCTGCGCGGCGAAAAGGGCGTCGGAAAAGGTCAGTTTGCAAAATGGTACGGCAAGCTCTTCGGCAACCATTTCCTGCATCTTTCCAACCCCCAGCATCTGGTCGGGCACTTTAATGCCCATCTGGAACGTACATTGTTGGCTTTTGCCGATGAGTTGATTTGGGGCGGGAACAAGCAGCAGGAGGGCGTACTCAAGGCGCTGGTGACCGAGGAAATGATCCCAATCGAACGCAAGAACTGGGACACCGAGATGCGTAAGAACTATGCGCGCCTGCTGGTCGCGTCCAACGAGGATTGGGTTGTCCCGGCCGGGGTCGGAGAGCGGCGCTGGTTTATCCTGGATGTCAGCCCGAAGTTCATGCAAGACACGGAATTCTTCAAGAACCTTGACACCCAAATGAAAAACGGAGGACTTGAGGCCATGATGTATGACCTGATGCACCGTGAGATCCGCAGCAAACAGCGTCAGGCGCCTAGAACAAAGGCTTTGGCGGACGTTGCTGCTCTTGGGCTGGATGGCGTCTCCGGGTGGCTCTTGGAGGCACTGTCGGCGGGCCGATTGTATCCGTCCAACTCAGTGATCGGCTCTGCGTCTCGTATGTTCATCGCAACACGAGACGACTATGAGGCGAAGCAGAATCCGACGGAAAACCGTGAACGTCACGATCGAATGGAGTACTTACATGGTGGCCGCGGCTCCTGTGAATCATGGCCTTACGCCGTTTCAAAGGATATGCTGTATCAGAGTTACGAGGCATATGTCCGTGAGCACCGCCATAGCGGACATAACATAGGACGCGAAGCCTTTTTTAAGAAGCTCAAAAAGCACCTCCCGTCGGCGCAGGAGTCGCGCCCTCGATTCAATGGTGGTCAGATAAAGATGATGATACTCCCGGATCTGGAATCAGCTCGCAAAGAGTTCAATCGCACGAGTAGGTTGGAGTTCACCTTCGAGGAGCTTCTTGGTGAGGTCGCGTAGCTGAGTCGGGTTAACGCTCGTTGAGCCGGGTTGTGGAAGCAACCCGGCTCACTGGAACCCGCGTCGCTACTAGGCCGATCCGGGTGAGTCGGGTGAGTCGGGTGAAAACAAGCAAGTTGCTGTGAAGAATGTGTAGCCCAAGCGGAAAAAATATTCCGGTTCCTAAAAAGACTCTTAGTTATCTTAATTTTTACCCAACTCACCCAGCTCACCCAGATCAGCCCAGTAACCACGGGGCCTCAGCTGAGTCGGGTTAATTAACTAACCCGACTCACCCGACTCAAATAATCTCAACGCTATTACTCAATATGGGCTTACCTGCTCCATTTCGTTGGGCGCCAAATGAGATCACCGCGCCCAAGCAGCCTCGCAACTCACATAAAAAAGCCCCTGCGCCTCACGAGGCGCAGGGGCTCAATACTCCAGGGCTTCCGTGCCCTAGGCGCTCATTCCTTAGGCCGCAGCGCGAAGCTTGTTATCCTCCGTGATCTTCTTCCCCTTCGCCGCCCCTTTGGGCAGGAACCCGTAGATGCGGTCCAGCATCTTCTGTGCAGTTTCTGCGATTGATGGGTTGTCAGCATTCACCAACTGTCTGAGACGTTTCAGGCCACCTTTCTCGTCGACGCTTTCGGCGACGAGGCGCGCCTGCTCCCACACGTAAATCACGTCCTGCACGCGGGCAAGGTCGTTCAGCTGATTGGGTATCTTGCGCTCTTTGACCCAAGCGGTCAGAACCTTCTTGGTCACCGAGGAGTTAATCGCCCCCACCTCCGCAATCAGAGGTTTGAAATCCATTCCCTTGTAGCGACCCGGCAACGTCGCCTCTTTTCCTTTCCCCTCGTCCGACGTGAAATAATCCGCCGCGCTCTCGGCCAGTCGCATCTCCTCCAACGTGTAGCGACCGAGGCCGTCCTTAGTGGCCTCAAGCTTAGCGAGCGCCTCCTCGACAAATGAATCCCGACGACAGCGCGCCAAGAAACCATTCTTGTCGGCATCCTTGATCTTGCCGTCATACTCCCTCAGCAGCTCGTCCAGCTTTGAGATCAGCTCTCGCTGCCGGTCGGGATCTTCGAGCGACAGGATCACCGGAATGTCGCTGCTCGCCGCGCCCTTGTTCCGCGTAATGGGCACCGCTGTGTGCAGCGCCTTGGCCTTAGCCAGCGTCATCCCCGGATTCACCACGCCATTCTTGATCGCGTCAGCGAGCTTGCTGTCCTCGACCTGCGCCAGTTGATAGAGGGTGTTGTACCCCTTTGGGAGACGACCCCAGTTTGCAGAATCGGCCAGCGCCTCTTTCTTGGCAATTGTCGACAGATTCGAGAGCACCGTAGAGCTGTAGCCAATGACATCCTTGAGTCGCTCCTCCAGCGTCTTGTAGGTGTCCCCCAACTCCTCCTTGGCCTCGTTGATGATATTGCCCATCTGAATGACGCCCTCGACGGACCGCACATGGGCGGCCTTGATGTCCGCACAATACTTCTCGATCCGTTGCTCTGCCGTGGCTTCGGTCTCCAGGTCGGTCTCCGCTGCCGATTGCATCTCACTGTATCTGTCTTCGTTTTCCATGGTTCTTACTCAAAAACACATTCGTAGGTTACGACCGAGGTGACCCGCATCACACATTGCGAATCGGGCCACCCTCGGGGCTCTTGTCGTCCCGGCATCCCAAGGCTCGTGTGGTAATCTGGGCCTCATGGACTGCCGGTATCCGACGCCACTAAGTTTGCTTGGCGCGGATTGACGAAAACAGTAGCGCAACGGTTTGAATGCCGAGGAAACGGTTTTTGATATGGATAATCAGTGTGTTACAGATCCTGACAAGAGAGCGCGCGCCGCTGCTGCATTAGCGCGCATCGTCGAGATGGACTGGCCGGAAGGCCGAAAGCGACAGCTCCCCACGGTCTTACTCAGGGCGCTATGTGACCTGGCGGGTAGTCCAGAATCGCAGGGCGACGACGGTTGGGACCTATTAGCCATCGCCCAAGCGATGGTGAACCTCGGTGCCCATTGGCCGAAGCGCACTGACACTGACAAGGATGCCCGCTACCGCATCAACAGCCACTGGAAGAACCTCGAACCACTCTGGAGAGACCGCCGCGAGTCCGTCGTGGAACGTCTCGCGGGCGACGGGTTGGATCTGGAGCCCCGGCTTGAGAAGCACACCGGAGGAGGCTCGGGTATCCGAACGCGCTATAGTCTGCAGTTCTTCCCGGTACCTGCGTCGGCACGCCGTCTTGGGTCTGACACCCAGGTCGAGGAGGTCGTTGATCAGCAGTCCCTGAATGTAGACGTATCACCTACGCTCGATACTCGCGGAGGGAAAAGGGGCGTCTCCGCAATCCGTTACTACGCGGTCCCCATGCGGCTCCCTGGTTCCGATACTCAGCAGCCCATTGATGGAATCACGATGGGTAGCCTCATGCTCATCCCGATCGTTGCGATCTTGACTGTTCTTATCTTCCTCGTGATCGGTGCCTTCCAAGAGTTATACGGCATCACAAGCGGCTTCCTACCGTTTTCCCAAGAAACCGAGATTCGGCTTGCAGTTCACGATGCCGTCTTAAACTCGAAGATTGCCATATTCCTCGCGCTGGCTCTCACTCTTAACCTCGCCTTGTGGATGATTCAGCTAGAGCGTAATCTCGTGAATGTTCCACCACTCATATTGCGCCTCTTACACTCTGGCAAGGCGAAGATCTTGTTTGAGCTACACTACAAGCCGGATGACAGAAGGAAACAGCGTTTACACATCTTATCCTACGTCGCGGACTGCCCCATATGCGGTGCAGACGGCAAGGGCCGTAGCTCTATCGGTCCGGTCATGGGCGGCAGGGAATTTCATGGCCGCATCGTGGGTCGCTGCGCCAACGCACCTCAGGAGCACGTCTGGTCCTTCGATCACATCACGCGAACTGGTCGCTTCCTCCGCTGATCTCGCCTTTTTTCGGCGCTAATGGGCCCACTTACAGCGCCATCGCTGAAAACCCTGAAATCCGCCGTTCGTAAGCTACGAATCCGCTTTCCGGAGAATTTGCCCGCCGAGGCCACTTTTCCGGCGCATTCTCAACGGCGCTGGGCTCCGGGACCCTCCACCCGGAGTGCGACGACCGAGACCTCGGAATCTGGGACCTTCCCGGACTAGTTTTTGGGTGACTTTCGCAGTCCACCCCGCCATCGGATAATCTCTCGTCACCGCCCGCACCCTGATTTGACGTCAAACTCTCGGTTCCAGGCGCTAGGCGCTAGGTGCTAGGTGCTAGGTGCTAGGTGCTAGGTGCTAGGTGCTAGGTTCCAGGCACTCGGAGCTAGGCGCTAGGCGCTAGGCTCCAGGCGCCAGGTTCTAGGCACTCAGAGCTAGGTTCCAGGCTCCAGGCACTCGGAGCGCGGCTCGATGCTCAAAAGCGTCTATTTCCTAGAACCTTGTACCTTGACGCCACTCCCGACACAGGCGCCCTCTCGGTCTTGAGTCCCAGCACTTTGGGTCTTAGGCACCAGATAACGTGATCGGACCGTGTTGACTTGGGTCATGCGTGCGCTAATCTCCCTCTCGATTGTGGGCTACGCGATCTGGCACGCGTGAGGCAACGACAGACCCGCTGAACTAATATGACCGTTGACTACCTCCGATTCTATGACCTGGAAACTTATCTGTTCGAGGACGTCCACGATCGGTTTCATCGACAGGGCTTTCTCTCGGCGTTCGATTTTTTCGCGATCGTCGTCTGGAAAGCTAACCGCGCCAAAGGTTTGGTAGCGCGAAGGCTCCTTGCGAAAACAAAGACAGCCGATCTCGAAAACGTCGTTGGGTCGCTTTCGAGATCGTTATACAGCGCTCAGACTCCAAGGGAGCGGCTTCGCATCTTGATGGAAGACTGGGGCTTTCAATTGCCCATGGCATCAGCCATCTTAACGGTTCTTTGGCCAGGTACTTTTACTGTTTATGACTTCAGGGCTTGCGATCAAGTTGGTGACTTCCACCGTTTGATTAACTGGAGCAAGTTTGACAAGATTTGGCAGCACTATGAACTGTTTCGCGACGCCGTAAGCGCGACCGGTCCAGAGGGCCTTTCCCTCCGTGAAAAAGATCGGTTCCTTTGGGGCCGGTCGAGCGCATTACAGCTTCAGGAGGATATCGAAAGCTGCTTTCAACGCCCGGAGACGCCAATCTAGCCATGCGTGTTGGCTTTGATCCGCAACGCTTTGAGTAGTGCGTATGAAGCTCGAATCGCAGATAACTGGAAACATAGGATTGTATTTCGCTTGCTACAAGTTATCGCGCTTGGGGTGGAATGTAATGCCAACCGCTCGAAATGCGCGGGGCATAGATGTGGTGGCCTACAATAAGGACGGCACTCGTTTTATCGGTGTCCAAGTAAAGGCGTTGTCGAAACGAAATCCTGTGCCTATTGGGGGCGGCCTTGAAAAAGTTATGGGGGATTTTTGGATTGTTGTCAACAATGTCGCCAAAGACCCCTGTGCATTCATTCTTCTTCCTGCAGAGGTAAGAGCATTAGCTCATCGCGGCGAAAAAGAGGGTCGGGTATCGTATTGGCTTCAACCGAATGCATATGACAGACCTGAGTTTCGAGATGCTTGGCAACGCATTGGTCATGGCAGCGATATCGCCTTAACGACTCCTCTAGATCCGGAGTAGCGGCTAGATCAATCCATTGTGAATATTTTCGCATGAACTAACAGACAAGTTGTTTCTGGCCTGACGCCTCTTGGAGGTCAGGCGCTATGTTCCTGGGCACTCGGAACCATGCGCGAAGCGCATCCTCAGGAGACCCGCCTCAGCCTCTTCTGTGGCATCAACCGCCTCGACGAGAACGACTCCAGACCTGCGGCGACGGGGCCCTACGGTTCGCCCTGACGTCCGAGTCTCTCGGAATCCTGTGCTATGTTTGCCGCACACGGTATGGCAGTATCTTTCCTTTCCGCAGCACGCAGAGGGTCTCGCGCGTAGGCTGTATCTGTGCCCGACTAAATCCTGTCGAGAACGCGAAATATTGGATGCAATCTAGAACGCGTTAACCACTTAAGGAAACCGAGTTGGATCAACCGCTTTCATATCAAACTTTACCCAGTAGTTGTTGGGTTACATCGGTAATAAATGGTTTGCTATTTTTGTATAGAGACAAGAATAAGATACCAGGTTTTGTGTTGCGATTGTTGCATTCCGTCCTTACGGACGAAGGAGTTTACAGCTCAGGGCCCTCTAAGGCTGATTGGGAGATTGTATTAAACGCAATTGCGCAAAGATGCAACATGAAAATACGAAGTTTTTCTGAAGAAGATGCTGAGCAGCAACTAGAGAATGTAGATTTTTCAAAATCAGTCGTAGTTTGTGACATAGGAGCGGGGACTCACTCAGTCCTAATAAACAAAAAGATCGGAGATTGGTATTATGGGTTTGACCCAGACTGGGATTCTGTTAAAGCGAATCGCCATATGGATAACGAATATGAGCTTTTTCCCCAGGTTAACGAGAGGCTTCGAGGAAAAGTGAATTTCAAGGTTCACAAAACTCATTTATTTAATCAAAGAGCTACAAGAAATAGAAAATTTGCCATGGGTGCTGTTTCTAAAAGAAATATTACCGTGATTTCGAAAGCATGAAGATATCGCGGGTAAGAAATGCTCCAGTCGACTTACTGCGGGCGCAGGCCGGTAAAACCATAAGTTAGTCGAGCAATCGGAGATGGTATATGGCACGCCGTATAGCGCAGTATTTTCGCGATGCTTTCGTCTCGGCATTCTATTCTGAGCAGCGCAGTATCATATGGACAACCGACCGCGTGCTCATTACGAGCACGATGCAATCCTATGTCTATCCTGCTATAGGAAAATTTTTAGATCTCGCGTTGGTTTGTGAACTGCCTACTGATGCAGCATATTTCTCTTGGCCGACGGTTAGTCCATTGATTCAGAACAGGCGCGGCTATCCAGACCCCCTAAGTGCAGAAGTTCTCATGGAACACGAAATTGTCTATTCCAGCAGCGTCAAAGAAATGAGGGATCTGGCGAAATTCAACGCTCCACTAAATGTCTTAGTCACGTACTACAAAGAGCGGTTGGAAAATCAAGAGAACTGGGCAAACGATAGCTTTGAATCCGTTCTTAAACCATTAGGTTACGAAGCCAAGGATTTTCTCCTTATACTGCCAAGTCATGATCCCTTACTCGACTCCGCGGTCAAAGAAGAACTGGGGTCTCGCCATACGCCCCAGGGTACATGGTGGAACTTTTTCGAATGGTCATGCACGGATCAGAGATTCCAAAGGCTAACGTAGCAGCACACGAACTGCTGCCTAGCAAACACCAAAGGCGATCCCGCTCTTCGCCGCGGAGCTTGGTGTGTGGTATTTTGCCTCGTCAACGTCGGAGGGCCTTGTTCATAAGCCCGGCCAAGGCCCACTGGAACGGTGGGGCAACGGTGCCAATGTACTCAAAATATCAGAGACTTACTTCAGGTCATCGGAAGGCGACTCGCCCGGTGGCCGGAGTTATGAACAAGCCCACGTCGGAGTACAGTCTGGCTTCGGCTTGACGTTAAACCGACATCAGATGCTCCGTCCAGCTCCCGTGAAAGGAATCTGGTCACTTCTCTTCTATATGCTAGAAGGTGCTAGGAGTTCGGTTCCAAGCCCTCTGAGCGGAACGCGAAGCGGAAGGCACTCGGCCCTCTCATCCGAAAACCCGGCGTTGGAATACCGCGGTTTCGGGTTTCATGACAACACGCTCAAGGCTCCTGACGCCTGCAGCGCCCCCTCGATGCGCCACCGTCGGTGGATTTGAAATGCTCGCCTGAACGTCGGAGGCATCCATGCTCTCTACCTCGACGCGGCTGGTTCCGCCTTCGCCCCCGCGAGCGCTGCCGAGCGCGCCGAAAGTCGAGTTTGTCATCTCCACCGCAATGCTCTAGCCTCCCCGAGACAGCGGCCATCGCGCCACGCCAGACAGCGTGTCTGACCCGTCTGATGCCGAAGCGGCAGCGCGCGGGGCGACGCAGGACCTCAGCACCCATCGTCAGGAGACATACATGGGGCACCCGTTCTTCGACCGACCGATTCTCAACTCGCCCTACGCGTATCCGTCGCGCCACTGGGAGCTGGACGAGACAGGTCAGCCGACACACCAGATCCTTGAAGCCCGGCGTCGCGCCGAGTTCATCACGCCCATCCCCAAGCCGAAGAAGCAGAAGGGCGCGCCCAAGCAGGCCGAGCTTGCGTTTGACGAAGGTAAGGGCCTGAGCACGGAGGCTCAGCTCTACGATCATACCGCCGTCATCAACGGGGTACGCCAAGAGGTCGACCGTTGGCGGCTGGATCCCGACCCCAACCACTGGCGCGTCACCCCCGAGACCGCACGCCTCCTGCAGCACTGGCGCCACCATCCCTTCAGCAGTCTCCGACCCTTCTTCTGCCAGATCGAGGCCGTCGAAACGGCCATCTGGCTGACCGAGGTCGCGCCCCAAATCGGTAAGGCGGGCAAGCGCTTCCTGACCCACTTGGCGGACGCCAACCACGACGCCAACCCCGAGCTGATGCGACTGGCCCTCAAGCTCGCGACCGGCGCCGGCAAGACCACGGTCATGGCCATGTTGATTGCCTGGCAGACCATCAATGCCGTGCGCCGGCCGGACAGCAAGCGCTTCTGCCGCGGCTTTCTCATCGTCGCGCCCGGTCTGACCATCAAGGACCGCCTGCGCGTCCTTCAACCCAACGACCCGGACAGCTACTACGCCAGTCGCGAGCTAGTGCCCACTGACCTGCTCGACGAGGTCAACCGCGCCAAAATCGTCATCACCAACTACCACGCCTTCAAGCGGCGCGAGCGTATCGATATCACCAAAGGCGGACGGCTGTTGCTGCAAGGCCGCGGCGGCGAGGCCCTGAACACGCTGGAGACCGAAGGCCAGATGCTCCAGCGTGTCATGTCGGACCTGATGGGCCTGAAGAACATCCTCGTCATCAACGACGAGGCTCATCACTGCTACCGCGAGAAACCGAATCATGCGCCCGAAGGCGAGCTGAAGGGCGACGACAAGAAGGAGGCCGAGAAGAACAACGAAGCCGCCCGGCTCTGGATCTCCGGACTGGAGGCCGTCCATCGGACAGGTAAGCTAGCGCGTGTCCTCGACCTCTCCGCTACACCCTTCTTCCTGCGCGGCTCGGGCTATGCCGAAGGCACGCTCTTCCCCTGGACCATGAGCGACTTCTCGCTCATGGATGCCATCGAGTGCGGCATCGTCAAGCTCCCGCGCGTGCCGATTGCGGACAACATCCCCGGCGGCGAGATGCCCATGTTCCGCAACCTCTGGGAGCACATCCGCGCCAAGATGCCCAAGAAGGGACGCGGCAAGGCGGCCTCGCTGAATCCGCTCGACCTCCCGCCGCAGTTGCAGACCGCCTTGGAGGCACTCTACGGCCACTACGAGAAGACCCATGTCCTCTGGACGGAGGCCGGGGTCGCGGTCCCGCCGTGCTTCATCGTCGTCTGCAACAACACCGCCACGTCCAAGCTGGTCTACGACTACATCTCCGGGTTTCTGCGCGACCAACAGGACGGCAGCAAGAAGCCAGAGCCCGGTCGCCTGGCCCTGTTCCGCAATCACGACGAGCACGGCAACCCGCTGCCACGCCCCCGAACCATTTTGATCGACAGCGAGCAACTGGAATCGGGCGAGGCGCTGGATGCCAACTTCCGCGCCATGGCGTCGGATGAGATCGAGCGCTTCCGCCGCGAGATCATCGAGCGGACCCGCGATGCCCGTCAGGCCGAGAACCTGACCGACCAGGACCTCTTGCGCGAGGTCATGAACACCGTCGGCAAGCCCGGCCGACTCGGTGCCGAGATTCGCTGCGTCGTCTCCGTCTCCATGCTCACCGAGGGCTGGGACGTCAGCACCGTCACGCACGTCCTCGGGGTGCGCGCCTTCGGCACGCAGCTCCTGTGCGAGCAGGTCATCGGTCGGGCGCTGCGCCGCCAGTCCTATGATCTCAACGAAGAGGGGCTCTTCAACGTCGAGTATGCCGACGTGCTCGGCATCCCCTTCGACTTCAACGCCACGCCCACGGTCGCCCCGCCGCAGCCGCCGCGCGAGACCATCCAGGTCAAGGCAATGCGCCCCGAGCGTGACGCTCTGGAGATCCGTTTCCCCCGCGTCGCAGGTTATCGCACGGAGCTGCCGCAGGACCGCCTGACCGCGAAATTCGACGCCGACTCCACGCTGGTCATTTCCCCTGAGCTGGTCGGCGCTGCCGAGACCCGCAATTCCGGCATCATCGGCGCGACGGTGGATCTCAACCTCGTCCACACGGGCGACGTGCGCCAATCCCAGATCCTCTACGAGCTGACATCGCATCTCTTGCTGAGTCGATTCCGTGACGCCAACGGCGAGCCACAGCTCCATCTGTTCGGCCAGCTCAAGCGCATCGCGCGTCAATGGCTCGACGCCTATCTGCAATGCAAGGGCGGCACCTATCCGGCCCAACTCAAGTACAAGACCCTCGCGGACATGGCCTGCGAGCGCATCACCGCCGGCATCACCCGCGACCAGATCGGTAAGCGGCCCATCATGGCGCTTCTCGACCCCTACAATCCGGTCGGCTCCACCGCGCACGTCAACTTCAACACCTCCAAGACCGAGCGCTGGGAAACCGACGCACGCCGCTGCCATCTCAACTGGGTCATCCTCGACAGCGACTGGGAGGCCGAATTCTGCCGCGTCGCCGAGGCGCATCCACGCGTCAGGGCCTATGTTAAAAACCACAATCTGGGCTTCGAGGTCCCCTACCGGTATGGCTCAGAGATGCGCCGCTATCGCCCCGACTTCATCGTTCAGCTCGACGACGGCCACGGCGAGGAGGATCTGCTGAACCTCACGGTTGAGATCAAGGGTTATCGCGGCGAGGATGCCAAGGAGAAGAAGACCACCATGGATGTCTACTGGGTGCCCGGCGTGAACAATCTCGGGACCCATGGCCGTTGGGCCTTCGCCGAATTCGCCGATGTCTACCAGATCGAGGCCGACTTCAAGGCCAAGGTCGAAAGCGAGTTCAACAGCATGATTGAACGCGTCGTCGGTGAGCCGTCGACCGAGGAAGTCTAGAGATGGCGAAGAAGACGAACACCGAGAAGACCGTCGAGACAATCACTCACGACGAGGCCACCCGCAAGAATATCCCGACGGCCGAATACCAGTCGATGATGCGCAAGGACGAGGAGGCCCCGGTCCGGGTGACCTATGCACGCGGACCCGCCGAGCAGCCCGATGCGCTAGCCGACGAGAAGGGGCAGCGCAACCGCGACCTCGATCCGCAGCTCATCTGGCGCGGTAAGGATCAACAGGATTGGAGCGACCTCGTCGTCCATGCGCCGCCGCTCTATATCCAAGAGAAGGTCCACCCCAAGGCGTTGATCGATGATCTCTTGCGCCGAACCAAGGAAGGCCAGCACGACGCCGGCATGGGCACCGCCGACCTCTTCGCCGACTTCAACGGCATCCCCAAGGACGCCGACAAAACCGAGTTCTATCGACACGACCAGAACTGGTCGAACCGCATGATCCTGGGCGACTCGCTTCAGGTCATGGCCAGCCTCGCCGAGCGCGAGGGTCTACGCGGCAGGGTCCAGTGCATCTACATCGACCCGCCCTACGGCATCAAATTCAACAGCAACTTCCAATGGAGCACCACCAGCCGCGATGTGAAGGACGGCAATGTCGCGCACATCACCCGCGAGCCGGAGCAGGTGAAGGCGTTTCGGGATACCTGGCGGGATGGCATTCATTCCTATCTGACTTATCTGCGGGATCGGCTGACAGTTGCGCGCGATCTGCTGACCGAATCCGGATCTATCTTTGTGCAGATCGGGGATGAGAATGTGCATCGGGTTCGAGCGGTGATGGATGAAGTGTTTGGTGAGGATAATTTTTGCTCGTTGATAGCGTTTCAGAAAACTAGTGGCTCCACTACCAGCACCCTCCCAACTACGCACGATTACGTTATTTTCTACGCAAAAAAGCTCGGGGTCCTGAAGTATCGAAAATTTTATGAGCGCACGACTCGTGGGGACGTCGGCGCGAAAGAATACAAACGGGTGGAAATTGAATCGAGTAAAGTACTCCCTGTTAGCAACTTCATAGAAAATGGCCAGGTGATGCTTCCGCAAGGCGCAAGAATTTTGACAACGGACAGCATTGTTTCGAAAGGTGGAAATGATCCAGACATCGAGGTAACAGCAAATGGAAAAAACTACACGCTTTCATGCAAACCTAATCGACACTGGAAAACCAGCGCAGATGGCATCAAAAGACTTTGGCGAATAGGACGTCTCCTCCAGCAGTCTGGGTTGAGGATTTACAAGCGCTACTTCGATGATTTTCCCGTGCGGGAATTGCCGCACGTCTGGAACGACACTCGGGGCGATGATGATGGGACATATGTTGTCCAGACGCATCCGAAAATCCTGGAGCGGTGCCTCCTCATTGCCACCGACCCCGGCGACCTCGTTATCGACCCAACCTGCGGCTCCGGCACCACCGCCTATGTCGCCGAGCAATGGGGCCGCCGCTGGATCACCATCGACACTTCCCGCGTCGCACTCGCTCTGGCTCGCGCACGCATCATGGGCGCACGCTATCCTTATTACCTGCTCGCCGACTCGCCAGCGGGGCAGCTCAAAGAGGCCGAGATCAGCCGCAGCGCCCCCTCGTCACAGTCGACTCGGGGCGACATCCGCCACGGCTTCGTCTACGAGCGCGTCCCGCACATCACGCTGAAGTCCATCGCGAACAACGCCGAGATCGATGTCATCTACGAGCAATGGCAACCGAAGGTGCAGGATGCACTGGACCGGCTCAACGCCGCGCTGCGCGGCCACGTAAAGCCCTATCGCGTCACCACCGGCGGGCGCGACGGCAAGGACGTGAAGTTCGACGCGCCAAGCGATGCCAGCTTCACGATGCCGAGCGACGAGTCGGTGCCGGCCTACGCTTTGGTCGACTGGGAGGTCCCACACGAGGTGCCGTCGGACTGGCCCACTGCGACCAAACAGCCGCTCGCAGACTTCTGGGAAGCTCGAATCGGCCGCCAGCGCGAGATCGACGCCTCTATCGCCGCCAAGGCCGACTCCGAGTATCTCTACGACAAACCCTACACCGACAAGAAGACCGTCCGCGTCTCCGGCCCGTTCACCGTCGAGAGCCTGTCGCCTCACCGTGTGCTCGGTGTAGACGAGAACGACGAACTGATTGACCCGGCCGACGGCGTCGCCACCCCGGATGCCGGGTACGGAGACACGCCGAGCTTCCCCCGGATGATCCTGGAGAACCTCAAGGTTGCCGGTGTGCAGCAGGCGCATAAGGCCGACAAGATCAGCTTCACGTCGCTGACGGCCTGGCCCGGCGAATTCGTGTGTGCCGAAGGCCGATACCTCGAAGGCGCGCAGGACGGCGGTACCGAGAAGCGTGCCGCCATCCTCATCGGTCCCGAGTTCGGCACCGTCACCCGTCCCGATCTGGTGAGCGCCGCACGCGAGGCCGGCGAAGCCGATTTCGATGTCTTGATCGCCTGCGCCTTCAACTACGAGGCCCACGCCACGGAGTTCAACAAGCTCGGACGCATCCCGGTGCTCAAGGCGCGCATGAATGCCGACCTGCACATGGCCGAGGATCTGAAGACCACCAACACGGGCAACCTCTTCGTGATCTTCGGAGAGCCCGACATCGCCATTCTGCCGGCCGAGGACGACCGGATCCGGATCAAGATCAACGGCGTGGATGTCTTCCATCCCGGCACCGGCGAGGTGCGCAGCGACGGCCCCGAGGGCATCGCCTGCTGGTTCATCGACACCGACTACAACGAAGAGAGCTTCTTCGTGCGCCACGCCTATTTCCTCGGTGCCGAGGATCCCTACAAAGCGCTCAAGACCACCCTCAAGGCCGAGATCAACGAAGAAGCCTGGGCCAGCCTCAACAGCGACATCTCCCGCCCCTTCCCCAAGCCAGCCTCCGGTCGGATCGCGGTCAAGGTGATCAACCACCTCGGAGACGAGGTTATGAAGGTGTTTCGGGTGGGGTCATGATGACCGCTAGCGAGACTGCCGAGAAAGACAGCTTCCTCGCCGCGATCAAGGCGGAGGGCCGGTCAAGTCCAGCGGGCATGCACTGGCAAGCCTTCTATGAGTTCCTGCTCCGCAGCGGGGAGCCGAGTGCGTCGAAACCGCCGGCTCCGCTCATTCTCGCCGCGTCGGGCGCATCGGACGATGCCAAACACCGCCGACTCGCAGAGCAACTCGATTGGGCGATTCGCCATGGCGTATTCAAAGACGCGGTCGAGTTCTTGAAGACGATACCCACGGAGCATTGGAACCTGAACTCGCCTGCCCGGTGGTATACAGAGAATTGGCCATGACCAGGCCGATGACAGAAGGTCATATTCCAGGCTCGCCAGATTCAGTATCGAGCCGTTCCAACACCCATGACATGGTGCCCAAAATGCAAATCAGTTTCACGCCTGAGCTGATTGCCGAGCGTCTCCGGAGCACAACATCGCTCGGCCACGACCTGATGCGCTGCCGCGACCCGACCTGCCCACAGCGGCGGGACTGCGCGCGATGGTTGGACAGATTCACGGATGCACAGGGTGTTCCCCATGCTCCGAGCCTCTATCAGTTCAACCCGTCGGATGCAGACGAGCCCTGCATGGCCTTCCTGCCGATGGCGCAGAGGTCGCATGCGTGATCTCCAGCGCCGCGCGCCGATGTTGAAAACGTGCCGGCCGCTCGGTCACGGGCAAAGGCCAATGTGACTCCCGACAAGGCCCGATCCTATGGACTTCCGCATCGCCGACACCTTCACCGACAGTCTCGCCCGCCTCGCGGGGGACGAGCAGAAGGCCGTCAAGACCACGGCGTTCGACTTGCAGATCAATCCGGCCAACCCCGGCCTCGCGTTTCACAAACTCGACAAGGCACGAGATAAGAACTTCTGGTCGGTCCGGGTCGGCAGCGACATCCGCTTGATTGTCCATCGGGCCTCGGGGAGCCTTTTGCTGTGCTACGTGGATCATCACGACCGTGCCTACGCCTGGGCCGAGCGCCGCAAACTGGAGGTCCATCCGCAAACCGGTGCCGCGCAGTTGGTCGAGATTCGCGAGCGCATCGAAGAGGTTGCGGTGCCGGTCTACGTCAAGGTCGCGCAACCCACGCCCACGAGGCCGCTTCTGTTTGCCCAGCGCTCCGACTCGGAACTGCTCGGCTACGGCGTCCCGCCGGAATGGCTGGCCGATGTCCGTCTCGCCAACGAGGACACCCTGCTCGAACTGGCGGATCATCTGCCCGCCGAAGCGGCCGAGGCATTGCTGCAACTGGCAACCGGCGAGCAGCCGCCCGTCTCCCGCCCCGTCGCGACGCCCGATGCGGACCCCTTCGCCCATCCGGACGCCCAGCGGCGTTTCCGCATCATGAGCGATGCGCAGGAACTTGAGCGGGCCTTGGCCTTCCCCTGGGACAAGTGGACCATCTTTCTCCATCCCGCCCAGCGCCAATGGGTCGAGCGCGAGTTTAACGGCCCGGCGCGCGTGTGCGGGTCGGCCGGCACCGGGAAGACCATCGTCGCGCTGCATCGCGCGGTCTTTCTCGCGCGCCGACATCCGGAGAGTCGTGTCCTGCTGACGACCCTCTCCGAGACGCTGGCGAATGCGCTGCGCACCCAGCTCCGACGCCTGATCAGCACCGAGCCACGACTCGCCGAGCGGCTCGAAGTCGACGCCATTAATGCCGTCGGCAGCCGGCTGTATGCGCGACATCTCGGGCCGGCACGAATGGCCACGGATGAGCAGGTGACCCGATTGATCGCCGAGGCAAGCGCGGCGGCCGGGAATCAGACGTTCGGTCTCGGTTTCCTGCGTTCGGAATGGACGGATCTGGTCGACGCCTGGCAGTTGGAGACGTGGGATGACTATCGGGATGTCAAGCGCCTGGGGCGCAAGACGCGTCTGCCGGAGTCCCGGCGGGCCGCGCTCTGGACCATCTTCGAGTCCGTCCGAGCCGCGCTGACCGAGAGCGGAGTGATCACACGCGCAGCCATGTTGACCGACCTCGCAACCCAGTTGGGCGAACGCCGACAGCAGCCGTTCGACTTCGTGGTCGTGGATGAAGCGCAGGATCTCAGCGTGCCCCAACTTCGCTTCCTCGCCGCGTTGGCCGCAGGCCGTCCGAGCGGACTCTTCTTCGCGGGCGACCTCGGTCAGCGCATCCTGCAGCCGCCGTTCTCCTGGCTGTCCCTCGGAGTCGACATCCGAGGCCGCGCCCGAACGCTTCAGATCAACTATCGCACCTCGCATCAGATCAGAAGCCAAGCGGACCGCCTTCTCGGACCGGAAACAGCCGATGTCGACGGCAACACCG
Source organism: Thiocapsa sp. (assembly GCF_018399035.1). Lineage (GTDB taxonomy): Bacteria > Pseudomonadota > Gammaproteobacteria > Chromatiales > Chromatiaceae > Thiocapsa. The sequence goes on from NZ_CP073760.1 coordinate 3,254,570, forward strand.
AAGACCGACGCGGCACCATCTCGGTCTTCAACGGTCCCGCCCCCACCGTCGTCAGCTTCCAGACGCCCGCGGAGGAGGCCGGCGCGGTTGCCGCTTGGATCACGCAACGCATCGGCGAATCCGTCGAACCGCATGAGATCGCCATCTTCGTCCGCTCCGAGTCTGAGTTGGAGCGTGCGCGTGCCGCGGCCACCGAAACAGGACTACCGGCCAAAATCCTGGACGAACATGTCGAGACCGACCAGGGACATCTCTCCATCGCCACCATGCACCTCGCAAAGGGACTGGAGTTTCGCGCCGTCGCCGTCATGGCCTGCGACGACGAAGTCATCCCCTCGCAGTCGCGCATCGAAACCGTGACCGACGACAGTGATCTCGCGGAGGTCTACAACACCGAGCGCCACCTGCTCTACGTCGCCTGCACACGGGCACGCGATCACCTCTTCGTCAGCGGCGTTGCTCCGGCATCCGAGTTCCTCGATGACTTGCTGATTCCTCCACGAGGATGAAGGACGCTGAACCCAAAGGCGGAGCGCGAACTCATGCCTCGCGCATGGGTCAAGCGAGTGTGAGGCGCCGAGTAGCGGAACATGAGGAGGTTAAACTCCATTGAGTCCGTCATTGCTCCAAGAGCCATGGTCCGTCACGTTCGGTCCCGGTTCTAGGGCTCGTCGTCCTCACGACGTGATCTGAGATTGTTGACTTGGAAATGCTGCGCTACCCTTGCGCGAGTCTTGAAGTCGTGCAGCCTATGAGATAGCGAACCGAATCTCGAATATCTCTAAGGTGTCGGAGCCTCATATGAATTCTGTTGGAAACCTTTTCCGGTCACATCCCGAGTCGTGGTGGGGCCTTCGTGGCGACCCATTTCTCTGGAAAGACATGTCGCGGGTATTTCGACCCGTCCCTTTACCAGACTCAGCGGATACCCTAAAGGTCATGCTGGAAGCAGCATTTCTTGCGCTGACTGCGCGCCCAATCAGTACTAGGGACATGTTTTACATTGATCGTTATGCTGAAGGCGGGATGTCCTCTGGACACGTTGATCCGGAATTTTGGCGAGAAAAAGGTCTTCCGCTAATTCTTGAGCGCTTTATTGCCCAGCAATCGCTTCGAGCGGGACACTCCGCCGAAAAGTCGGCACCGCGCACCCCAAGTTAAACGTTACCTTCACTGGTGACATCCGGCAGCAGTGCACTTACTTGGTAACTGTTCAGGTAGCCAACTGCCTTACGATACATCCGTATCAGAAATCAGATTGCCCGCCGAAGATGGACAGATTCATGGTGGTATATGATTTATAGAAGTTCGGTATTGGTGTGCTTGCTGGCGCTCGCTTCTGGGCCATTGTACGGAGCGATCTATAACGAGTGGATGTGCGAAAGCGGTTCCTGCGGGAGTGGCGGAGACTTAATCGGTGGCCTGGCTGGCTTGGCATTTCTGATTTGGCTTGTTGGATCCTGGTTTGCTAGTGTGTGCGCCGGAACTAATAAGCTATGGCCTTTTCTCCTTGTATGCGGCAGCATCGCGTACTTTGCAATTACAAGCAGTTATCTGATAATTCAAGTTATCGGTTGGATATTCGCCGGCCTAGCGGGCTTCGCGATTTACTACCGTGATAATCTTACCTCGCAAGCATCGAATCCTCCGCCTCAAGTGGTAGTTAACCCACCGCGCAAAGAGGCTCCCCGGAAGACACCACCCCGCCCGCGCGCCGGCTCCATGCCTTCAGTTTCATCTGATCATGGTACGAATGGCCCAAGTCGCAAGACTCATTCGGTAACGTGTGCGAGCTGTAAGGCTAACTTTGCAGCGGTATTGGCTCCCTACGACACGGTGACCAACTGCCCAAGGTGTTTCTTTCTGAATAAGGTGAAGAAGTAGCCTTACTTATCTGAGGTCGACGGTGAGCTGGGCGCGAATGCCGAGGAAGACCTCTCGTTGCGTCCGGTTCTGGCTCGGCCTAACGGCAATACAGCGGCGGAGACGGCCTCAACGGGAAGTGATGGCGGGACATTACCCGAGCGCGGACCTCCCGGACTTAAAGGTTCGCCGGGAGGAGGGCTCAGCAATCGCCGCTACCATCCAGCGAGCGCGAGTCAGTCGGTTCTTTCGATTTCGTCACGAACACCAAACTCGGCGAACACACTCCGACAGGCATCCGACCATGGAACAGACCCGCAGTCATGAAATCGGCTCCCGCATTCGCGAAGCTCGCACACGACGCGCATGGACTCTCGAAGACCTGTCACGGTTTACAGGCCAAGCCATCTCGCCGTCCCGACTCGCGAACTATGAGAACGGCATCCGTCGTCCCGGCATCGAGGAGGCGGAGACACTGGCGAACGCCTTCGGTGATGTCTCGGCCGCTTGGCTCTTGACCCTTGACGGGGAGAGAGCGGCTCCTGCCTGACGGCGATTTGACGTCAAATCGGCTCCGCCGGAGACTTGGGCTCACGGCTCCCGGAGCCGTGCCCTGGACCCCGCCTACGTCGGTGAGTTCCTATTGGGCCCGAGCCGTCAAATCGATCTACTGTCCGCTGCGCCCCGATCTTACGGGAGGACCCCGCGCGAAATCCTGTGCTATAGTCCCGCACACGTCACGGAGGAAGCGCAAGCCATGGACTCAACGACACATCAAGCCGAACTGCCTGGAGCGATTCTTGATCGTTCGAGGCGTTCGGCTTTTTGTTGTCCGCTGTATGCGTGCTTGATGTCTAGGTTGATGTTTGGAAGAAACTTGGTCACCCTTTCTCCCCTTTGGCAAGCGTAACCGGAATAGGCAATGCGGCTATTCTCAAATGTTGTACTTGGTTTGGCTATATTTGGTGCGGTTTTAACTATGATCGCGGCTGCGGTTTCCGCAGTGTTTCGCTTTCTAGTATTACCGATTCTTGGCTTGGTGCTGTTATATTTTCTTTGGCGAGCCGTTTCCAACTTATTTGGTCCAGCTGTGAATCCAGCGGAGTCGGAGGAAATAGCAAGAGCAGTCCGTGAAGCTCTAAATCGGACTGAGCGAGAGGAAGAGAACAAAAGAAAGGAAGCTGAGCGCGAAAAACACAGAGACAGTGACCACCAAGATACGCCTTATACTTACCAAGTCACCGGTAGGCATGCTAATGAAACCCTGGCTATTCGTTACGGAATTGCGAACCAAGAAAAGAAAGTTGAGGAATACTGGTATCATAAGAAAGGGGGAGAGCTAGCGCGCAATCCGTCCAGGGATAAAGTTTACTATGTTCCAGCTTCGACCATTCGCTTACAGAAAACGAAAAGAATCCGAGATAGTCAGTATGAAGTTCTCTTGAAAGATTATCGAGATCGAAAGGCGATAGCAGTCATCGAGAAGGGGGAGGAGTATGTGAAAACTTTCCTGCCAATGCAAGAGGATTGGTTTAGAAAACATGCGGATTTGGAACTCACACTTAAGGGAAATGAATCGTTTACACTAAAAGAGCTTGCAAATTTTCATGTTCTAAAAGCAATAGGCGGATGAAGGCAATTGTAGTGGACTTCCCAAGTCTATATCTGGGACGATGCCAGATGTAATGACAGGCAACGAGGGGCCAGGTTTTGTAGGCACTCATTCCCAGGTAACCATTATTACATATTCGCCATAACCTCAGTCGCACTGAGCGCCGGATAGTCTGCGCCTGGGTCGTTCGACCGCGTGACTCTTTTTAAACCTAGCCCTAGTTTTTATGATTATTGATATGCGATCAGGCGCTTACCCAGGATCATTCATATATGCGGCAGCCTTGATGCTCCTATTCTTGCAATCATGCGCCGCTACCTTGACTACCCCATCATCAACAGCTAGCCGTTCACCATCAGTCACTCTCGTTGCCGATGCTGAGTCTAGTCTCCTGCAAGCAGGTTACCCATCCGGCAGCTTCCCAATAACGGCAAAAGGATGCGGCGCTACCGTTCTCCGAATCACAGGGGAAGACACCGAAATCGCCCTTGCCATCGGCACGACCACAAAACTCGACGCGATCGAATGTTGCCAACGTGACTCCGGAGGTATAACCATTCCCAATGGAGGGTTGTTGACAGTGCAGCAGTGCATAGACGCGACTCTTGAAGCGGAGGGCGAAGCAATGCATTCCTCTTCAGCGGATTGTCCAAGGAAGCGAGTTATGACAAATTGGGGTGGGCCCTTCGTGATGATTAGGCGCTCCAGCGATTCGAATGATCCATGGAAATTCACATGGAAGAATGAATCCACTGGTGATATTTTGGATGGTAGTAATTCGAGCGGTGCCCTAATCGTAACTCAGACTTTTGAGCTTTTGTGTCCAGCGTTCTCAAGGTAGATAGCAAAAAGGCGCTAGGCTCATCTTCTGCTAGGGTTGCCCCATGCCGCGCCGCGCACGTCACGGAGGAAACGAACGGCATTAAAACAGACCCACCTGAACTGGAGGGAGCGATTGCCGGGTTTGTTTTTGTATTTGTTTGCAAGAACTTACGGTTAGGATCCTGGTTAGATGGAAATTGATCTGTCCACTTCCTTAGTTATCCGAAGTGCGCTATGAGCGCCTCTTGGACATCAAGGATCACTGCCACGCACACACCGGATAAATGCTTATTCGTTCGGTTTACTCGCAGATTCATCTACAGAGGAGCAAATAATGAATTTGACTGAGTACCAGGCACGTTTTGCGGAGCCGGATAAGCCGCGCTCAAAAGATGATCTGAAGGACGCTGACACACGCGCCGGAAGAGCGCTGGCCTACGCGCTCGACATCAGAAAATTTGAAATTGAGTTATATTGGAAGCGAGCAACCTATTTTTGGGCGTTCATCGCCGCCGCATTCGCCGGGTATGCCCTGACCTACAAGGCAGCTAACCCTGAACCGTCGCTCTCCATTCTTTTCTCTGCCCTTGGCCTTGTTTTCTCCTTCACTTGGTATTTGGTGAATCGAGGAAGCAAGTTTTGGCAAAGCAACTGGGAACGTCATGTTGACATTCTCGAAGACATGACTCTTGGCCCTCTCTACAAGGTAGTAGCAGTCACGTCCGACAATTCGGCTGGCAATTTCCTTACCTCACCGGCGCAGTTCTCTGTCAGCAAGCTCAACCAAATCTTGAGCGTTTTCGTTGTAGCGGTGTGGCTTCTTCTCTTCGTGGCCTCACTTCTGCCTGCCCCCGGAGACGTGCCTCCCGACCTTTTCAAGCTCGCAGTATTCGTCCTCGTCGGCGCTTTCCTTTTCCTTCTCTGGCGATTCGGCAGGTCATCGAGCCAATTTGATAAAGCAGGCCTACATGAGCGTGACCTACATGAGCGCGACCTAAACCATGAAACCTAACGAATAAGGTTAGATCGGCCGAGCGCAGCGAGCGACGGGCTGACCGTTTGTGGAGCAAGCCCGGTATCGTGGGTGCGGTCCGCCTCGACACACCCCACGGCAAGCGGGGTGGCTTTCAAAACCCACCCTCGTCCTCGTCGAAAGTCTCAGAAAAAATCTGGAAATTTTTTATCTTTAACTGAGATCTTTCCTCTTTAGGGTAAGCACTTCCGCTACCCCCACTTCAGATCTCAAGAGCCTCTCCGGTCGAGGGGGGGCCCCACTCGACGCCACGCCCCACGCCCCAGCCGCCGACCTCTAGCCTTTTCCTCCTACGTCTCGTCCCTCCAGTCGGCCGATTTGACGTCAAATCCGCAAGTCTTCAAACGACCTGAAACGTCCAGGCGGGTGCCGCCGCGCGTGTCGTGCGCCCTCGGCCCCGTCGGCTCTACGTCTGCATTAAGGCCGCTTCGCGGGAGGTGAGTTGTCTTGCTCACACCAAGCGGAGACCCGCCATGCCCGACGACGACCAACGCAACACCCGCACCCTCTGTGCGCGCTTCACCGTCCAGCGCTTTCTCGGCCTCACCCCCGAGCTACGTCGTCTTCCTCGACGGCCGGCTCATGGACCACCGAGGGGCGTGCCGATGAACGCGCCTTTTAGCCCCGAACGCCGCATCAACGACGACGCACTCAACGACCGACATCTTGCGGCCTTGAGCACCGTCTCGTGGTTCATGGGCCCCCGCTTCTTCGACTACGCCGAGTTCCTCTACGGCCGGCTGGTCAGCGGCTGGACCGTTCCCTTCTAACTCACCCATCCTTCAGGAGAATCCCATGTCAAACGGCATCAACAAGGCCATTTTGATCGGCAATCTGGGCGCCGATCCAGAAGTGCGCACGCTCCCCAGCGGGGATGCGGTCGCCAACATCAGCCTTGCGACCAGCGAAAGCTGGACCGACCGCACGACCGGCGAGCTGCACGAGCGTACCGATTGGCACCGCATCGCGCTGTTCGGCAAGGTCGCCGAGATCGCGGGCGAGTACCTGCACAAGGGCTCGCGCGTCTACGTCGAAGGCAAGCTGCGCACGCGCAAGTGGACGACCGCCGAAGGCCACGAGCGCTACACCACCGAGGTCATCGTCGACGCACGCGGCTCCATGCAGATGCTCGACGGTCGCGCGGTGCAGGAGCCCGCACCGGAACCCAAGCCCGAGCCGCCAAAGCCGGTCCGTAAGGCGCGTAAGCCGAAGGCACGGCCCGAGCCGGCGCTGGCCGAGGGCGATGACGACATTCCGTTCTGAGAATGGGGGGTTTGGGGGTTTCCGGGGGTTATTTCCTGCTCACTGAAAATTGCTGTGAGCAGGTTCTGAGAATGGGGGGTTTGGGGGTTTCAGGGGGTTAATTCCTGCTCACTGAAAATCTATGTCGGTGAGCAGGTTCTCTTCAATCCCAGCCTCTCAGGTCACCGATGCTGTGTTCTCGGCTCCAGGCTCTGAGTAACGGCATGAAGATTTTTATGCGACGAGCGTTGAGCTTGCGACACAGCACTTCTTGTACTTCTTTCCACTTCCACAAGGACAAGGATCATTGCGTCCGACTTTATCGGTATGAACTGGCTTGATTGGATTCAGCATGCGCTCTAAGTCCGAAAGATCTTCGGGCTGATCACGCTCGAACCCAATGATGTAATGCCATCCATGTTCTGCGCAGATCTCTGCCACGTACTGCGCTCTCTCATCGCTGTGAACCCGACAAATAATCGGGCGTTTCTCTGTGCCTAACTTCGCCATTTAAGCCTCAAGGATCTTCGTCCTAAGTTCAAGTGCACGGATCCCCGGCATCCAGCCATCGACCACCACGCGCTACGCGATTTCCCATGGACGGGAAATAACCCCCAAAAACCCCCTAACCCCCCCGGCATCATCTTGCTGGCTGCAACCGCACGCTAAGCGATTTTCCATGGACCGAAAACAACCCCCAGAAACCCCCTAACCCCCTGTATCCAGCCAGCTTCATCGACATCCGAGCTGAACAGGTCGCCCCAAGGCGCCTGCGCACAAACGGCTGTCGCTGGCTCTCCATTCATCGATTCGCCGACCCGGAGCATCATCATGGCAACCAAACCCCGCACGCAACCGAAACCCGCAGTCCCGCAACCCTCCGCACGCTTGGCCATCTCCGATGCCGTGCTCGCCGAGCTCAACCTCGACCACGGCACCTGGCGCGTGCTCACCGAGAGCATCTTCCCGAGTGCGAAGACCGCCGAAGGCATCCTGCTGGCGGTCCGCTACTGCCAAGCCCGTGGGCTGGATGTGCTTAAACGCCCGGTGCATGTGGTTCCGATGTACAGCCGTGCACTCGGTCACGAGGTGGAAACCGTCTGGCCCGGCATCAACGAGGTCCAGATCACGGCGGCACGTACCGGGCAGTATGCCGGCATCGACCCGGCCCGCTTCGGCCCCGAGACCACGCGGGTCTTTCAGGGACGCGCCAAGACCGAGAACGGCTGGCAGGACGCCCGCATCGAGCTGACCTATCCCGCATGGGCCGAGGTCACGGTCTACCGTCTGGTCAACGGCGTGCGCTGCGCCTTCACCGAAACGGTCTTCTGGGAGGAGACCTACGCGCGCATGGCCGGGGGCGAGGTACCGACCGCCATGTGGATCAAGCGGCCGCGCGGGCAACTGCTGAAATGCGCCAAGGCCGCCAGCCTCAGAGCCGCGTTCCCGGAGGAGGCGAGCTACACGGCCGAGGAGATGGCCGGCAAGACCATCGAGCCCGATGACGTCGTTGCGGTTCGAGAGAGCGTGCCGGACGTCCCGGCCGCCGAGCCCGAGCCGGAACCCGAACCGGCACCGCCGACGGCGCTGGATGCCGCCTTTAAGCAGAAGCTCGCCAAGCTCATCGAACGGGCCGCAGGAGCGAATGCCTGGGCGCAGGCCGAGGACTACCTGCACGAGCGCTTCACCGGCGAACAGCTCGGCTTCGCGCTCGACGAGCTGGGCAAGGCCGCCGCCGCGTCCGTTCAGGCACAGGCCGCTTAACCGCCATCACACCAACCCGAAGGGGCAGGGCTGCCCCGACGGGCAACCGTGCCCCCTCGATTCAGGAGCACGGCATGAAACTGGTTCCACTCAAGCAACGCACGCCCGCATGGGAGCACTGGCGCTCCGAGGGCGTCACCGCGTCCGAGGCGCCCGTCATTCTCGGGCGCTCCCCCTACAAAACCCCGTGGCGTCTCTGGGCGGAACGCACCGGAGTCGTCACGCCCGAGGATCTCTCCGCCAAGCCCTGCGTGCAGCGCGGCATCGCTCTGGAGGATCAGGTGCGTCGGGCCTTCGAGGACCGCCACGGGACACTGCTGCTGCCGCTCTGTGCCGAGTCCACCGAGCACCCCGTCCTGCGCTGCTCGCTCGACGGCCTGAACGACGACGGCGAGCCGGTCGAGCTGAAGGTGCCCACCGAGCGGACCTACCGGCGGCTCGATCGAGAACGCGAACTGACGACCGCATACCAGCTCGCCTGGGCGCAGCTTCAGTTTCAGCTCTTCGTCACCGAGGCGCCACGCGGCTGGCTAGTCTTTGACCCCTGTCTTGCGGGCTCCACGCCGCTGGAGTTCGCCATTGCACGCGACGAGCCGTTCCTGACGACGGCGCTGGTCCCCGCGTGTCTGGCGTTCCACAAATGCATCATCGACGGCCAAGCGCCGGAGTACGACCGGGAGCGGGATCTCTATACCCCTGTCGACGGCGCGCTGACCGAATGGACGCAAGCCGCCCGGACCTACCGCGCGCTGACGGAAGACCGAGGCCACCTGGAAGGGCAACTCAAAGCGCTCAAGACCCGGATGACCGAGACCGAAGGGGTCTTCCTCCGCCTCATGGACGACGCCCTGCTCGCCGAGAGTGCCGGTGTCCGCGTCACCCGCTATCGCCAAGACGGCAACGTCGACTACACGGCGCTGCTGAAGGCCATCGCTCCGGATCTGGACGACGCCACCCGCGACCGCTACCGCCGACCGGCAAGCCAGCGGATCAAAGTGACCCTTCAAGGCGAGACCGTCCCGCCCGTAGACCTACCGCCACTCGCCGCAACGGCAACGTCCTTCTACTTCTGAACACCCCTCAACCGGGGAGACTCGCGCTCCCTGTCACGGGGAACGTGCGTCTCCTCCAATCAACCCGGAGAACGCCATGATGACCACGCAACGCTTCGATGTCGCCACGACCTTCGGTGTCAAAGCCCGCCCCGGACTGGAGGTCCAGGGGTTTGCCGACGACACCCATCCGCAGATCCCCGTGCGCAAGCCCTACGTCTTTCGCCCCGAACTGCTGCGCGACGTGCTGGCCTTCCTGCACGATGCCGGCGGTGACGGTCTGTTCCTGACCGGCCCGACCGGCTCGGGCAAGACCAGTCTGGTGACCCAGGTCGCCAGCCGTCTGAACTGGCCCGTCCAGGGTGTGACCTGTCACGGCCGCATGGAGATCGGGGCGCTGGTCGGGCAGTTCGTGCTGATCAACGGCAGCACGCGCTTTGTGCATGGTCCGTTGTCCGTCGCAGCGCGTGATGGACATCTGCTCATCCTCAACGAGTCGGACCTGATGGACCCGTCCGAGCTGGCCGGCCTGAACGACATCATCGAGGGCCAGCCCCTCGTGATTGCGGAGAACGGCGGGGAGGTCATTCGTCCGCATCCGCAGTTTCGGGTCTTCGCCACCGGCAACTCGGCCGGTTCCGGCGACGGCTCCGGTCTCTATCAGGGCGTCCTTCGCCAGAACCTGGCCTTTATGGATCGCTTTCGCGTCGTGCAGGTCGGCTATCCCGAGGCCGAGCTGGAGAAGCAGGTGATTCTCGGCGCCGTGCCGAAGATGCCCGAGACCATCGTCGAGAAGATGATCCGCGTCGCCGAGGAGGTCCGGCGGCTCTTTCTGGGCTCCGACCGGGAGGCCGGCGAGCTGACCGTGACCATGAGCACCAGGACCTTGGTGCGCTGGGCATCGCTGAGCTTGACGTTCAAGGGAGCCCCCAATGTCTTTCACTACGCCCTGGAGCAGGCCCTGACCGCACGCGCGGAGCCCGAGCAGCGCGAGGCCATCCACCGCATTGCCGCCGACGTGTTCGGCGACTACTGGGAGGCCACCCCGTGACGCGCTACGAGCTGTATCGCTTCACCCATCCCGATGGGACCGCCAAGGAGTGGGCGTACAGCGATCTCGGCAACGAACAGGCCGAGATCCGCTGGGGACCCGAGAACCAGCTTCGCCAGCGGCAGATCAAGCCGCTGCGCGAGGCGTGGGAGCGTGCCCTGCACAAGGTCCGCAAGGGCTATGTGAAGGTCGGCAGCGTCATGCTCGACAACGGGGGCTCGCGCGTGACGCCTAGACGGACCACGTCCGTGCGCAAGCCCGCTGTCGACCTCGCGACCCTGCTCGGTCCCGAGGAGGACGGCTTCTACTTCTAACCACCACCCACCAATGCCCAAGCGGCGCATCCGTTCGCCGCAAGGCAAGCGTGTGCGTCGTGCGGGCAGGAGACCACGCATGCACACCATCACCACCATTACCGACCGGCTCACCCTCGTGATGCTCGACGTCGCCATCTGGTCCGGACGCAAGAAGCTGCGCGCCGAGGACCTCAAGCTCGGGACCGAGATTCCCCCCGAGGATCTGGTCTCGCTCGGCTCCAAGCGGGTCTGTGACCCCGAACCGCTGAAGGCATTCCACCGCATCAAACAAAGTGCCGAACGGACCTGCCTGCGCGTCGGGACCCGCTTTCTGGGTGGCTTCGCCGTTCCGCATGCCCATGCCGAAGCCCTCGCCGACGCCTTGGCGCTCCTGAAAACCGAGTTCGACCAGACGACCGGATCCTTCCTCGCCGACTACGACCAGGCGCTGGAGACCTGGATCTCCAGCCTGCCGGATTGGGAGGAGCCCATCCGTCGCGCGATCGAGCCGGCCAATGTCGTGGGCGGACGCCTGCGCTTCGGCTACCAGCTCGTGCGGATTGCACCGGCCGAGCAGCCGGGGACGCTGGAGCACGAGGTTCAGGGTCTCGGCGACGGCATCTTCGCCGAGGTCGAGCAGATGGCCCGCGATCTGGAAGGCAGCTTCGAGGGCAAGGACAAGCTGCACCGCCGAGCGCTCGGCACCTTCGGGCGCATCCGCGAGAAGCTCGCCTGTCTGTCGTTCATCGACGGACGCATTCAGCCCGTCGTCGACACCATCGACGATTGGTCGCGGCGCCTGCCCAAGACCGGGCCGATCGCGGGAGCCATCTTCAACGAAGGCATGGGCCTTGCGCTCCTGCTCTCGGATGCCGAGCGCATGGCACGCCACGGGGCGGGACAGCTCGCCTACCAGCAGGGTCAACCACCTGAAGAGCCAGAGCCAGAGCCAGAGCCCGAGCAGCTCGCCATCGTCAACTTCGACGACCTGTTCGACACCGCGGCACCGTCGCGTCCGGCGGCTCCCGTCTCAACGCCACCTGTTTCGCACATGGAGAGCTTTTTCTTCTGATCCGCAACATCCCTTCCGCCCACCCAGGCGCAGCGACCCACGGTCCTGCGCCTTTTTTTATGAGGAGCACGTCATGAAAACCCTGACCAACGCACTACCCATCGTCGCGGCAGCCTACGGGCGCACCTTCAACATCCCGGTCCAAGTCGGGGGCGACGAGGCGATGACCGACGGCACGGTGATTCGCATCCCCGCCGTGGCCGACACCGTCAAGAGCCTCGCCTATGGCTACCTCGCCCACGAAGCCGGTCATGTGCGCTTCACCGATTTCGCGCTGGCACGTCACGACAACCCCCTCGGTCGCTTTGTCGAAGGCATCCTGGAGGATGTTCGCATCGAGAACGCCATGATCCGGACCTATCCGGGTACGCGTACAACCCTGGACAGCGTCGTCGACGCGCTGATTGCCGACGGCAAGCTGGTTCCGGTCACGGACCAAGCCGGACCCGCCGAGATCCTCGGCAACGGGCTCCTGCATCTGACACGCCACCGCTACCGCAAGCAAGAGGCGCTGGCGAGCCATGCCAAGCAGGCGGATCAGGCGATGCGCCATGTTCTGGGCACGAGGTTCGTCCATCGCCTGCATGGGCTTCTGACCGAGATCCCGACGCTCGCGAGCACCGCCGAGTCGATGGCTCTGGCCCGCAAGATCGTTGCCTTGGTCGAGGAGGAGTCCCGACCGCAACCCGAAGAGGAGGACGAGCAGGACGAGGAGCACCAAGCGCAAGGCTCCGAGCGCGAAGAGCAGAGCACTCAGGACCCAGCGCAAGGCTCCGAGAGCCAAGACCCCGACTCTCCGAACCCGAACGAAGAGGACATGGACGATGGAGCCGAGAGCGAAGAGCGAAGCACCGAGAGCGAAGAGCAAGGCACCGAGAACCAAGCTCAAGGAGCCGAGAGCAAAGAGCAAGGCACTCAGCCGGACCGTTCTGATATCAAAACGGCTCTTCAAGCGGCCTTGGCTGCCACGGACGATGAACTTCCCGAGGATGTCTTCCAGGTCGTCGCCGAAGCACTCGGCGCCGAGAGCATCCCATCGCCGACACTGCTTCCGACCAAGGAGTCTTACGACGGCAATCGGCACTATGGAGGCTTGGCGCTGCTTCGCGTCAAGGTCCATTCCGCCAAGCTCACGGCCCGTCTTCAGGGCCTGGTCCAAGCTCACACGCTGACCCGTCACCGCACCGTGCAACGCGGGCGCAGCTTAAGCCCGGCACATCTGCACCGTGCCGGCGTGGGTGATCCCCGGATCTTTCGGGTCCGGGACCACAAGGTCGCACCCGACACGGCCCTGCACCTGCTGGTGGACCTCTCCGGCTCAATGGCCGGCGGGCACGACGGCATCGCGCTCGACGCTGCAATGGCGTTGGCGCTCGCTCTGGAGCCGATACGCGGGGTCTCGCGTGCCGTCTCGGCATTCCCCGGTCTGCGGGGTCAGGACCAGAACGTGACGGCGATTCTCGCCCATGGCGAACGGGTCGCCACCCGAGCCGGTGCCTTCGTGCAGAACGCACGCGGAGGCACGCCCATGACCGGAGCCCTCTGGTTCGCTGCGGCCGACCTGCTGGCTCGGGGCGAGGGCCGCAAGGTCCTGCTCACCTTGACCGATGGCGAGCCGAACGACGTGCGTAGTGCCTTGGACCTCATCACCCGCGCCACCCAAGCCGGGATCGAGTGCATCGGCATCGGTATTCGCCACGACGTGAGCCGACTGTTTCCGGTCGCCGTGCGCATCGAGGACGTCGCCGACCTGAAGACCGCTCTGTTCGGCATCGCCGAGCGGCTGCTGCTCGCGTAACCGTCCGTCATCCAACCCCCAGGGGAGGCCACCTCCCCACGGGAGCGGTGCGCCTCCCCGCATCAGGAGACCGCACCATGAAGAAGAAACCTCAGCTATCCCTGCCGCTGGAACCCGACGCCATGCGCCGGGCGGATCTTCCCGAAAGCGATCAGGCGCTGGTGGCCGAGGCCATCAAGTGCCTGGAGCAGAAGTATCTCGTCAAGCAGGACGTGCTCACCAGCCCGGAGGCGACACGGGATTACCTGAAGCTGCGCCTCTACGGCATTCACTACGAGGTCTTCGCCTGCCTGTATCTCGACAACCGCCACCGCGTCATCCGCTACGAGGAGCTGTTTCGCGGCACGGTGGACGGCGCCACCGTCCATCCGCGGGAGGTCGTGCGCAAGGTCCTGGAGACCGGGGCGGCGGCCGTGATTCTCGCCCACAACCACCCCTCGGGGTGGCCGAGCCCAGCCAGGCGGATCTGCGGATCACGCAGCGCCTCAAGGAGGCCCTCGCCCTCGTCGATGTGCGTGTCCTGGATCACGTCATCGTCGGCGATGGACAGGGCACCTCGCTGGCCGAGCGCGGCCTGCTCTAAACCACCCCGCGGAAGGCCGGCGCACGCGCGCTGGTCTTCCCGCACCACATTAAGGAGCACATCTCATGATCCTCATCATCATCCTGCGGCCGGAGGACGCTCGGCACTGGTGCGTGCGCGACACGGCAGGCTGGACGGACGTCCACACAGTCCGCCGGTACGCCCGAGGACACTGGACCCAGGTCCTGGCAGAGCTGGCTCCAGACCTGGAGCCGGCGCTCGACCGTCTCGGTCGGCACGTGCCCTGTCCCGTTCACGGCGGCCGAGACGGCTTCAGACTCTTCCGCGACGTCCGCGAAACCGGCGGCGGCGTCTGCAATACCTGCGGGGCCTTCTCGGACGGCTTCGCGTTGCTTATGTGGATGAACGGCTGGCGCTTCGTCGATGCCCTGCGGGCTGTCGCCGCAACTCTGCCGCTCTCCACCGGCGACGGCGGGTCTTCTCTCCCGATCTCGAAGCCTGCGCGCACGTCTTCAAGCGCTTGGCGCCGCGCTGAGATCGAGAAGGTCTGGGCCGAGAGCATGGACCCTCGCCATTCAAGCGCTGCGCCGTTGCGGCGGTACTTGGCCGGCAGGAGTCTGAATCACGAGGGGCTCGCCATTCGTAAGTTACGATTCCACCCCGGCTTGCCCTACTGGCACAACGGACGCCGAACAGGGAGCTACCCGGCTATGATTGCGCCGGTCACGAGCCCAAAGGGCGAGCTGATCACGCTCCACCGCACCTATCTGACCGAGGACGGCAGAAAGGCAGCGGTCGCAGCGCCTCGCAAACTGATGGCATACCCGGAGGATCTGCGTCTGGCGGGAAGCGCCATCCGCTTGGAGAAAGCGGGCGCAGCGCTCGGCATCACCGAAGGCATCGAGACGGCACTGGCTGTCATGCTGATGACAGGCGAGCCCGCATGGGCCGCCACCAGTGCCGGTATGCTTGAGCGGTTCGAGCCTCCGACGGACGTCATAGCCCTGACCATCTGGGCAGACCGCGACCGTTCCGGAACCGGCGAGCGTTCTGCACGAATCTTGGCAGACCGGATGTCGGCGCACGGTCTAACCGCCGAGGTTCGCCTTCCCGAGATGGCGATCCCGAAGGGCGCGAGCGGAGTGGATTGGTTCGATGTGCTGAGAGCAGAGAGACGATGCGTTGGCCATGCCAGCTTGTGACGTACGCCGAACAATCAAATCGGCTTCTATCGGCACTTGGTTTGCCTAGCCGGCAACAGGGCATCTAGCTACCTGATGCCGTAACCAGGAGACCAGAAACTAACGTTCGGGTTGACAGGTTACCAAGCCCTACAGCTCAGGCTCTCGCCGATTGCGCTTGGACACCTCAGACCAAAGTCCCACCTCAGGTCCCACTCAAACGAAAAACGGCTTAGGCGATTAACGCCTAAGCCGTTGTTTTTATTGGCTCCCTGGGACGGGCTCGAACCGCCGACCTAGTGATTAACAGTCACCCGCTCTACCGACTGAGCTACCAGGGATCTATTCGAGCCCGTAATGTTAGCCGGGCGCCTACATCGAGTCAAGATCGGCGAGACGCCGCTCCACGGCAAATCTGTTCTAGCCCACCGGCGCGAGCCGGAGCGGCGGGCGGCGGCGGGTGTTCTCGGTCATGCGCAGGTAGTCGAACACCAGGCGGAGGTTGCGCGCCAGACGTTGGATGGTGGCGGAGACGGTGTCGCGGGACTTCGCCTTGATCACGCCGATGGCGAAGCGGCGTAGCGCGGTGATGTTCGCGGGGCCATGGCCGGTGCGGATGGTGCAGCGGTCCTCGTCCCAGTTCCAATCCAGGGTGTAGTGACAGCCGTTCTCGACCGTCCAGTGCCCGCGATTGAAGGCCAGTATGCGGGCGGCATCGGCGGTTTCCGGGGTATGACTGGTCACCCCGCAGACGGTCTCGGTCGTGGTCTTGCCGGTCTTCTTCTCCACGGTGTGGCGCTCGATGAGGAAGGCCTGGCCGACACCGGGGAAATCCAGATACTCGTTCAGGCGCTCGGAGGTCCAGATCGCGCGGCTCTCGATGCGGCCATGGCCCGGGGTGGGCGGCTCGCGGAAGTCGGGTTGATCGCGGTCATTCTCGAAGAACAGGCGAAGATCGGCGTGCAGGTTCGGCTGATTGTCTTTGACGGTGAAGACGTAATGGGCATCGTGCGCGAGCAGGTACTCGGCGAGCTTGCGCTGGGTGAGCAAGGCGTCGGCGGTGATGGTCTTCCCGGTGATGTCCAGGGTCTCGAGGACCGGGATGACCATCCCGATCTCGTTGGTTTGCTTGACCTCGTCGCGGCCCTCTACGGGCAGGGTGCCGACTTTTTTTGGGTGTAGCAGATCTGACTGCGGTGGCCGACGACGCCGAGGATGTGGGTCTGACGGCCGTCGGCGTCGATGGCATTGCGCATCGTCTTGCCGTCGACGGCCAAGCCCTCGTCCTCGGCGTGCTGGAGGTTCCAGCGTTGCAGGGCGCTGTTCAAGGCGTCGGGGTCGACGCGTACGAGCACCTCGCGGATGACGGTGCGCCCGGGGACCTCGTAGCGGCGGTTGCGGTAGCGGCAGCGAAAGCGCGCCCGCGCCTGCTGGCTCAAGTCCTGCGCCCACAGGCTGATGGCCTTGTAGCCGCGCATCCCGCACAGGGTGGCCGCGGCGGCGATGGCCAGCACCGTGGGCAGGGGGTGGCGCCGGCCTTGGCCGCGGCGCGGATCGGGAATGTCGGCAAAGCATTCGGGCAACGACAGCATCTGATCGGCGCTCAACATGATGTGCGGGGCTCCGTGACGGTAGCGGGCATCGAGGACGGGACGCGACAGGCAGGCTCGGGCGTGGGCCTGCAGCGGGCGGAGAAAGACGCGTTTGGCGGCGCTCGTCGTGGCGCTGTAGCCGGTGCGGGTGCGCCGATAGCCACGGGTCTCGCCCACCTCCTGCCAGTTGGCGGCGCGGTAGATCGTGCCGTGAAAGCGCTGCGGGTCGACAAAGGTCTCGAGCAACAGCAAGGGGTAACCGAAGCGCTCCGGCCAGTCTGCGGCCAGGCGCCGTTCGCTCAACGCCAGCACCCGCGAGGCGAGGTTCGCCACATGGTGCTCGGGGAGGATCAGAAATCGGCTGTTGTTGGCGATCAGGTGCAGACGATCGTATTGACGGCGAAAATCCCAGCCGATCCAGGCGTCGCGCGCGGCACACTTCCAGGCCGCGGCCGAGAAGCTCAGCAACGCCAGCCACTGGTCCTGCCAGGTGGCGACATACCAGAGGGTGTGGCCGATCTTCGGCAACGCGCCCAGATAGTGATGGGCATCCATCAGGCTCCGGAAGCGCGCCTCTTCGGCGGCGGCAACGGGTTGCAGGACGACCTCGCGCAGGTTCACGCTCGGGTTTTCTCGGGTGGTGGCTATTCCGGCGCTTTATACCCGCGCTGCCGGGCGTTGTCCAGAGTCAAGGACAACCGCACGGCGAAACAGTGAATCTGGGCTAGAACGGTTCCGCCCTGGACGCCGCTCTCAGGCGACCGCAGCGGCGATCCGCTCGAGCGCCTGCTCGAGGTTTCCGCGGCTGGTGGCGATCGAGATGCGGGCGTAGCCGTTGAGGCCGAAGGCGGAGCCGGGTACAAGCGCCACGCCGGCCTTCTCGATCAGGTATTCCGCGAAGTCCAGGTCGTTGGCGATCCCGGGGAGCTTGTCGATCGCACCCTGCACCTTCGGAAAGACGTAGAAGGTGCCGTCGGTCGGCAGGCATTCGATACCGGGGATCTGGTTGAGGCGCTCGACCACGAAGTCGTGGCGCTCGTGGAACGCCTTGAGCATGACGCCGATGCACTCCTGCGGGCCTTCCAGAGCGGCTTGGGCGGCGACCTGCGAGATGGATGTCGGGTTGGAGGTGCTCTGGCCCTGCACCTTCTTCATGGCCTTGATGATCTCGGCCGGACCGCCGGCGTAGCCGATGCGCCAGCCGGTCATGGAGTAGGCCTTGGAGACGCCGTTGAGGACCAGGGTCCGCGGGTAGAGCTCCGGGCAGGCGTTGAGGATGTTGACGAAGGGCTCGGGGCTCCAGCGGATGTGCTCGTACATGTCGTCGGTGGCGATGAGCGTGCGCGGGAACTCGCGCAGGACCTCGCCGAGCGCTTCCAGCTCTTCGCGGTTGTAGCCCATGCCGGTCGGGTTCGAGGGGCTGTTGATGACGACCAGGCGGGTCTTGTCGGTCAAGGCGCCCTTGAGCTGTCCGGGGGTGATCTTGAAGCGCTGATCGGCCCCGGCGTGCACGAGCACGGGCGCGCCGCCGGCGAGCAGCACCATGTCCGGATAGGAGACCCAGTAGGGCGCCGGGATCACGACCTCGTCGCCCGGATCCAGGAGCGCTTGGGCGAGATTGTAGAAGCTCTGTTTGCCGCCGCAGGAGACCAGGATCTGATCGTGGTTATAATCCAGCGCGTTCTCGCGCTTGAACTTGTCGATCACGGCCTGCTTGAGCTCGGTGGTGCCGTCCACCGCGGTGTATTTGGTGAAGCCGGCGCGGATTGCGGCGATGGCCGCTTCCTTGATGTGATCGGGTGTGTCGAAGTCCGGCTCCCCGGCACCGAGCCCGATGACATCCTTGCCCGCGGCGCGCAGGGCCTTGGCGCGGGCCGTGATGGCCAGGGTGGCGGAGGGTTTGACAGCCTGAACGCGCGCGGCGAGCTTGATGGTCATCGAGTGTCTTCTCTGGGCTCTTGTGGTGAGGGTGGTTATTGTTGTAACTGGACATGCGGTGTCTCGCTCCCAATCATAACGAAACCGTAAACACCCGGCACGCACTCCGATGTCCGAACGCCCCTTTCATTTAGTTTCGCCGTTCGCCCCCGCAGGCGACCAGCCCGAGGCGATCCGCCGCCTAGCGGAGGGTCTGAACGACGGCGAGTCGGCGATGACCCTGCTCGGCGTCACGGGCTCGGGCAAAACCTTCACCATCGCCAGCGTCATCGACCGAGTGCAGCGCCCGGCCTTGATCCTGGCGCCGAACAAGACGCTCGCGGCCCAGCTCTACGGCGAGATGAAGGAGTTCTTCCCGCACAACGCGGTGGAGTATTTCGTCTCCTATTACGACTACTACCAGCCCGAGGCGTACGTCCCTTCGACCGACACCTATATCGAGAAGGACTCCTCGATCAACGAGCACATCGAGCAGATGCGTCTCTCGGCGACCAAGGCGCTGTTGGAGCGTCCCGATGTCATCATCGTGGCGAGCGTCTCCTCCATCTACGGCTTGGGCGACCCGGACGCCTATCTGAAGATGGTGCTGCATCTGAACCGCGGCGATCTGATCGATCAACGCGCCCTGCTGCGCCGGCTCGCCGACCTGCAATACCGCCGCAACGAGATCGAGCTTTCTCGAGGCACCTACCGGGTGCGCGGCGACGTGATCGACATCTATCCGGCCGAGTCGGACGACGAGGCGCTGCGGGTGGAGCTATTCGACGAGGAGATCGAGTCACTCTCCCTCTTCGACCCGCTGACCGGTGAACAGCTGCGCAAGGTCCCGCGCTATACGGTCTTTCCGAAGACGCACTACGCCACGCCGCGCCAGACCATCCTGAATGCGGTGGAGCAGATCAAGGTCGAGCTGAAGGACCGCCTGACCTGGCTGCGGGACAACGACAAGCTGGTCGAGGCCCAGCGCCTGGAGCAGCGCACCCTGTTCGACCTGGAGATGATGCTGGAGGTCGGCTACTGCTCCGGGGTCGAGAACTACAGCCGCTATCTCTCCGGACGCGGACCCGGCGAGCCGCCGCCGACCCTGTATGACTATCTCCCCGCGGATGCCATCGTCGTCATCGACGAGAGCCATGTCACCGTGCCCCAGCTCGGCGCCATGTACAAAGGTGACCGCTCACGCAAGGAGAATCTCGTCGACTACGGCTTCCGGCTGCCCTCGGCGCTCGACAACCGCCCGATGCGCTTCGAGGAGTTCCAGGCCCGCCAGCCCCAGACCATCTATGTCTCGGCCACCCCGCGCGCCTACGAGATCCGGCACTCGGGCGCCGTCGTCGAGCAGGTGGTCCGACCCACCGGTCTGGTGGATCCGGAGGTCGAGGTCCGCCCTGCCCTGACCCAGGTCGACGATCTGCTCTCGGAGATCGGGCTGCGGGTCGCCGTCGGCGAGCGTGTGCTGGTCACCACACTCACCAAGCGCATGGCCGAGGACCTGACCGAGTATCTCAACGAGCACGGCGTGAAGGTCCGCTATCTGCACTCGGACATCGACACGGTCGAGCGCGTCGAGATCATCCGGGATCTGCGCTTGGGCGAGTTCGACGTGCTGGTCGGGATCAATCTGCTGCGCGAGGGGCTCGACATGCCGGAGGTCTCGCTGGTCGCCATCCTGGACGCCGACAAGGAGGGTTTCCTGCGCTCGGAAGGCTCCTTGATCCAGACGATCGGGCGGGCCGCGCGCAACGCCAACGGCAAGGCGATCCTCTATGCCGACCGCATCACCGGCTCCATGGAGCGCGCGATCGGCGAGACCGAGCGGCGACGCGCCAAGCAGATCCTCCACAACACCGCCGAGGGCATCACGCCTCAGACGATCCGCAAGGCGGTCGCCGACATCCTCGAGGGCGCTATCCCGGGCGCACCCATGAAGGCGCGCCAGTATGCCAAGGTCGCCGAGGAGATCATCGAATACGCCAAGCTGACGCCGCAGCAGATGGCCAAGAAGCTCAAGGCGCTGGAGAAGACCATGTACCAGCATGCGAAGAACCTCGAGTTCGAGCAGGCCGCCGCCGTCCGGGATAAGATCAAGGAGTTGCAGGGGCGCGGGCTTGCGGCCTAACGTTTAGGCGATTTCCGGGAATGATCATCCCGGCCGTGCGTGTTGCCAATGCTTACCGGGCGACTAAAGTCGCCCCTTGTATGATCTGTTCTGAAGGGATTGACAAGGAAAGTGATCAACGGATTTGATGAAGAGTGCCCGGGAAGCCGTTCGCCCCTGAAGCCTGGATGTCGTGTTCCGCTGTTCAGAGCTTGCATGTAGATGGGCTCCCCGCCCTCTTCGCCCATACCGAAGAGTATCCGAGGCCGTGGACATGTCCGGGAGCCTGCATACACAAGGTCGGTAGGCGAGGGTACAGGGTCGGGGAACCGGGAATCATAATATCGCGTTGCATCCTGAAGAGACAGACGATGAATACAGCCGGAATCGATGTGGCCCACAAGACCCTGGCGCTGGCCGTCAGCACCGAGGAGAAGCTCGGCAAGGTCCGCGAGTTTGCCAACACACCAAGCGGTCATGCCGCGCTGATTAAGGCCTTGCAAGGTGCGCGGGTGGAGCGGGTGTGCCTGGAGGCGACCGGCAGCTATCACCTGACCTGGCGCTGGCCATCGACGCGGCCGGGTTGGCGCTCATGGTGCTCAACCCCAAGGCCGCCAAGCGCTTTGCCGAGGCCTTGCAGACGCGCAACAAGAGCGATGCGGTCGATGCCGGGGTGCTGGCGCAGTTTGCCCGGCGCATGCCGTTCGAGCCATGGCGGCGCCCGGCGACCGAGGCACTGGAGCTGCGCGCCTGCGCCCGGCGCCTGGAGGCGTTGGTGGTCGATCGCACGCGGGCGAAGAATCAACTCCACGCGCTGCTGCAAAGCACGACCACGCCGGCCGTGGTGCTGGAGGACGTGCGCCTGAGCATCCACCAGTACACCGCCCGGATTGATGCCCTGCGTGACTGGGCCGATGCGCGCATCAGCGCCGACGAGGAGCTTGCGCAGGTCTACCGGCTGCTCACCGGCATCCCCGGCATCGCCGCCGCCAGCGCCATCCAGCTCATGGGTGAGCTGCTGGTGCTGCCCGAGGACATGCGTGCCAAGCAATGGGTCGCCCTGGCCGGACTGGATCCGCGCCAGAGCACCTCGGGCACCAGCGTGAACAAACCCCCGCGCCTGAGTAAGGCCGGCAACGCCCACCTGCGCAAGGCGCTGTTCATGCCCGCGCTGAGCGCCGCGCGCCATGAACCGCACGTCAACAGCTACTACACGCATCTCATCGAAGCGCGCGGCCTGAAGAAGATTCAGGCCATCTGCGCGGTCATGCGCAAATTGCTGCATGCCATCCATGCCATGCTCAAGCACCGCCAAGCGTTCGACGGCAGCCGCTTCTGCTTGCTTCGCGAGGCCGCGGCATGAGCACCTCGGCGATGTCCGCCACGGCACCCTCCTCGGTTGGCCCGACAGCACGCGCGTGGCCGTCCAAGAGCCGCCGCCAAGACGAGCGCGTTCAACCACCACGGCGCAGGGCATTCATTGATCAACAACCAGCAGCAGTCGCGTCGCAGACGCTCGCAGCCAGCAGCGGCTTCAGTGCGGCGCAGTGTGGGCAACGGGTGAATGAGTGTGGTCAAGGTGGGGGCAACCCGCCGGGAGCGGGTTGTCCCCGGCTTGTCCACACGCCCGCTTGCGGCATTCACGCGTTGTCCACACGGAGTCCGCCCGCGCCCCACCCGCAGCCAAGCCCCATCCGTCATCGAAATGATCCCAATGGGGTTGGCAGCCGCTCAACGACCGTACCGTCGAGAAAACGATGCCGATAGAAAAAAATGATGGATAGGAGGCAAATCGGACTTGCGTCAGAACAGAGTATCTACATGTTGGTCGATGCTTTCCCGGAAATCACCTTAGTGTTGAAATCGAGGCACCGGGCGATCGGCCCGGCCCCGCACGTTTACCGGGAGATGCCGATGCCGAAAAACGACCTTTACGACGCCGATATTGTCGCCTGGTCCGAACAACAGGCGCACTGGCTGCGGGCAGGCGCATTGGACAGGCTCGATCTCGAGCATCTTGCAGAGGAGATCGAAGACGTGGGCAAAAGCGAACAGCGCGAGCTAGCCAGTCGCCTGTCGCTCCTGCTTGCGCACCTGCTGAAGTGGCAATTCCAGCCGGAGCGTCGCGGCAGCAGCTCTGGACGGAACCACAGCATGCCGCGGGGGGTGGCTCACAACGTGAGCCTGAGGACCCGCATGCTCGACCGCTCGTCGGGCGGGCGCCGTCGGCATCGTTCCGAACGACGGTTCGGTGTTTTTCAGGTAGACCAAGGACGGGTGATAGACTGGCCGCGAGCGCAGAGCGCAGCGAGCCCGAAGAACCCATGCATGACATCCACAACACCATCCGACCGGCGGCTTCCGCGCGACTGGCGGTCCTCTTGCGCCACGCGACGGCCGAGACACATCAGGCGGTCGAGCGCTTGCCCCTGATGGCCAGGCTCACGTCCCCGAGCGTTACCCGCGAGGACTATCTCGACTATCTGTATGCCTTGGCCGATGTTTACGATGCCTTGGAAGGCAGCCTGCTCGACGCCTTGGACGAGGAGATCCGCAACGACCTCGGGGTTCGACCCAAGCTGCCGGCGATCCTCGAGGATCTTGCCGAGCAAGGTCGGCAGCATGTGCCGCGCGCATCGCCGCCGATCGCCCCGACCGGCTCGGGCGCGGCGCTCGGCGGTCTCTATGTCCTGGAGGGTGCGACGCTCGGCGGTCGGGTGATCGCGAAACATCTGCGCCGCTGTCTCGGTCCGGTACTGGGCTCGGCCGGTTTCCTCGACTTCCACGGCGAGCACTCCTCTGCGGCCTGGAAACGCTTCGCGAGCATCCTCGACAGCCTGCCCGCGCACGGTCGGATGGATCCGGGCGAGGTGGTCTCGGGGGCCTGTACGACCTTCGCGGTCGTTCATCGGATGCTGGAAGGCCCCGGCGCAGGAAGCACAAGCGTGCGAGGCGATCCGGAGCACGCCGAACCGCATGGTCCGGAAAGGGGTCACCCGACGAACTCGGTCCCAGCCATCCGCGAGGATTGATGACGGACGAAGAACAAGCGCCGAAGACAACCGGGGTGCAAGCCGGAGTCGAGCATGGATGCCGGGCGACGCCACGCGAGCCGACGCCGCAACCCCGCGTCTTCCGCATCGAGCCCATCGGCCATAACCGCCACCCGCTGTACCGCGCCGGTCGATTCCTGCTCAAGGGGCTCGGCAATCTGGTGCTGCTCTCGATCGTGCTGGTCTTGACGCTGCGCTGGCTCGACCCGCCGGCCTCCGCCTTCATGCTGCGGCACGCCTACAATCTCTGGCGGCTCGATCGGCCGCCACCCTATTATCATCAGACCTGGGTGCCCTGGGATCGGATCTCGCTGCCGACGCGGCTTGCGGCCATCGCCGGCGAAGACCAGCGTTTTCCGAGCCACCGGGGGTTCGACCTGATCGAGATCCGCCTGGCCTGGGCCGACTACAAAAACGGCGGACGCCTGCGCGGCGCCAGCACCATCACCCAGCAGGCGGCCAAGAACCTCTTTCTCTGGCCGAGCTCGGATCTGCCGCGCAAGCTGTTGGAGGCTTGGTTCGCGCTGCTGATGGAGATCCTATGGCCGAAGGAGCGCATCCTCGAGGTTTATCTGAACATCGTGCAGTTCAGCCCCAACACCTACGGAATCGGCGCAGCCAGCCTGCGCTATTTCGATCGGCCGGCGAGCGAGCTCACGATGCGCGAGGCGTCGCTCCTGATCGGCGTGCTGCCTGCGCCGGGACATTATCGTTTGGATAATCCATCGGAACGTTTGGAACGACGCGCGGCCTGGATCAGCGATCAGGCGAGCCGACTCGGCGGAGCCCGGTACCTGGACCGGCTTTAGGCGATTTCCGCAAACTTCCATACCCGTAGGTTGTGCTGACGACAGGAAGCACAACTTGCGCCTGCGGTTGGTTGTGCCTCGCACGGCTCGGCACAAACTACGCCCTCCCGATCCACCGTCACGAAGTTGACCGCCATGCTGCATTCTCTCGTCGACGCAAACCCGGCCCTATTGTACGCGAAGGCTGGGCCGACAAGTCGGACAGACTCCTAGAGTGCACGGCGGCGCGTCACGGCATCCGCAAGCTCATGCAGCATCGGAACCGTATCGTCCCAGCCGATACAGGCGTCGGTGACGCTTTGACCGAAGACCATCCCGTCGCTCGCCGCCAGGTCCTGCCGACCGCCGACCAGGTGACTCTCGATCATGACGCCCATGATGCCGCGATCCCCGCGCGCGATCTGACCGGCGACGTCCTGGCAGACCCGGATCTGTTTCTCCGGCCGCTTGCGGCTGTTGGCGTGGCTGAAGTCGATCATGATTTTGGGCGTCAGACCGGACTCGATGATCTGCTCCGCGGCGATGCTGACGCTTTCGGTATCGTAGTTCGGCCGTTGGCCGCCGCGCAGGATGATGTGGGTGTCGACGTTGCCGGTGGTGCTGAAGATCGCGGACTGACCCTCTTTGGTGACCGACATGAAGACATGCGGACGCGCCGCGGCATGGATGGCGTCGATGGCGACCTTCACGTCCCCGTTGGTCGCGTTCTTGAAGCCGACGGGACAGGACAGGCCGGAGGCCAGCTCGCGATGGCCCTGGCTCTCGGTCGTGCGCGCACCGATCGCCCCCCAACTGACCAGGTCGGCGATGTATTGCGGGCTGATGAGATCGAGGAACTCGGTCCCGGCCGGGATCTGCATGCCGTTGAGATCCAACAAGAGCTTGCGGGCGATGCCGAGACCCTGATTGATCTCGAAGCTGCCGTCCAGATTCGGATCGTTGATCAGACCCTTCCAGCCCACCGTGGTCCGTGGCTTCTCGAAATAGACACGCATGACCACGAGCAGACGGTCGCTGAGCGCGTCGCGAAGGACCTTGAGACGCTCGGCGTACTCGAGCGCGGCACGCGGATCGTGAACCGAGCAAGGACCCGCGACGACCAGCAAGCGATCGTCCCGAGCATGGAGGATCTGCTGAATGGCGTGTCGCGTGGAATAGACGGTCTCCGCAGCCGCCTCCGAGATCGGGAATTCCTGGTGCAGCGCGTTCGGGGAGCGCACTTCTTTGATTTCGCGGATGCGCAGATCGTCGGTCTTTTGCATGGTCTGGGATTACAACGGCGTCGAAAGCCGCTGAGTATAGCCCAATCGATCCGGTCTCCTCGCCTCGATGCTCGTGCACGGCCCGCGCAACGCGCCGACATCGGGTGTGATCAGGAACCACGAGACCGGCGCCGCGCGCTCGTGAACGCCCATCGGCTCATTCACCCCAGTATGCATCGTCCAGAAGTTGCATCACGGTGAACGGACAGGTATCCGGCAGATCGACGAGATCCAAACCCATCTCGAGCGCCGCATGTTGGCGAGCGTTCGGATATCGCTCGGCAACCATCTCGGAGAGCTTCGGCCGAAGACTGGGGCTCTCGCGAAGGCGTCGGCCGATCGCGTCCCGCGAGTTGGCAATGGAGAGTTGCCAGCTGGAACCGCGTCGCTCCGGTTGGCGCTGCCACTTGAGCAGGTGCACGATCAGAACCTTGAGATAACTCTCGATCGCCCGACGCTCGCTCCTGCCCATGTCCTCGAGCTCCTCGGCGATTTGCGCAAGGTCGACTTCGCTCAGGCAGCCTTCGCGCAGAAGTGCCGCGCTTTCCGTCAACCAGGCGTGGTAGTCGCGATCGTAGCTTGCGTGCTCGGCGGTCTGTTTCGGCATCGAGTCTGCCTCGGAATCTAGGTCGGCAACGCCTCGAGCCTACACTGACCTCATGGTGTTTCAAACCCTGGATCGATCATATCCGGATATCACCTAAAAACAGCTTTCGCGCGTTGACCCACTCGATGCTCGGACCGAAACGCCCGTGGCGGACCCGCACCAGCCCGGCGTAGTCGATCCGGATGCGATACCAGCGGCGCGCATCGGCACCGAGCAGGTGGCCGACCAGCGCGCGCATCACCCCGGCATGGCAGACGATCAGCAACCGGCGGCCCGGATAGGCGGCGAGATGACGGGCGTACGCATCCGAAACGCGCGCGAGCAGGCGCTCCAACGGCTCGGCGCCGGCCGGGCGCGCTCCGACGGGGTCGCGATAGAAGGCGGCGAAGCGCTCGGGCTCCTCCTCGGCAACCGCGCTGCGGGCGCGCCCTTCCCAGGTGCCCATGCCGACCTCGATCAGGCTCGGGTCGACGACCAGCGGAAGTGCGTTTCGCCCGGCGAGATCCGCGGCAAAGACGCGGCAGCGCGACATCGGCGAGCTAATGATCTGATCCCAGGGCGCCGCCTCGCCGAGCGCATCGGTCATCTGCGACCAGCCCGCCGGGCTGAGCGGGTCGTCGGTCCCGTTGCCGCGATAGCGCGCACCGCCGACGGGCTCGCCGTGACGGATCAAATCGACCAGGATTTCGGACATGGCAGACTCGCTTGGTGGACCGCGTCGGTCGTACCGGGCACGGAAGGTTCGACCGACAGCCGGCGGACGTCGCGCGTCCCCTGCTGGACACCAAAGGGATCCGCGGCTTCGGCTCGGGCAGGCGTAGCAGTCGGAGAGGCAAGGCGCTAGAGTGTAGCGGATATCAACCAGGACAGACCTTATGAAGAACAAGATCTACGAGGGCATCGACAAGCAGGGGGGCGGCGCCATGACCCCGACCGCCAACATCATCCGCGACGCCTGGGTGTTCGGCATCATCCCGGAGGATCAAACCTGCGAGGGCTGGACCCTTCAAGGCATCGAGGACCTTTACGACAAGGTCACGCAGGCCTGGCACCCCTTCGGCCATCTCGTCTCCAGACTCCCGCCCGAGCTGCGCGAACGGCATGAGCGGATCTATACGGATGCGATCCAAAAGGCACGTGCAGCCGGCTGGGACCCCGAGCTCGGCGACAACGACTGAGCAAGCGCCGCTCCGAGAGCGGCCGAACGACATCCGGATCCGCGGGGCATCCCGACATGGCCGATTACCGGATCCGGATCGCCTGGCGACCGGCGGTCGGACGGCAGTCCATTTCGGACCCCGTCGGTTGCGAGATCGTCTATTATTTTAAGGATCTACGGGAGACGCAGACGCGGCTGCTCGGCGCGATCCAGCCGGTCATCAAGCAGATGCTCGAACGCGAGCGATGCACGGCCGGACCGACACCGGCCCCGCGGGTATTGCCCCTGAGGCGCCCGGCTTAAACCGCGCCCAGCGCTGCATGCGATGTTTTTGGATGAGATCAGCCTCGGCAGACTTGACGAACGTTGGAGTCGGCGCGGTTTAAGATTTTAATAAACATATCATTTTGAACCGCGCACCCGCTAAGGGTTGTGGATGCAACAAACGTCGAGCTCACTCGAATATGAGCATGTCGCTCTGGACGCGGTTTAGAGCCGGCGCACGGGCTCCGATCGAACAGCACGAGAACAGCAAGACGTTCCTTGGTCCGGACGACACAGCGGACCCTGCGCCCGACCCATCCCGGAGGGCGCAACCTTTCGGCGCCCATCTACCGCGGCGCCGGATGCACGACGGAGGACCCGATGACAAGGCTTTTGACTTGGCACGACGAATGGTCTCTCAACATCGATGTCGTAGATGCGGAGCATCGAGGGCTGATCGAGCAGCTCGCGGACATCTGTCACCGTTTCGGTCCCGAGGCATCCCCGCGACGCTCCGGCGACGCCTTCGCCCTCATCGATGCCCTGACCGATCTCGGCGAAGCCGTGCGGGAGCATTTCAAACGGGAAGAGGAGCTGATGCAGACCGTCGGCTTCGATGACCTCGCCGAGCACTGCACCGAGCATGCGCTCTTGATGGCCGAATACACCGATCAGCTACGCCGCTGGCGTGCGGAGGGCATCCATGTCTTCGACGAGGATGCGCAGGAAAACGCACGCGATTGGATCCTCGACCACATCCTGGGCGCGGATCGCGACTTCGCGAAGGCCTTCCACGCGATCGAAGATCAGCTGTCTTCCCCAAGGCGCCCCCACACCGTGGCGGCGTGGTCGCGCCTCAACGCGGCCCGAAAAGGTCTTTGAGCAACTGCACCGTGGTCTGACGCCCAAGCTCGCCGATCGCCGTCGTCAGCGGGATCTCCTTGGGGCAGACCCGGACGCAGTTCTGCGCATTGCCGCAATCGCTCAAGCCGCCGTCAGCCATGATGGCGTGCAGACGCTCCGTCTTGTCGTAGCGCCCGGTCGGATGGGCGTTCATCAGGCGGGCTTGGGCCAGCGGCGCCGGGCCGAGAAAGGCCGAGTGCGGCCCGAACTGCGGACAAGCGGCCATGCAGCACCCGCACGACATGCAGCGGCTGTAGAGATAATCCGCCGCCCAGGCATCCGGCCCGATGCGCGGGGCGCCTTCATGCGTGTCCCAGACGCCGTCGATCCTGATCCATGCCTTGACCTGCTTGAGACCCTGATCGATCCGTCGGCGATCGACCAACAGATCGCGCACGACCGGAAACTTCGGCAAGGGCTCCAGGCGGATCGGTTGATCGAGCTCGGCGACAAGCGCCGAGCAGGAGGGCCGCGGAACACCGTTGATCAGCATGGCGCAGGAGCCGCAGACCTCCTCCATGCAGTTGTGCTCCCAGACGATCGGATCGACCCGCTCACCCGAGACCGTGACCGGGTTCTCTCGCAGCGCCATCAGGAGCGAAACAATGTTGTGGTCCGGATGGCCGGGAATCGTAAACTCCTGCCAATAGGGTGCGCTGTCGGGACGGTCCTGACGGCGGATGCGCAGATGGATCGGCTGCTCGGTCATCGATAATCCCTCGGCTCGGTCGGCGCGTAGACGCTCAGGTCTACCTCCTGGTAGCTGAGTTTGGGTCCGTCCCGGGTGTGCTCGGCGATGGTGGTCTTGAGCCACTGCGCGTTGTTCGCATGCCAGCGGTCGCGATACGCCTCGAACTCGGGGTCGCCCGCGAAGGTGCCCTCGGGGATCGGGATGTGAAACGCGGGTTTGTAATGGGCACCGCGGCACTCGTCACGGGCCAGTGCGCCTTGGGCCACGACTGCAGCCAGCTCGATCATATCGCCGAGTTGGCGCGCAAAGGCCAGACTCTGATTCGCCCAGGTGCTGGACTCGCCGAGGCGCGCGTTGCCCAGACGCTCCTGCAGCACCTGAATCTCGCCGAGGGCGGATGTCAGCTCGGGGTTCGAGCGCACCACGCCGACCTTGGTCGTCATCAGCGCGCCCAGCTCCTTCTGGATCAGATAAGGCGTGTCCGCGCCCTCGGCCCGCATCAGCTCGGCGTTGATCCCCTGCTGGCACGCGACCTCGGCCTGCGGGATCGCCGGGGCCAGCCCGCCGCGATCAACGGCCAGACCCTTGAGATAGCTCACCACCGATTCCCCGGCGACGCGTCCCGAGTAGCTCGCCGAGAGGAGCGAGTTGGCACCCAGTCGGTTGGCCCCGTGATAGGCGTAATCGCACTCGCCGCAGGCGTAGAGGCCGGGGATGTTGGTCGCATGATTGCGCGGGCTGTCGGGTTGGATCCCGCCGTCGGCGGAACGCTCGAAATCGACCCAGAGACCGCCCATGCCGTAGTGCGCCGCCGGAAAGATCTCCATCGGCTCGGTCATGGGATCGACACCGGCGAACTTGCGATAGATCTCCAGGATGGCGCCCAAGCGCGCGCCGATGAAGGCCGCATCCAGGTGCGTGAGATCGAGATAGACCCGGTCGCCGCCGTCACCGCCGATGCCGAGACCCATCTGTCGGGTGACGGTCCAGATGGCACGCGCCGCCTCGTCGCGGGCGACCGTGTTGCCGTAGGCCGGGAAGAATTCCTCGAGGAAATAGAAGCGCTCGGCCTCCGGGATGGTCTTGGGCGGACGCCGGTCGCCGGGCGTCTTCGGCACCCAGATGCGCCCGCCCTCCCCGCGCGCCGCCTCGCTCATCAGCCGGTTCTTGTCGTGCCCCATCATGGCCGTGGGATGGAACTGGAAGAACTCCGCGTTGGCCATCCAGGCGCCCTGCCGGTAGCAGCGGCTCGCCGCGGCGCCGGTCGAGTTGGTCGAGGTCGTACTCTTGGGCGCATAGAGCTGGCCCATGCCGCCGCTCGCCACGACGACCGCGTCGGCCGTGAAGGCGCGCACCTCCAGGCTGTTCAGATCCATCGCCACGATGCCGCGACAGACGCCGTCGGCATCCAGCAGCAGGGACAGAAACTCCCACCACTCATGCTTGACGACCTTGCCCTCGGACTCCAGCCGGCGCACCTGCTGGTCCACGCCGTAGAGGAGCTGTTGCCCGGTGCTGGCACCGGCGAAGCAGGTCCGCTTGTTCTTCACGCCGCCGAAGAGACGCTGATCGAGCAACCCCTCGGGCGTGCGCGAGAAGGTCACGCCCATCCGCTCGAAGGTGTGAATCAGGCCCGGTGCATCCTCGCACATGGCCTTCACCGGGGGTTGATTCGCCAGATACTCGCCACCCTTGATGGTGTCGATGATGTGCTGACGTATCGAGTCGTGCTGCCCCTTGGTGTCGAGCACGGCATTGATGCCGCCCTGAGCACAGACCGAGTGACTGCGCTTGACCTCGAACAGCGAGAAGAGCGTGATCGGAAAACCCGCGTCGGCGATCCGCAAGGTCGCCCAAAGCCCGCCCAGGCCGCCGCCGATGACGATGACGTTCGGCGTGCTCATGACAGGAACCCCATCAGGCCATGGATACCCATGGCCGCCAACAACAGACCGAGCAGAACACAGATCCAACCGAACAGACGTTGCGCGCGAACCGAGGTCGTGAGCCCCCAGACGATCGCCATCGAGGCGAGCCCGTTGGCCAGATGAAACACCGAGAGCAGCAGACCGACCAGATAGAGTCCGAGCATCCAGGGCTGGCTCAGCAGCGCCTGCATGTGGGCGAAGAGATCATCGCTCACGCTCGGGTCCCAGAACCCGGCGATGCGCGTCATCCCGACATGCATCAGCAGAAAGAGCAAGATGCCGATGCCGGAGATTCGCTGCATCCAGTAGAGCCGGTTGCGCGCGTAGCTATAGCGCGCGAGCTCCGCACGCATCTGGGCCGTGATCGCCAGCCCGTAGCCGGCATGGAAGAGCAGCGGCAGCGCGATCACGAAGATCTCCATCAAGGGCAGATAATTCATGCCCTTGAGCGCCGCAACGACATGCTCGTTGTAGTGCTCCGCGCCAAAGCGCGACTGGGAGTTCTCCCAGAGATGAAAGATCAGGAAGGCGCCGACCGGGAGCAGACCAAGCAGGGAGTGCAGACGACGCAGGACGAAATGCGGATTGTCGATGGATGCGGACATGGGCGATCGGACAGCGGGGAATCAGGGGACAGCTTACCCGGATCGGACCGCCGGGGATCTGATCGGGCTCAGTCGAGGGTGATGTTGGTCCGTAGGACAGCCTGATGCGGCCGACCGCTAGGTGTGAGATGTCGGCTTCCGGCCACCGTCCATGATCGACGCGACCGATCGCCTTCTACCACCGCTGGAGGCTGGGAGCCGGAGGCTGGCGGCTGGCGGCTCCCCGGGCAGCTCGCCTTCAACCATGATCGGCTTGATCGCATGCAGGATGTTGGCGAAGAGATGGCTGTGCTCGGCCTCTTCGCGGGCCAGCAGGGCCTTCATGTGCTCGCGACGGGTGGGCATGGAGAAACAGGCGGGACAGGAGTCCGGGACAATCGGGAGGCCGGCGCGCTCGGCATAGTCGGCGGTCTGGCGCTCGCGGCAGTAGACCAGCGGGCGGATGATGCGCACGTCGCCCTCGTTGTTCCGGTAATGGGCCTTCATGGTGCGCAGTTGGCCGCCGTGGAAGAGCGACATCAGGAGACTCTCGGCCAGATCGTCGAGATGCTGGGCCAGAGCGAGCACGCCGTAGCCCTGCTCGCGGCAGATGCGATACATGATGCCGCGCTTCATCCGCGAGCAATAGGCGCAGAAGGAGTCGCCGTCCATGTGCTCCTTGGCCTGATCCATCAGGGGCTGCTGCTCGTAAAACCAGGTCACGCCCAGGCGTGCGTAGTAGTCCTTGAGGTGCTCCGGATCGAATCCCGGCACCTGCGGATCCACAGTGAGCACCGCCAGATCGAAGCGCACCGGGGCGTAGGTCTGCAAGTGCTTGAGGATCTGCAGAAGGGAGAGCGAATCCTTCCCGCCCGAGACGCCGAGCAGGATACGGTCGCCCTCGCCGATCATGCGGAAGTCCGCGATGGCGCGGCCGACGAGACGCAGCAGGGACTTCGGGGGTTTGGGCTGATTGCGGTCGGAGGGGCTCATAGGCGGGTCGTCTTTGCGGGCCGTGAACCTTGGCGGTGCAAAGCCGGGACCTTGGAACGGCGGGTTGCGAGGAAGGCGAACCGATGGACCTCGACCTGCCACTCGGTCTCGCCGGCAATCAAAAGCAGACAAGAAGGTCCGCCGTAGGTTCGAGTCCGACCGGCGGCGCCCGGATTCAACACCCAGGGCGCCGTTTCCATGTCCAACACCAGCCGATGGCTGTGCCCGTAAACGATCGCCCGTGCGGTCGGGAAGCGGGCGCGCAGCCGCGCATGGCGGTCGCGCGCCGGACCCTGATGACCGTGGATCACGACCAGGCAACCGCCCGGCAGCGCGAGCTCGATCCATTCCGGGAGCTGGCGCAAGAGGTCATGATCGCGCTCCGGCCATTGGCGCGAGACATCGTTGTTGCCGAAGACGGCGAAGACGCGTCCCAGGCCGGGCTGCATCCGGGCGAGGATATCGGCGTTGCCGATGTCTCCGCCGTGGATCGCCAGATCGCAGGTCGTGACCAACTGCTCGATGCGCGCATCCAGATCGCCGTGCGTATCGGACAGGATCGCGAGCCGCAGGCTGCGGCCGGGTATCCGAGCGATCGCCCCCGCAGCGCCGGAGCCCATCGCCCTAATCCATCGTCAGCGCGAGCTTGCCGGTCACATGCCCCGTCTCGATGCGCTTGTGCGCCTCCTGAGCCTGCGCGAGCGGGAAGGTCTCCGAGACATGGATGCGCAGGTCGCCCTGGTCGATCAGCTTGGCGCAGCGGCGCAGGATCTCGCCCTGATGGGTGCGTGCCCGCGGCAGATCGCGGAGCATCGGGGTGAGCATCAGCTCCAGACTGATCCGCAGATTGCGCACGCGGGCCTCCTTCAGATCCAGATCCGGCCCCGGATCCAGAATAGTCACCAGATCCCCGTAGTGCGCCATCGCCGGGATGGTCTTGCGGAAGACCTCGGGGCCGACGGTATCCAGCGCGATGTCCACGCCCTGCCCTTCGCTCCAATCCATCACCGACTCGACGAGATCCTCGTCCTTGTAGTTGATGCAGTATTCGGCGCCGAGCGCATGGACGAAGTCGGCCTTCTCCGGGCTGCTCACGGTCGTGCAAACGCGCGCACCCGCCGCCTTGGCGAGCTGGATGGCGACATGCCCGACCCCGCCCGCACCGGCGTGGATCAGGACGCGCTGGCCTTCCACGAGACGCGCCCGGTCGTGCAGCGCCTCCCAAGCGGTCAGCAGCACCAGCGGCGCCGCGGCGGCCTCCACGAAGCCGATCGCGCGCGGCTTGGCCTGCGCCAGATGATTGTCGAGCAGGATATACTCGGCATAGTTGCCGACCGGACCGCCGATCCCGCCCCAGCAGAACCAGACCTCGTCGCCCGGTTTGAAGCGTGTCACCGCCGCGCCGGCGGCCTCGACCACGCCGGCCCCGTCGCAGCCCAAGACGGCCGGCAATCCATTCGGTAATAGAGGTCCGTTGTTGCGGATCTTGCTATCCACCGGATTGACGCCGGCGGCCTTGAGCCTGACCAGGATATCGTCCGGCCCGCCGATCTCGGGACGCGGCCGATCGACCCGTTGCAAAACGGCCGGCCCGCCGGTCTCGCGCATCTCGATTGCCTTCATGGACGTTTCACCTCGTGTCGTAAGTCTTCCGAATCCACTACCGACGGCAGCACTCGGGGGCATGCTAGCCCCATCGACAGGTTCGACACAATCCAGAGGACCCGGCCGAGAGCCCGGCCCGCAACCGAGTCCTGCCCCGATCGCCAGCCACTGCACCGGAGTACCCCGCATGTCCAGCACGGCCAAGACCAAGCACCCGAAACCGCCCTTGATCGTGCGCAATGCCCGCGTCAAAGACATCCCTCATATCCGTAGTTTGGTCTCGCGCGTCTATCGGGCAAGCGGCATGGGAACCTATTCGCGGGCGATGCTTCTCGGCCAGATCCACAACTTCCCCGAGGGGCAGTTCGTCGCCGAATACGAGGGCACGATCGTCGGCTACTGCGCCACCTTCCTGATCAACGGCGATGTCGCTCTCCAACCGCACACCTGGAACGAGATCACCGGGGGCGGCTACGCCTCGCGACACGATCCGAACGGCGACTATCTCTACGGCATGGAGGTCTGCGTCGATCCGGATTATCGTGGGTTGCGTCTCGGCCAGCGGCTCTACGACGAACGCAAAAAGCTGGCCCGCTCCTGGGACGTCAAGGGCATCGTCTTCGGCGGGCGCATCCCCTCGCTCGGCAAGCGCCTGCGCCGGTACGGAACCCCGGACGCCTATCTCGAGGAGGTCAAAGCGAACCGATTGCGCGATCCGGTGCTGACCTTCCAGATGCGCAACGGCTTCGAGGTCTTGGGACTGCTGCCGCGCTATCTGCCCGAGGACAAGGAATCCGAGGGTTATGCGGTTCATCTGGTCTGGCGCAATCCCAATGCTCCGGACGAGAAGGAAGAGC
Organism: Thiocapsa sp.; assembly: GCF_018399035.1. Lineage (GTDB taxonomy): Bacteria > Pseudomonadota > Gammaproteobacteria > Chromatiales > Chromatiaceae > Thiocapsa. The sequence continues at coordinate 3,290,243 of NZ_CP073760.1, forward strand.
AGCGCGCCAAGAGCTACGGCGGACGGCTGCCCGACACCGTGCGGGTCGCAACCGTGCAGTACATGCAGCGACGGGTCGGCTCGTTCGAGGAGTTCACCGATCTGGTGCGCTACTTCGTCGACGTCACCGCCGACTATCGGGCCGACTTCGTGGTCTTCCCCGAGCTCTTCACCCTGCAGCTGCTCTCGATGGAGGATCAGGAGCTCTCGCCCGCCGAATCGATCGAGGCCCTGACCAAGTACACCGAGCCGCTCAAGGAGGCGCTGCGCGACATGGCGGTGCGCTACAACATCAACATCATCGGCGGCTCGCACCCCACGCGGATGCCCAACGGTCGCGTCGAAAACGTCTGCTATGTCTGTCTGCGCAGCGGCGAGGTGCACGAACAACCCAAGATCCACCCGACCCCGAACGAGGTCTACTGGTGGAACATCGAGGGCGGCCACTCGCTGAACGCGATCGACACCGACTGCGGCCCAATCGGTGTGTTGATCTGCTACGACGCGGAGTTTCCCGAGCTCGGCCGTCATCTGGTCGATCAGGGCGCCAACATCGTCTTCGTGCCCTTTTGTACCGACGAGCGCCAGTCCTATCTGCGCGTGCGCTACTGCGCCCAGGCCCGCGCGATCGAGAACCAGTGCTACGTCGCCATGTCCGGCAACGTCGGCAACCTGCCGAAGGTCCACAACATGGACATCCAGTACGCCCAGAGCTGCATCCTCACGCCGTGCGACTTCCCCTTCGCGCGCGACGGCATCGCGGCCGACACCACGCCGAATGTCGAGACCGTCGCCTTCGCCGATTTGCGCCTCGAGGCCCTGCGTGCCGCGCGTAACTCGGGGACAGTCCAAAACCTGAAGGACCGCCGGCATGATCTCTATACGACCGTGTGGCGGGAGCGTTGAGGGGCCGGCGGCCGATGTCCTGCATGCCGACCAGCCCTTGGTCTGTCCCGGGGCGGTCGCCGGTGCGCACGGAAGAGACCGATCAGGCGCAGCGCGTCTCTTCACGACGAGCGGCTCTTTGTCGCGGTTCGACTCAACGAGCGTCGCACACGTGATGCGTCTTTCCGCACCCTCGATCCATCAAAGGTCGCAGACGATTCGGTCCTGAGGCATCATCCGCGGATTATGGACTTCACGACCCTCGACACCCTGCGCACCCACCACCCCGCGTGGCGGCTGCTGCGCTCGGATCATGCGCCGCTGGTGGCGAGCTTTCTGAACCGCGTCTTCGTGCAGCCGAATGTCCGGGTGATGGCGGCGGCGGATCTGGCCGAGGCGCTGGAAGACGAGTTGTATGCACTGCGCGAGCGTCTCGGCGAGGGCAGCTTCCCCAAATCGGCGTTGGACTATCTCAACGACTGGGCCGGCCCGGATAAAGGTTGGCTGCGCAAGTTCTACGCCCGTGACTCGGACGAGCCGCAATTCGATCTGACCCCGTCGTCCGAGAAGGCGATCGCCTGGCTCGACACCCTTTCGGAGCGCAGCTTCGTGGGGACGGAGTCGCGGCTCTTGACCCTGTTCGAGCTGCTCAAGCAGATGAGCGAGGGCAGCGAGGCCGATCCCGAGAAGCGCATCGCGGAGCTCACGAAGCGGCGCGACGAGATCGATGCCGAGATCGCACGGGTGCTGGGGGGCGACGTACCGCTGCTGGACGACACGGCGCTGAAGGATCGCTTCCAGCAGTTCATGCAGTTGGCGCGGGAGCTGTTGACCGATTTCCGCGAGGTCGAGCACAACTTCCGTCTGCTCGATCGGCGGGTGCGCGAGCGGATCGCGCTCTGGGAGGGCGCGAAGGGCGCGCTCTTGGAAGAGATCATGGGCGAGCGCGACGCCATCGCCGACTCCGACCAAGGGCGCAGCTTCCGGGCCTTTTGGGATTTCCTCATGTCCAGCCGCCGGCAGGAGGAGCTGACCGAGCTGTTGGACCGGGTGCTCGCCCTGCCCCCGGTCGCGGACCTGAAGCCGGATGCACGCACCCGCCGGGTGCATTACGACTGGCTCGAGGCCGGCGAGCACACCCAACGCACGGTCGCGCAGCTCTCGCAGCAGCTGCGGCGCTTTCTGGACGATCAGGCATGGCTGGAGAACCGGCGCATCATGGACATCCTGCACGGGATCGAGGCCAAGGCGCTGGCCCTGCGCGAGCATCAGCCGAGCGGCGAGGTGATGCGCATTGCCGAATCCGCCGCCGCAGTCGAGCTGCCGATGGAGCGCCCGCTCTACACCCCGCCGCTGAAACCGGTGATCGCGGATCTGGAGCTGCAGGCCGGCGACGCCGATCTGGACGCCGATGCGCTCTATGCGCAGGTCGTAGTCGACCGCGCGCAACTTGCCCGCCACATCCGCCACGCCTTGCAGGACCGCTCCCAGGTCACGCTGCGCGAGCTGACCGAGCTGCAGCCCTTGACGCAGGGCCTCGCGGAGCTGGTGGCCTATCTTCAGTTGGGCAGCGACGCCTTCAAGACGACCCTGGACGAGAATGCCCCGGAGGTGATTGTCTGGGAGACGCGCGCGAGCGACGGCATGGCGGTTCGAAAGGCGGCCCGACTGCCCCGCGTCATCTTTGTCAGAGAGAGGTGAGGATGGACGACGATCAGGGACAGGCGGGGCACGCCCCGGCGCTCGCGGCCGGGGCGGAGCTGTCCGCGCTGGTGATCGGCCTGCTCAAAGGGGTCATCTATCGCGAGGGCGACGAGCGACTCTGGGGCACGCTGCTCGACCTGCAGGCGCGGGTGCGGGACTATGTGTCGGTGCTCGGACTGGAGCTGGTGCTCGACGAGGCGGAAGGCTATGCCTTTCTCAAGAGCCGCGCCGAGACCGCCGAGGACGAGGCCGCGCCCAAGTTGCCGCGTCTGGTCGCGCGTCGGCCGCTGTCGTTCCCGGTCAGCCTCTTGCTGGCCTTGCTGCGCAAGAAGCTCGCCGAGCTCGATGCCGGCGGGGCCGAGACGCGCCTCGTGCTCTCGCGCGACGAGATCGTCGAGCTGGTGCGGGTCTTCCTGCCCCAGAGCAGCAACGAGGCGAGACTCATCGACCAGATCGAGACCCACATCAACAAGGTCGTCGAGCTGGGCTTTCTGCGCCGTCTGAAGACCGCAGGCGGCACCGCCCGCGGCCCGGACAGCTACGAGGTGCGGCGGATCCTGAAGGCGTTCGTCGATGCCCAATGGTTGGCGGACTTCGACGCACGGCTGGCGGTCTATCGGGCGCAGGTCGGCCCCGACGACGGCAGCTGAGCCCCAACGGACGAGAAACGCAAGGGGTTGAAACCCTTCGGCAATCGCGTGACGATGCGGCGATCATTCAACGCGTAGGGTGCGAGGAAAGCCATGACACCTCTATACGAGCAGGATTTTTCCGAATGGGCCGAGCGCCAGGCGAGCCTCCTGCGGCAAGGGCGGTTCGACGACTTGGATGTGGCGCATCTGATCGAGGAGTTGGACAGCATGGTGGCAAGCGAGCGGCGCGAATTGATCAACCGTCTGGCGATCCTGCTGGCGCACCTGCTGAAGTGGCGGTATCAGCCGGAGCGACGCGGCAACAGTTGGCGCTTGACCATCAAGATCCAACGACTCGATGTTGCTGCTTTGCTCCGCGACAACCCGAGCCTGCGCGCCCGCCTCGATGGGTTCCTCCACGACGCCTACCCCAAGGCCACACTGCAGGCCGCACGGGAGATCGGCGTCGAGGAGACGCTGTTTCCCGCCGTATGCCCTTTCACCGTCGAACAGATACTGGATGATCACTGGCCCGATGCAGCCGTTTGAATCGCTCGACCTGGACTTCGTCGCCGACGACCGCCTGTCCGGCTTTCGTCTGTCGCGCCTGGAGGTCTTCAACTGGGGCACCTTCGACGGTCGCGTCTGGACCCTTTTGCTCGACGGCAAGAACGGGCTGCTGACCGGCGATATCGGCTCGGGCAAGTCGACCCTGGTGGATGCCGTGACGACCCTTTTGGTCCCGGCCCAGCGCATCGCCTACAACAAGGCTGCGGGTGCGGACAGCAAGGAGCGCACGCTGCGGTCCTACGTGCTGGGGCATTACAAATCGGAGCGCAACGAGGTGACCGGGGCGGCCAAGCCCGTGAGTCTGCGCGATCACAACAACTACTCCGTCATCCTCGGCGTCTTTCACAATGCCGGCTACGACCAGACCGTGACGCTTGCGCAGGTCTTCTGGATGAAGGAGGCGCAGGGTCAGCCGGCGCGGTTCTTCGTCTGCGCCGAGCGCGATCTCGCGATCGCGGCCGACTTCTCCCGATTCGGGACGGACATCGCCCAACTGCGCAAGAAGCTGCGCGGGCTCGGCGCCGAGATCGAGGACGGCTTCCCCAAATACGGCGCATGGTTCCGGCGCCGGCTGGGTATCGACAGCGAGCAGGCGCTCGAGCTTTTTCATCAGACGGTCTCGATGAAGTCCGTCGGCAACCTCACCGATTTCGTGCGCGGACACATGCTGGAGCCCTTCGCGGTGGAGCCCCGCATCAAGGCGCTGATCGCACACTTCGACGACCTCAACCGCGCGCACGAGGCGGTCCTCAAGGCCAAGCGCCAGGTCGAGATGCTCACGCCCTTGGTGGCGGACTGCGAACGTCACGCCAAACTGACGCGGGAGGTCGAGGATCTCAGAGGCTGCCGCGACGGGTTGCGTGTCTACTTCGCGGGTTTGAAGCTGGCGCTGCTCGGGAAACGTCTGGCGCACCTTCAGGAAGACCGGGAGCGCGTCGATGCCCTGGTCAAGCGCCTGGAGGGCCGTCGCGAAGAGCAAGGCAACCAGGTCTACGAGCTCAAGCGCGCGGTGGCCGAGAACGGCGGGGACAGGCTCGAACGCCTGGCCGCCGAGATCAAGAAGCTGGAGGCGCTGCGCGACGCTCGGCAGGCCAAGGCGCGACGCTATGCCGAGCTGACGGCCGATCTCGACGAGAGCCCGGCCGCGGACGAGACGGCCTTTCTCGCGCAACGGCGTCGGCTCGGGGAGATCCGCGAGGGTTTGCAGGCTCGGGATGTCGATCTGCAGAACGAGGTGACCGAACATAGCGTGACCCTGCGCCAAGGCCAGCTCGAACACGACGCCCTCCAGGCCGAGATCGAGAGCCTGAAGCGTCGTCGCAGCAATATCGACGACCAGCAGATCCGGATCCGTGCCGCGCTCTGCGAGGCGCTGGGTCTATCCGAGGAGTCGATGCCCTTCGCGGGCGAGCTGCTGCAGGTGCGTGACGAGGAGCGCGACTGGGAAGGTGCGGCCGAACGACTGATGCGCGGCTTCGGCCTGTCCCTGTTGGTGCCGGACACGGCCTACAAGGCGGTCGCCGAGTGGGTCGACAGCAGCCATCTGCGCGGTCGGCTGGTCTATTTCCATGTGCGCGCCCGGGCGCGCACCCAGTTGCATACAGGGGGCCGGGGCGACCTGCCCGAGCTGCACCGCGACTCGTTGGTCCGCAAGATCGCCGTCAAACCGGACTCGCCCTTCTACGACTGGCTCGAGCGCGAGCTGGCGCATCGCTTCGACGTGGCCTGTTGCATCACGCAGGAGCAGTTCAGGCGCGAGACCCGCGCCGTCACGCACGCCGGCCAGATCAAGGATCCGACCGGACGCCACGAGAAGGACGACCGTCACCGCATCGACGACCGCAGTCGCTATGTCCTGGGCTGGACCAACGCGGCCAAGATCGAGACGCTGGAGGCCAAGCGTCGCCGGCTCGAGGCGCATCTCGCCGAGATCGGCGCACTGACCGGTAAGCTCTTATCCGAGCGAAGGGCGCTCGGTACCCGCCTGAACGCACTGACGCGACTGGAAGAGTTTGTCGACTTCAACGAGCTGGACTGGGCCTCGGTCGCGACCGAGGTCGCCGCACTGATCGACGAGCGGCAACGCTTGGAATCGGCATCCGATCTGCTCAAGCAGCTCAATCAGCGCCTGGGCGAGGCGGTCCAAGCGCTTGCGGTTATCGAGGGCGAGCTGGAAGACGCCAAAGCGAAACGCGCCAAGATCGAGCAAAAGCAGGAGGATGCCGAGGCGCTCCGAGTGCAGACCCGAGCGATCTTCGCGCCGAGCGGGGACGAGGAGCGACCCGCGCCGCCGGCCGAGCTGACCGAGCGGCTGGAGGCCATGCGCACCGAGGCGCTCGGCGAGCATCAATTGACCGTCGAGTCCTGCGACAATCGCGAGCAGGACATGCGCGCCTGGCTCCAGACCCGGATCAACAACGAAAGCGGCAAGATCAATACCCTGCTCAACCGGATCATCACCGCGATGGTGGCCTACAAGAACGCCTTCGAGCTCGAAACCCGGGAGCTCGACGCCAACGTCGAGGCGGCCTTCGAGTATCGACAACAGCTCGATCAGCTGGGACGCGACGACCTGCCCCGCTTCGAGACGCGCTTCAAGGAGCTGTTGAACGTCAACACCATCAACGAGATCGCGAACTTCAATGCCCAGCTCGCCCGCGAGCGCGAGACCATCAAGGAGCGCATCGGGCGCATCAACGAGTCGCTCACCCAGATCGATTACAACCCGGGACGCTATATCGCGCTCGAATCCCAGATCAGCCCGGACGCCGAGATCCGGGACTTCCAGTCCGAGCTGCGCGCCTGCACCGAGGGCGCCCTGACCGGCTCCGAGGATGCGCAGTATTCCGAGGCCAAGTTCCTGCAGGTGAAGACCATCATCGAGCGCTTCCGGGGACGCGAGGGCCAGACCGATTCGGACAGACGTTGGACCGCCAAGGTCACCGACGTGCGCAACTGGTTCCTGTTCGCCGCGAGCGAGCGCTGGCGCGAGGACGGCACCGAGCATGAGCACTACTCGGACTCGGGCGGTAAGTCCGGCGGTCAGAAGGAGAAGCTCGCCTACACCATTCTCGCCGCCAGCCTCGCCTATCAATTCGGGCTGGAATGGGGCGCGGTACGCTCGCGATCCTTCCGCTTCGTCGTGATCGACGAGGCCTTCGGGCGCGGCTCGGACGAGTCGGCTCAGTACGGTCTACGGCTTTTTCAACAGCTCAACCTGCAACTGCTGATCGTCACGCCGCTGCAGAAGATCCACATCATCGAGCCCTTCGTCTCCGCCGTGGGCTTCGTGCACAACGAAGGCGGTCGCGAGTCCAAGCTGCGTCATCTGACGATCGAGGAGTATCGCGAGGAGTCGAGAATGCGCAAGGCCGAGCCGAGTGCAAGCGTGGCGACATGAGCTGGACGACGGCGGCGGATCTCAAGGCGCAACTGAACCGACTCTGGGAGCACGGCGAGTTGCTGCGCCCGTTGGTCACGGACGACGTGGCCGGCGCGAGCGGATTCCCGCTGCGTCTGCGGCTGAAGGGACCCGGCTCCGCGGACCTGGCCGATCGGTTCGAGGCGGTGCGGGCCTGGATCGCCGAGCTGACGGCCATCCCGCGTCTGCGGATCGCCTGGCGCGCGGTCAATCATCGTGTGCTTGGCCCTCAGCATCTGCCCGAGGCCATCTGGGTCGACACGCTCGACGACGCGCTCGCCCTGATCGGCCGACGGGGCGAGGCAGCCCGGTTCGCCCGTTGCACGGAGATGACCCGATCGAAACAACCGGCCCTGCTCGACTGGCTCGGCAAGCGTCCCTTGCAGGCGATCGCGCTGGCCGAGGACTGGGAGCGCCTGCTGGCCGTGGTGGACTGGCTCAGCCGCCACCCGCGCCCCGGGATCTACATCCGGCAGATCGACATCTCCGGCATCCACAGCAAGTTCACCGAGGCGCATCGCGGGGTTCTCTCGGAGCTGTTGGATCTTGTCCTGCCGGCGGAGGCGATCGCTGCCGATCGCGTCGGCGTCGGTCGATTCGCCGCGCGCTACGGGTTTCTCGACAAGCCCAACCGGGTCCGGTTTCGCCTGCTCGACGACGCCGTTCGCTTGTTGCCCGGTCCCGCGCACGCCGACGTTACATTGGACGCAGAGAGCTTCGCCCGGCTCGCGATCCCGATTCGACGCGTCTTCGTCACGGAGAACGAGACCAACTTTCTCGCCTTCCCGAATACGGCCGCCTCGCTGGTCGTCTTCGGCGCAGGCTATGGCTGGGATGCATTGGCCCGGGCCGAGTGGCTCGGGACCTGCACCCTGCACTACTGGGGCGACATCGACACCCACGGCTTCGCCATCCTCGACCAGCTCCGCAGCCGATTCGGCCGGGTCTCCTCCTTCCTGATGGATCGCGCCACCCTGATGGCGCACGAAACCCTCTGGGGCGAGGAGCCCGATCAAGTCGTGCACGATCTTCCGCGGCTCACGGAATCGGAACGGGCCTTGTTCGACGACCTGCGGGACAACCGCATCCGCAAGGGCTTGCGGCTGGAGCAGGAACGGGTCGGGTTCCGATGGGTGGAGACGGCGCTCGCAGGGGTCGTGCTGGACAATACCTGCCGGACAGCGGAGCAGAGCCCGCTCGATCAGCGGCTCTCGAGGGTCTCCGGCAGTCAGTACCACGCCCTGATCGATCTGTTTGACGGCCCGATGCAGGACAACGAACGCTAGCGCCGAGGGCTGTAGCTCACTCATGCAGAGCGCACTCGCGCTTGAGTCCGAAGAAGCGGGTCTGCTCGGCCGACATGCCGGGGCGCAGCGGATCGGTCGAGTGCCAATCCCCGACCGAGACATAGCCGCGCTCCCACAAGGGGTGGTAGGGCAGGTCGTGGCCCTTCAGGTAACGGTAGACGTCGCGGTCGGTCCAGTCGGCGATCGGATGGACCTTGTAGCGTCCGTCATTGATCTGGAGCACGGTCGTATCCTGGATGCACAACACCCGCGGGTGCGCGCGCAGGCGCAGGGGCGTCGGGGCTTGCGAAGATATGGGTAATCGCATGGTTGCAGGTGTGTGAGAGTCGTCATCGAGTCCTATTCGAGGCTGATGGCAAAAACGATCGCGGATGAGTGTTCCGGGCATGTTTAACCGAAGTGGCAGGATGCTCGGGGGCCGATATCAGGCGCCGAGTCTATCAGGTCCGGTTCGGCCCGCGCCGGCGGGCATTCCCGCGAAAGCTCAACCGTTGTCGACTTTGGCGATCGGTTGCTCCTCGCCCGCACGGCCTAAGATGCAAGTCTGGATGCCGGCATGTGCATGCCGGACACCGCGCATCTCTTCGATTCGAGCACGACCCGCAAAGGCATGCCTTTCCGGCTGATGGACGATGTAGCAGGCTGTCCCGCGTCCGGGCGCCGGCTCCGCATGATCGAGGCATCCACGCCGTGCCGCAGCAGCACGAGAGCTCGCCGTCTGTCGCTTACACAGCCGATCCGATCGATCCCGCAGTGCCGGGGCCTTGACGTGTCGTCTCGACTAACCCATCTTTCAAGGTTTGGAAAAGGTTGTTTCGCTGCTTGCCAGCGGTTCATTAGCCGAGCCATCCATCGTGCAGCCGACCGGAATCGAGACCATGCTCGAACGTGCCGCAACCCCGGAAACGCGATTGATCACGCCAGCCTTTGGATCCTGCCTCGGGTCTCCGAGCGCGGATCGCAAAGACACAGACCTCCTCGGCGGAGAGCGCTGCTCCACATCGCGGAGGCTTGAATCATTCGGATGGGCATGTCTTGCCTTCGCGTTTGCCGGAGACTGCTTTGGCGCGGATGTGCGGGTCACGTGGAACCCGGTGGATGACCCAAGAGCGTCGAGATACCAGGTCCATTTCGGGCAAGCGAGCCGGGCATACGTAGGCTCGGTGGATACTACCCAAACGACCGCCGTCATCAATGGACTTACACCCGGACAGCTGCACTATCTGGCTGTTCGTGCCTGCACGCGAGACGGCCTTGTATGCAGTGAATTCTCGAATGAAGTCATTGTCGCCATCGCACCCGACGGGGACGTGCTGCCGGTAGAGCCCTGCTGGGCCTGCTTACCGAACCAAGGAGGCTGGCGTGTGCTTTTGAAATGAGCCCGGTGTGCATCGGGCCTGTCTTGCTTCCCGTCCATCGAATCACACTCACGAAACTGAACCGCATTCAACCGGATACCACCTCGATACCCGAAACGTGACTCGTCGAAATCTTGCTCTCGTTCTTGTTGCTGCAGCGACTGCCGCTTTCGTACTCGCTCCGGACGAGCGGGCACGACCGGACAAGCAATCGATCGACCATCAGCCGATGGCGCCGGTTAGCGACGTTGTGCACGCCGAGGCGACGACGCCGGATCCCGTCGCCGCGGTCATACCCGCACCGCCGGCGGCGGAAGCGGCATTCCGCGCGGATGCGCGGGGTTTAGAGACTTTTCGAATCAAAGGACCAGCACAACCGCGGCGCAGTCACGACATCAGTGATCCGATCCCGGTCATAGAGACAGGTCGAGCGGCCTGGCCCAACGTTGTGCAGATCGGGGAACCCCTCGACGCCGATGCGCCTGTCGCCGAGTATTACTCTGCTTCGGAACCCGTACCGATCCAGATCGGCCGGACCCTAGACGCGAACGAAACGGATGTTTGGTCTCTTCCCCGGACATCCACCGAGGTCATCGAGATCGGCACCCAGCTCGACGCCGATTCTCCGTGTCCGAACCAAAACCAGGAACGGGAGCCTGTGGACATCGGGCCACCAATCGAGACCGAAGGACTCGGAACCATGCTTTGAGGAGTGGGTCGTGTGGGTTTCGGTGCGAAACCCGGGGCAACAGGCGCCGTGTGTTCATGTTTGGGGATACGCGCCGACGCACAGCATTATCCGCGCTTCAACGCCTTCAAACACGGCAAAATGCCGGGGGCACCGATGAATTTTGTTTCGATCAGCAACAGAGCAGCCGTCGCCGCTGTTCTGCTTTCCGTTTTACCCAACAGCTCGGTCTTGGCCGCCGAGGCCGTCGTTACGGCACAGATCAATCGGGTCTTGATCTCCGCCGACAGCACTTACGGCGGCTGCATGGCCGCCTTGAGCTCCAATCCGCAGAACCTGTTGCCGGCGTGCCTTGCCGACTGGGTGAGCTTCAGCTGCAGCGGTCACTTCACGGATGCGGTCAGAGGGTTTCGGATGCTGGACCAAGCACAGCTCGCTCTCGCCACGAACAAGAGCGTCATGGTCGTCGTGGACGACAGTCGTCGCCACAACGGTTATTGTTTCGCCTCTCGCATCGATGTGATTCGATGAATCGCGTCGGATGGCCCCGCGAGGCGGCGAGTAACGATCGGTGCGTTGCGATCGGCGGCGTCCCGGCTACGGGCAATACCTGATCCGAGAGACTCGTCCGGGTCTCGCCGCCGAGCTCAACGCCCCGTTTGTTCGGTGTGCAGCCGTTCCAGAAGCTCCAACAAGGGCGCCGCCTTGTCGTAGGTCTCGCGATACTCGGCCTCGGGGTCGGAGTCGGCCACGATGCCGCCGCCGGCCCAGAGGCGGATGATACCGGCGGAGTGGACCAGGGTACGGATGGCAATGTTGGTGTCCATGGCCCCGTCGTAGCCGAGATAGCCGATGGCGCCGCAATAAACTCCGCGACGGTGTGGCTCCAGTTCCTCGATGATCTCCATGGCCCGCAGCTTGGGCGCACCGGTGATGGAGCCGCCCGGGAAGCATGCCCGCAGGAGATCCACCGCATTGCGCCCCTCGGCGAGACGACCGCGGACCGTGCTGACCAGATGATGAACCCGCGTATAGCTCTCCACTTCGAAGAGCGTCGGGACATGCACACTGCCGATGGCGCAGACCTTGCCGAGATCGTTGCGCAGCAGGTCGACGATCATGAGGTTCTCGGCCCGATCCTTGGGACTTCGGCGCAGTGACTCCGCGAGCATCCGATCCTCGGCGGGATAGCTTCCCCGCGGTCTGGTCCCTTTGATCGGCTTGGTCTCGACCCGATCGCCGCGCACGCGCAGGAAGCGCTCGGGCGAGGAGCAGAGGATCCTGCAGTCGGGTGTCGCCAGATAGGCCCCGAACGGTGCGGGATTCAGCCGCCGAAGTCCCTTGTACGCCTGCCAGGCGTCGCCCTGCGCCGGGGCAGCGAAGCGTTGTGCGAAATTGACCTGATAGCAGTCGCCCTCGTGCAGGTAACGGCGGATGCGGTCGAGTGCGCTCAGATACTGAGCGCGGCTCAGGTTGGACTGAACGGGCGCCAGGACCCGAAAGGCACCGGTCGCGGGATCCGCCGCGGACAAGGCGCGAATCAAACGTTCGAACACCTCGTCGAGACACGCCTCGTCCTGCGCAATGAGCCGGGAACAGCCGCGCGTGTGATCCACCACAAGCGCCCAGTCATAGATCCCGACGGCCATGTCCGGGATTCCCTCCGCATCTTCGGCCACACTCGGGAGGTGCTCCAGACGCCGGGCAAGATCGTAAGCGAAGTAGCCGATCGCGCCTCCCGGAAGGGCAGACCGGGAATGCGGGGTCGCCGCGGCCCAAGCGCCGCGTCCAGCAACGCGAAGGGATCCGCGGGGGAGCTGCGCACGCCCTGCGCGTCTCGAATCTCGGTCCGATCCCCGAGCGTCACCAAGGTGACACGCGGGTCGGCGGTCAGGATATCGTAGCGCCCGAGCGTGCTCGCCGGCCGGCCACTATCGAGAAAGACGGGCCAAGCGCGGCCTACAAGGGTCTCGAAGAATGGACTGCTGTCGGGGCGATAGGGAAACTCGCGTATGCAGGGGGGCATCAACCTGAATCCGGCAATTGGAGGTTTTAAGGACAACTTCCGGGAACCAAGACACCCGGCCGTGCATGGCTGTAAGCCGTGTCGGGACGCCCTAAGTGATGTCCAGGAAAGGAATGACCAGCATGTCGGTGCAGATTTAGGCGCACCTACATCCCCTGCAGACCTTCCGGGCATGCGTGGTCGGGAGGCTTGCAACAGCGATCGTCGGTGACATCCTGATCGCTCGTCTCCTCCGCCGCCACCCCGAGGGGCCCTGCAGCCCTGACCCAGGCTCTTTCGTCCGCCACCAGGAAGTCTTGTCGATGCCCCTTCTCCGCCCGAGCAAAAATCGCCGCCGCACATTGATCGATCTCTTCTCGGGCGCCGGTGGCATGAGCTACGGCTTCCACGCGCATCCGTCGTTCCGGGTCGTCGCCGCATTCGACGGCGAACGGGGCAAGCCAAGCAGCGGGATTGGTCGCTCGGGCTGCAACGAGACGTTTCGGATCAATCTCGGTGTCGCGCCGGTCTCGACCGATCTCGCCCGGGTCGACGATGCCCTGATCGAAGCGGCGAGGCGCGACTTCCTCGGCGGGCAGGATCTGGATGTCTTGTCCGCGTGCCCACCCTGCACCGGATTCTCTCGGGCAAATCCAAACAATCACCTGGATGACGACGACCGCAACAGCTTGGTGCTGCGCACGGCGCACTGGGTGCGCACACTCGGGCCGCGGGTTCTCGTCATGGAGAACGCCCGAGAGCTCCTGAAGGGCAACTTCGCGCATCACTTCCGCGAGCTTCGTCGGCGGCTTGAGCGGATGGGCTACGACGTCCGGGCGACAGTCCACATGCTGGACAGATTCGGCCTACCCCAGCGACGGGAGCGCGCGTTGGTGATCGCAACGCGCCTCCCGATCGGCGCGAAGGGCCTCGAAGACCTTTGGCACGGCTACGAGGTCGAGCGCACGGCCACCCACGTGCGCCGAGGCATCGGTCACCTGCCGCCGGTGTCTGCGGGAGAGCGTCACCCGGAGGATCCCTTCCACGTCTCGCCCGGGATGAACGACGCAACGCTCGCTCGCCTGCATGCGATCCCTGTCGACGGAGGCTCGTGGATCGATCTTCGGGACCATCGAGACGCTGACCTCCTCATGACGCCCGCGATGAAACGCTGCGTCGCAGCCCGGGACTTCGGATCCCACCCGGATGTCTACGGACGCATGGCATGGAACCGACCGGCGGTCACGATCAAGCGCGAATGCGCACACGTCGGCAACGGCCGCTACAGCCATCCGGAGCAGCATCGACTCTGCACCCTCAGGGAGCTGGCGCTCCTTCAAGGGTTTCCTGAGCAATTCCGGTTCGGCGGCGTGTCGTTGTCCAATCAGTACCGCCACATCGGGGATGCGGTCCCGCCGCTGATCTCTTACCAGCTCGCCCATGTCGTCGAGTGGATGTTCACGGGCGAGAAGCCCGAGGTCGCGGACTGCGTGCTGCCCGGCACAAGCCTCCGTGCCGAGGACATCAAGCCGGCGCCGAGCCACCCCCGGCCCGACTGCCGAGAAACCGAATGCTCAGCAGAGGGCTCGCTCATCGCGCAAGGGTAGCGCAGACCGGACAAGACCAGTGGGGTGAGCTTGAGAGCCCCGCCCTATTGGCCCCCGTTGTTCTTGCTTGGCTCCTTGAGGTGCCCGGTGGCGCCCGACCCGATCGCCGACAGGTTCACGCCTGCCGCCTGATCACCCAAGGGCTCCACCCCATCGCGCTCGCACCGTTCAAGCAGCTCGGCCAAAATCCCGACGCCGGGCACCGCGAGATCGGGCGGCGCCACGTCGGCCAGCGGCACCAGCACGAAGGCACGTCGGGCCATCTCCGGGTGCGGGATCGTCAGGCCGGGCTCGTCGATCCGCGCGTCGCCGTAGATGAGGATGTCGAGATCCAGGATACGCGGCCCCCAACGGGTACCGTCGCGACGACGCCCGTGGGCCAGCTCGATCCGATGGAGCTCCGCCAAGAGTGCCCGCGGCGCCAGCCGGGTCTCGAGATGGGCCGCCGCGTTGATGTAGTCGGGTTGGCCGGGCGGGCCGACGGGCGCGGTCCGATACAGGCGCGAGGCGGCCCGCAGACGGCTTTCGGGCAGCGCGGCCAGCTCCGCGAGGGCCGCCCTCACCTGCCGCTCCGGCCCCTGCAGATTGCTGCCGAGGCCGATCCAGACGGCGACGGGCACACCGAGGGCCAACCGTCCGGGGGAAGAATCAATCAGGGTCATGGAAGCCGCCTCGAACGCATCCGCAAAAAGACCGCCCCCGGCATCCGTTCTCGCGGATGACCGGGGGCGGTCGGCGCACACACGATGGTGTGCGATCGGGCGCTCCAAGCGCCTTGTCGATTACCCAACCTCGATCCGCCGACGCTCCGTCTTCTCGGTCTTCGGCAGATGGACCTCGAGCACACCGTCCTTGAACTCGGCCTTGGCGTTCTCCAGGTCCACGTTGTCCGGCAGTCGCAGCGACCGCATGAAATTGCCGCGCGCGATCTCGGACCGGTAGTAGGTGCCCTTCTCTTCGGTCTGCTCATGCTTGCGCTCGCCTTTGAGCGTCAACACCTGGCCGACCAGCTCGATCTCGAGATCCTGCTTCTCGACGCCCGGCACCTCGGCGCGCACCACAAGCTCCTCTTCGCGGTCGATCAAGTCGACCTTCGGGGTCATCTCGACCGCCTGCTCGAGGCGCGCCCACTCCGGCCACATCTCACGGAACGGGTGCATCCAGCCGTGGCGCCAACCGCGCTGCGGGCCGCCCGGCATCAAGTCGTCGAATGCGCGATCCATCTCGTCGAAGAGTGTCGCCTCCCGACGCGGGACCGCTTCGCCAATCGCTTTGCTTCTGGTTTTCATGGCAGTCCTCCTGTCCTCTATTCCCACTTTAAGTATAGCTCAGAGGTCTGGGCTTGCTCCCGTCGCCGGCCATGGACAACATTAGGCCCTTGAGCCGCAAGTCTTGAACAAACCGTCACGGAATTTATCGTTGTCGTTGTCGTTGTCGTTGTCGTGTTCGTCCGGAATCCGATTACGACAACGACATCGCGCAGAGCTTTCGACGACGTTTCTTGGTTCCGGCTCTGCTGGGTTAGGGCTGCCACGGATCAACCGTTTTGAGGACAATCACCGACGACTCAACCGGCTCGACCGGGCGGCTCACGCATGCATTCGCGGTCCGGTTGCGGGAGGTCGACGTCACCCAGGGGTCCGAATCGGGCACGAATGCACTGGACCAGATTGGTTCCGGGGGCCGTCTCCTGACCGAGCACGGCGCGCAGGATGGTGCGGGCTTCGTCTTCCATGGAACGCCCGTGACTGGCCGCACGCATGCGCAGCTTTGTCTTGATGGAATCGTCGAGGTTGCGGATCGTGATACTGGCCATCGCTCTATTCCAGGCTTCGAAGATGATTCCATCGTCGACTGCACGTCGCCGATCCCGGGGCTCGCCGCCTCAAGCCGCCAACGCCAGCCGCTTCACCGCGCCGAAATCCGTTTTGCCGCTGCCGAGCTTGGGGATCGCCTCGACCTGCAGCACCTCGGCGGGGATGCTCAACGGATTCATCCCGGCCTCGATCAGACGTTTGCGCAGGCCATCGGCGTCGATCTCGCCGGCGACCAGGAGCAGGATGCGCTCGCCCTTGCGCTCGTCCGGCAGGTTGACGGTGGCCAGCTCCAGCTCGGGTTGGCCGAGGATGCGGCGGACCTGATCCTCGACCGCGCCCAGGCTGATCATCTCCCCTCCCAGCTTGGCGAAGCGCGAGTAGCGATCGACGATGGTGAGGAAGCCATCCGGGTCCAGATGGCCCTTGTCGCCGGTCTTATACCAGCGCTGAGCGTCCAGCTCGACGACGACATCCGCAGTCTTTGCCGGGTCGTTGAGATAGCCCTTCATCACCTGGACGCCGCCGATGAGGATCAGCCCGTCCTCGCCCGGCGGCAGGGTCTGCAAGCTCTCCGGATCGACAATGCGGAAGCTGGTGCCGGGTAGCGGCAGACCCACGGTACCGGGACGCGAGCCGGCCTGGATCTTCCAGGTCTCGGTCTCGAGTGCATCCGGGACGTTGACGCTGGCGACCGGCGTGGTCTCGGTCGCACCGTAGCCTTCGTAGATGGGTTTGTTGAACTTGAGTGCGAAGGCATCGCGGACCTCCGGGGCAAGCCGTTCGGCACCGGCGACCACCACACGTACGGACTGAAGCATCAGGGGATGGACGCGCTGATTGCGGATATAGAGCCGCAGGAAGGTCGAGGTGCTGCACAACACGGTCGCACGATAGCGGGCGATCGCCTTGGCGGTGCCGACCGCGTCGGTCGGATCCGGATGGCAGACCATCGGGATGCCTTCGAGCAGCGGCAGGAAGGTGGTCACCGTGAGGCCGAAGGCATGGAAGGGCGGCAGGTTGGCGAGGATGAGATCCTCCGGCTCGGTGTTGAGCACATCCGAGATCTGCCGCACGTTGGCCATGATGTTGCGATGGCTGAGCTCGATCCCCTTGGGCGTGCCCTCGCTGCCGCTGGAGAAGAGGATGGCGGCGGTGTCGTCGGGGCGACCGGGCCGCCCGAACAGCCGGAGTAAAACACTAGCGGGCAGGAGCATGCCGATGCCGAGAAGCGCCAGCGCCTCCGCCTTGCCGATCTCGGCACGCAACCCCTCCATCGGATGGAGCGTCGTCTCGGCGAAGGCTGCGTCCAGGTCGATCCCGCGCTGTTGCAGCTTGGCGAGGAAGCGATCCGAGGTGACGACATGGCGCACGCCGGCGTTGCGCATCCCGGCCACCAACGCCTCGCTGCTCGCGGTGTAGTTGAGATTGACCACCTGCTTGCCGACGAGCAACGCCGCCAGATTGGCGATGACCGCGGCGCTGCTCGCGGGCAGCAGGATGCCGACGGCCGGCTCGGGGGCGAGACGCTTGATCCGACGCGCGAACAGCAGGACCGCCGCGATCAGGCGCCGATTGGTCAGGCGAGTCCCGATCGAATCGATCACGGCCACCTCGCCGAGACGCCGTTTCGCCGCCGCAAGCCAGGCCGCGGGCAGGGTCGGCAGGGTCGCGATGTGGGTCTGCCAGGAGGTCACCGACAGCTCGAAGACCGCCTGCTTGACCTGCTCCGCGCTCGCCTCGCGCGGCAGCGGCTGGCCGAAGGCGACCAGCACGTCGCGGGTCCGACCCTCGCGGCGACTGGCCTTGAGCTTCTCCTTGGCGTAGGAGAAGCGGCTCCCCCATAGACCGCGCAGATAGAAGGGCAGAATGACGCCGGACGTGGCGGCGCGGGCGGATTTCTCGAAGCCGCGCTTGAACTCGGAGAGCTGCCCGTTCTTGCTGATGGTGCCTTCCGGAAAGACGCACACCACCTCGCCGGCGTCGAGCAATCGCGCGACGGTCGCGATCGCCTCGCGACTGCGCCCGCCCGAGATGGGCACCACGCCGAAGAAGTCCAGGAACCAGCGCAGATACCAGCGCTCGTAGATCACCCGTTCCATCACGAAGCGCACCGGCCGCGGGCTGGCCATCTGCACCATCGCCCAGTCGACCCAACTGATATGGTTGCCGAGCATCAGCACGCCGCCCTGCGCCGGCATGTTCTTCAAGCCGATGACGTCGAGCCGATAATGGGTCGACATGGCCCTCGCCATCAGGAAGCGCACCATCGACTGGGGCAACTGATAAAGGGTATAGATGGCCCCGCAAAGCGCGACGACGGCGAGCGCGAGCATCACTGTCAGACCGCCGATGTGCAGATAGGCCGCGAGCACCGTGAGCCCGAGAAAGCTCAGCATCACGATGTTCTGGATGAAGTTGTTGGCCGCGAGGACCCGCCCGAGACCCTGCTCGCCGGCATTGAACTGAATCAGGGCATTGAGCGGCACCAGGAAGACGCCGCCGAGGAAACCGAGCAACAGGAAGTTCAACCCGTGCGCCCAGGCCGATCCCAGACCCGGCAGGACAAAGAGCGCCGCCGCGACGCCGAGCGCGCCGACCGGGATCAGACCGGTCTCGATATGATTGCGCGAGACCCGCCCGGCCAGGACCGAGCCCAGGATGATGCCGATACCCGAGCAAGCGAGCGCGCCCTGGATCACCACCGTGTTGGTCTCGCCGAGGGTCTCTTTCGCGAACGCCGGGAAGGCGGCGAGGATGACCTGCGCGATCGACCAAAAGATCGCCAGCCCCACGATCGAGAGCCAGATCACCTGGTTGTCCCACGCGGCGTGCAGATTGTTGCGCAGATAACGACCGCTGGCGTAATCCGGCCAGACGAATCGCATCTCGGTACCGGGCGCAAGTGCGGGCAGACGGTAGGCCAGCATGACCTCGATCAAGGCACCCGCGACCAGTACCCAGCCGAGCGGGGCCATCATCCCCATCACCTCGTCCGGCGTGCTGTAGCTCAGGCCGGCCAGGCGACCCTCGAACAGGACCGAAAAGAAGAAGATCCCCGCCAGGATCGCCGTCGTGGTCGTCGCCTGGACCCAACCATTGGCGGATGCCAGCGCCTCCTTGCCGACCAACTCCTTGATGTAGCCGTATTTGGCCGGTGAATAGAAGGCACTCTGCATCGCCAGCAGGAAGGTCATGGCGAAGGCCGCCCAGAACCAGCCCAGATAATAGAAGCCCGTAATGGCGAGCGTGACGGCGACCGCCACCCAGGCGCTCGCGCGCATCACCAGATGCTTGGGGAAACGGTCGGCCAGGTAGCCGGACGGCGTGAACAACAGCACGAAGGGCAGCAGAATCAGCGCATTGACGATCGCCGTCAGCAGGATCTGGGCATCGCCGTCATAGGTCTTGAAGAGCGTGTTCTGGATGATGATCTTGTGACCCAAGTCCACGAAGGCATTGAGAAAGAGCATGCCGATATAGGCAACGAAACCGGTGATGCGGAAAAGCTGACCCATGCGAATGCGCCCCCTGGCGTCGACCGAGATTGTTGTCGTTGTCGGCTGTAGACCGCGTTATTTCAACGGACAGACCTCGTGCATTACCGCGACCAAGGTGGCATGTGGCGCGGAGCGCCGGGAGAGGCGTGACACCGCGTGAGCGGTGTCACGAGCACTTTTCCGTTGTCGTTGTCGTTGTCGTAATCGGATTTCGGACGACAACGACAACGAGCAGAGTGCAAGGGGCGATTTAAGTCGCCCCACGCCTTGCAGGCATTCGCAGGGTCCACCGATCCGCGTCCATCCTCGACACATCACCGATCACTCGGGACGCGATTCAGCCGATAGGCGGGACATATAGTCGCTGACCGCCGCGATATCCGTGTCGCTGTACCCCTTGATCGCCTTGACCATCTCCGGGTTGGCGTTGCGTCGCCCGCCGTCGCGAATCAGCTTGGACTCATGGTCGAGATAGCTGACGTGCTGATGCGCGACACGGGGGTAGAACTCCTCGGCATCGCCCTCGCCCTGCGCGCCGTGGCACGTCGCACAGTCCTTCTCGTAGAGGGTTTGGCCGCGCGCCAGGGCCGTGCCGTCGCCTTTGAGATTGGTCGGTGGAATCGGGAGCTGCGACAGATAGGCGGCGATGTCGGCGACCTCCTCGGGGGACACCACCCACTCGGCAACGAAGGGGTGCATCTTGGGGTTGTCCCGCCGCCCGGCGCGCACGTCGACCATCTGCTTGATCAAGACCGTTGCATGCTGGCCGGCCAGTTGCGGATAGAGGGCGTCGCCGCGACCCGAGCCATCCGCCTGATGGCAGCCGCGACAGACGGCATAGGCCTCCTCACCGTTCGCGGGGTCGGCGCGATGGGCCAGCGCGATCATCTGATCCTCGTTGGGCGCGTTCCAGACATAGCCGGGCGATTCGATGCCGGGCGCATGGGGTTGTGCCGGCGGAGATGCCGAGGCGAGGCCGGGCACGAGTACGAGGGCTCCGAGGCCGACGAGACGGGTCATCATGGCGTTCATTCCTCCTCCGTTTCGAGGACCATCAGGCTGGCGATGTATTGGGCCACGGCCAGGGTTTCGGCCTCGCTCATTCGATCGGCCACCGTTTGCATGAGCCCTCGGTCGTTGGTCCGCTCGCCGACGGCATAAAGGCGCATCTGCTCGAGGGTATAGCCGACGTCCTGACCGGCGAGCCGAGGGAAGCGACGCGTACCTTCGCCCTCGTCGCCGTGGCAACCGGAGCAGGCCGGTACGCCGCTGCCCGGATTGCCGTCGTCGTACACTCGTCGGCCAAGCTTCAGCAGCGAAGGATCCGTCACCACGCCCGGGATCGCCTCCTGAGCGGCATAATAGGCGGCGACGTGCGGGATCTCCTCGTCGGTCAGTCCGCCGATGAAATTGCCCATGACCTGGCTGGTACGCCGCCCGGCACGATAGTCCTTCATCTGCTTGACGAGATAGGTCGCATGTTGGCTGGCCAGCCGAGGCGTGTTGGGCATCGGACTGGCCCCGTCCTCGGCATGACAGGCCACACAGACGCGCGCCGCGATGGTCGCACCGATCTCGGGATCGCCTTTGGTTTGAGCAAACAGGGGCGGTGCCGAAAGTACCCCGACACAGGCGGCCAGGACGACGAGCGATTGAATTGCGAGCGATCTCACTGCGGTTCCTCGAATCTGATCGTGCCCCAATCATGTCGCACGCCGTCGGTCGCGGGCAAGTCGACCGGACGCGCCGTCATCGGCCCCTCGTTAAAATCGATCATCGCCGCAAGCCCCCGGAGTCAGACATGGATCCAATCCAATTCGCCTACACTTTTAGTGTCCGCCTGCACGACACGGACGCGGCCGGGCGGCTGTTTTTCGGCCACCTCTTCCGCCATGCACACGATGCCTACGAGGCCTTCATGGCGCAGCTCGGACTCCCGCTCGAGCGCCTCATCCGAGACGACGAAATCCTGCTCCCGCTCGTGCACGCCGAGGCAGACTATCACCGACCGCTCGGCCAGGGTGATCGGGTTGAGGTCACGCTGGCGATCGAGGAGATCCGCACCCGCTCGTTTGCCGTGGCTTATCGCTTCGAGGCAGATGACGGGACGCTCGCCGCAACCGCGAAAACCATCCATCTCCAGATCAATCGGGACGGCACGCCCGCTTCGAGTCTCTCCGACGCGATTCGCGACGCCATCCTGCCCTACCTGCGCGAGGACCGCCCGCAGTAAGGAGCCGGCACGCCCCCCCTGCAGCCTCTCAGGTGCCGGGCCGAGACAAGGGAATCTTCCGCCCCTGCTCGTCGACCCGCACGAAGGTGATGCAGGTCGTGAAGATCGGCTCCTCGTTGCCGGTCGTCAGATCATCGGCGAAGACGTGGACCGAGTAGCTGATCGAGGTGTTGCCGCGACAGCTCTCGAGTGCGTCGAAGCGCAACACCGCACCCTGCTTTACGCTGCGGTGAAACTCCACGCGATCCATCGCGATGGTGACGAAACGGGAGCCGGGATAATCGCGGCTGGCCGCGATCCAGGCGATCTCGTCGACCCACTTCAACAAAAAGCCCCCGAACAGATAGCCGTAATGGTTCAGAAACTCGGGGCGTACGACTTTGAAACTCTCCACGAACGGGCTCTCCTGGTCATCGAAAGATCAACGATTGCTCATGAGGGGGTCAAAACAGCCGTTTAACTGCGCTGGATCTATATAACGATACGAACGTCCAGGTTATTTTTCGCCCCCGCGCGTCCTGACAAGACAACCACGACTGTTTCGGTAACCTGAGGGGCACTCATGACGGGGCATTCTTCCGTAGGCTGGGTCGACATCGTCGTCATTCTGGTCTACCTCTTCGCGACCGGCTATCTCGGCTGGCTCGGTTATCGCGGCACCCGCTCGGCGGCGGACTTCCTGGTCGGCGGGCGTTCCGCCCACCCGATCATCATGGCGGTCTCCTACGGGGCCACCTTCATCTCGACCGCGGCCATTGTCGGCTTCGGCGGGGTGGCCGGACTCTTCGGCATGAGTCTGCTGTGGCTTACCGTGCTCAACATCGGGTTCGGGATCTTGATCGCCTTCATCTTCTTGGGCGAGCCCACACGGCGACTCGGTCATCATCTCGGCGCCCACACCTTTCCCGAGCTGCTGGGCCAACGCTACCAGAGTCGCGGCATCCAGATCTTCGCCGGCGCGCTGATCTTTCTCTTCATGCCGCTTTACTCGGCTGCGGTCATGACCGGGGGCAGCATCTTCGCAGCCACCCAGTTCGGGATCGATTTCGAGGTCGCGCTTCTGATCTTCGCGCTCATCACCGCTGCCTATGTCATCCCCGGCGGCATCAAGGCGGTGATGTACACCGATACACTCCAGGGCTTTGTCATGGTCTTTGCCATGATCTTCCTACTGATCTTTACCTACATGAGCCTGGGCGGCATCACCGAGGCCCACCAAACCCTGACCGACATGGCGGATATGGTACCCGCACCGCTCGCGCAGATGGGGCATCAGGGCTGGACCGCGATGCCCGCCTTCGGCTGGGGCGCGCCCACCTACGACCTCTGGTGGACCGTCATCACCGCGCTGGTGCTCGGCGTAGGGATCGGCGTACTCGCTCAACCTCAACTCGTCGTGCGCTTCATGACGGTGCGCAGCCGGCGCGAGCTTGACCGGGCGGTGCCGATCGGCGCCGTCTTCATCCTGCTGATGGTCGGAACGCCTTTCGTCGTCGGCAGCCTCTCGAACGCCTGGTTCGCACAGCACGGCCCGCTGCTGCAGGGCAAGGTCGTCGAGGTCATCAATGCCGAGAAGGACCGCGCACTGGTCGAGCTGATGCAGCAGGGAGAATCCGGGACCTGGACGTCGATCCTCAACCCCAAGACACAGGCGCCGGCGCGCGCGCCCATGATTATCGGCGAGCGCACCTCGGCACAAGACGGCGACGGCGCGACCTTCGAGCTGGTCGCCGGCCGCTCCATCGCCGCGACCTACACCAAGGGCGATGCAGACACGATCATCCCGGCCTTCATCATGGCGGCGATGCCCCATTGGTTCAGCGTCATCTTCTTCCTCGCCCTGCTCGCCGCCGCCATGAGCACCATGTCGAGCCAGTTCCACACCATCGGCACGGCCGCCGGACGCGACCTCTACGAGCGCATCTCGGACAAGGGGCATCAACGCGAGCCGAGCATCCTGGTGATGCGTCTCGCCATCCTGGTCGGACTCATCATCGCCGTGACCATCAGCTACACGGTGCGGCAGGAATACGTCATCGCCCGCTTCACGGCGATCTTCTTCGGACTCTGTGCGGCGAGCTTCCTGCCGGCCTACATCGGAGGACTCATCTCCAAACGCGTGACCCGCGCCGGCGCACTCGCCTCCATGACCGTCGGCATGAGCGTCTCGCTCTTCTGGCTGGCCTTCATCAAGGCACGCGAGGCCAGCGCCATCGGACTTGTGCAGATGATCACGGACGGCAAGACCAGTCTGCTCGCGGATTATCCCAATTGGCCGTCGGTAGACCCGATCATCATCGCCCTGCCGGCCTCCCTGCTGACCTTGATCCTGGTCAGTGCGGTGACGCGACCGCCGGATAAGGCCCATTTGCGACGGTGTTTTCCCGATTAAACCGCGTCATGGCGGGCGATGAGAGGGTTGTGGATTGCTGCGGCCTTGCCGCCATCACTGAATCTTGGAGCAGACGCGGTTTAAGTCTTTTAAATTTTATTTAAATTGCGTCGACTGGGTTTGCTTTAGGAGCGGCGACGAAACGCGTTTGCACCAGGACCAACCGTAGCTCGGACGCAATTCAATTCAGGAGCGCATGGGATGCTGGGTATCGATGATCCGTATGTCCTTATGGCCTATTTCGGCGCCATCTCGATGGCCGTGATCGGCATCATTTACGGGCTCGTGCGTCGCAACGCGGCGCGCGACGAGGTGACCCCGGAGGACCGCCTTTGGGCGCTGGACGAGAAGAAGGTGGACGATGATTTCTAGACACGCATCGACATGGCTGGCGGCATTCACTGCCGCTCTGTTTTCGTCAGGCGCCTCGGCCGGCACTCAAGAGACCGATGCGGTCTCGAGCTTCAAGCCGGGGGCGGATCTGCGTCTACGCCAAGTCTTTATCGGCAACGTTGGATTGAACGACCAAAGCCCGACCGCCGACCGGACCTTTCAGCGGTATCGCGGGCGCATTTGGGGGATCTACGCACCGACCGACCACATCGTCGGCACCGCGCGCCTCATGTGGGAAGGCCGTCACTACAACAAGCCCAAGGAGAATCAATGGCCGGTGCCGGGATTCGAAACCTGGTACAGCGGCGGACTCTTCTTCGATCTGCTCGATATCGCATTCAAGGACATCGCCGGCTCGCCGCTCTCGGTGAAACTCGGCCGCCAGGAGATCATCCTCGGCAACGGCTGGCTGGTGCTCGAAGGTACGCCGCTCGACGGCTCGCGGACCATCTATTTCGATGCGGCCCGCGCGACCTATCAACTGGCGTCCATCGGGACCACGCTCGACCTCATCTACCTCAATCAGGACGCCGACACCGGGCGCTTCCCGAGCCCGCTGAACGGGGTGATCGAGGATCAGATCGAGCAATACGAGACCGGCGCCATCCTCTACGCGCGCAACAAGAGCCTGGTCAAGGACACGGACCTCGACGGCTATCTGA
Organism: Thiocapsa sp.; assembly: GCF_018399035.1. GTDB lineage: Bacteria > Pseudomonadota > Gammaproteobacteria > Chromatiales > Chromatiaceae > Thiocapsa. The sequence goes on from NZ_CP073760.1 coordinate 3,315,413, forward strand.
TCTATAAAAGCAGCACGCCGGACAATACGCCGGGCAACATTCGGGTCAACAACGGTGCACCTTTCCCGTCCCCGCCCGATTCGGGTGTGGCCTATACCGCAGGCGTGCGTGCGGAATCGAAGCTCTTCCCCCAATGGGCATTGCGTGCGGAGGCGGCCTACCAGTGGGGTACCCGCAACAATGCAGATCTGGATGCCTTCGGGTTCAACGGACGCGCCACCTACAGCCTGAATGATCCGCTCGCCAACCGTTTCCATCTCGGCTACGAGTTTCTCTCCGGCAACGACCCCGACAGCGACGGCACCCAAGCCTTCGACCCGCTCTGGGGGCGCTGGCCGCAATGGAGCGAGCTCATGATCTATCAGTGGCCGCTGGAGAGCCGCGTCGGCGAGGCGACGAACCTGAGCCGCCTGAATCTCGGCTGGGGCACCCAGGCCCACCCGACCACCTTGGTCACGGTCGACTATCACGCACTCTGGGCCGACGAGATGACCACCCGCACCCCGGCGCAGTTGGTCAACCTCAGCGGAGAAAGCCGCTTCCGCGGACATCTCGCTGCGATCTGGGTCAGGACCAAGCTCAGCAAGCACGTCGCCGGACACCTGGTCGCCGAGTACCTCTGGCCGGGGGACTATTACGCCGAGAACCGGCGCGACGAATCCTACTTCGTCCGTGCGGAGTTGAATCTCACCTGGTAAGGGCGGGCGACACAGGCAATCGTCGCCGAGCGGCGAGCCCAGATCGATCTCGACGGCATCGAACGGCGGCACCCGGACGCGTCCGGGTGACTTAACGGGCGGGTATTCGGCTGAGAAGATGATGCGATAGCCGCCGGCGTCGAGCGCATAGGCGAGTCGAGCGTTCGGAGTCGTCTGGCTTCCACCGAGTCCACCTCGTTGTCGACCGCACTTGCCGACACGCGCCTCGTTCGAGTCTAGCCGGGAACGAGGCGCCCGGAAAGCCGGCCCCGCATCCCGTGCGGGGCGCCGGCTCGGGCTTAGTGCCCGCCACCCTTCAACGCGGTGTTCATCCCCTCGATGGTGTCCTTGGCGTCGCCGAAGACCAGCGAGGTGTTCTCCTGGTAGAAGAGCAGATTGTCGACGCCCGAATAGCCTGGACGCATGGAGCGCTTGAGGAAGTAGACCTGACGGGCTCGGCCGGCCTCCAGGATGGGCATACCGTAGATGGGGCTCGTCTTGTCTTCCTTGGCCGCGGGATTGACGACGTCGTTCGCGCCGACGACCAGCACCACGTCGGTGCTCGGGAAGTCGGGGTTGATCTCGTCCATCTCGAGCACGCGGTCGTAGGGGATGTCGGCCTCGGCGAGCAGCACGTTCATGTGTCCGGGCATGCGGCCGGCGACCGGATGGATGCCGAACTTCACCTCCACGCCGCGGGCTTCCAGGTGCTCCATCAACTCCTTCAGGGCATGCTGGGCTTGCGCGACGGCCATGCCGTAGCCCGGGATGATGATGACGCGGTTGGCATCCTCCATCCAGTAAACGGCGTCCTCGACCGCGGCCGATTTCACACCCTTCTCGGCGGCGACCGCGCCCGCGCTGTCCGCACCGCTGCTGTCCGAGCCGAAACCGCCGAAGACGACGTTGATGATCGAGCGGTTCATCGCCTTGCACATGATGTAGGAGAGGATCGCGCCGGAGCAGCCGACCAGTGCGCCGACGATGATGAGCAGGTTGTTGTGCAAGGTGAAACCGGTTGCGGCCGCGGCCCAACCCGAATAGCTGTTCAGCATCGAGATGATGACCGGCATGTCCGCCCCGCCGATCGGGATGATCAGGGTCACACCGAGGGTGAATGCAAGCAACGTCATGAGGGTCAGCGAGAGCAAGCTGCCGGTCATGGCGAAATGCACGGCCAGGGCGAGGGTCGCGATCCCCAACAGCGCATTGAGCAGATGCTGGCCCTTGAACTTGACCGGGCTGCCGCTCAACAGACCTTGCAGCTTGCCGAAGGCGATGACCGATCCGGTGAAGGTGATGGCGCCGATGACCACGCCGGCGGAGATCTCGCCCATCAGAAGTGCGTTCAGCTCGCCTGCGCTGCGCTTTGTCAGAAAGATCCCGATGGCCACCAGCACAGCGGCCATACCGACGAAGCTGTGCAAGGCGGCGACCAACTGCGGCATGGCGGTCATCTGGATACGCAGGGCCACGACGACGCCGATGACGGCACCGAGGGTCATCCCGACGATGATGAATCCGTAGGACTGGACCTGATCGCCCATCAGGGTCGCGACGACGGCGATCAGCATGCCGAGCATACCGTAGAGGTTGCCGCGCCGGGCCGATGCCGGATGGGTCAAGCCCTTGAGGGCCAGGATAAAGAGTACGGCGGAGACCAGATAGGCCACCGCCTGAAGATTAACCGAGAGCGTCATGACGGCCTGTCCTTACTTTTTCTTCTTGAACATCGAGAGCATCCGGTGTGTCACCAGGAAGCCGCCGAAGACATTGATGGACGCCAGGAGCACGGCGATGAAGCCGATGAACCGGGTGAAGAGCCCCGCCTCGGGATCACCGGCAACGAGCAGGGCGCCGACCAGGACGATGCCGGAGATGGCGTTGGTGAGCGCCACCAGCGGGGTGTGCAGCGAGGGCGTGACGCCCCAGACCACCGAGTAGCCGATGAAGCAGGCCAGAATAAAGACATAAAGGGCAACGAGCGAGGGATCGAGTGCCTCGGGCATAGGGGTAACTCCGGTTGGACCTTGAACAGCGGCGCGTTGCCGATGATCCGTGGTCAGTCATCGCAGAAAAGGCGATTGAACCGCAAAGCTGCCTTTGCGGCTCGATGTCTCGGACCGATCTCAGGCCGCGGGCTGCACGAGCATGGCCGCCGTGATGTCGTCCTCGGCGAGGTCCTTGAGGACCGGACCGGACTCGCTCGGGGTGAACATGATCTCGATCAGATTGGCGAGGTTGCGGGCGTAGAAGGCGCTCGCATCCGCCGGGACCAAGGCGGGAAAGTTGGTCAAACCGACAAGGGTCACGCCGTGGCGCTCGACGATCTCGCCCGCGACCGTCAGGGGGCAGTTGCCGCCATTGGCTGCGGCCAGATCGACGATGACCGAGCCCGGCCGCATCCGTTTGACGACCTCCTCCGTGACCAGGACCGGGGCCGGACGACAGGGGATCAGGGCCGTAGTGATGATGACGTGGGCCTTGGCGAGCTGGTCGCTCAAGGCGGCTTGCTGCTTGGCCTTCGCCTCCTCGGAGAGCTCCTTGGCGTAACCGCCTTCGCCGGCACCGCTTTCACCCAGGTCCAGCTCGATCGGCTTGGCGCCTAGGGAGCGGATCTGCTCGTGGGTCTCGGGCCGCACGTCGTAGGCATAAACGTCGGCGCCTATACGGCGTGCGGTGGCGATTGCCTGCAGCCCGGCGACACCCACACCCAAGACGACGAACCGGGCCGGTTTGGCGGAGCCGGCGGAGGTCATCATCATGGGTAGGAAACGGCCGTAGCGGGCCGCCGCCTCGATGGTCGCGCGATAGCCTGCGATGTTGCTCTGCGAGGACAGGGCATCCATGGACTGGGCGCGCGAGGTGCGCGGCATCCGCTCCATGCCGAGGACACGCATCCCTTTGGCGAGCATCGCCGAGAGGATCTCGTCCTCGCCGCAGTTCTCCAACAGACCGATATAGAGCCCGCCCGGACGCAGCGCCTCGACATCCGCTGCATCGGGGCGACGAACCTTGAGCAGGAGATCGACATCGAAGGCACCCGCGCGGTCGGTCAGCTGCGCACCCGCCGCCGCGTAATCCGCGTCGGGGTAGCCGGCACGCGACCCGGCACCGGCCTCGACCATTACCTCGAAACCCTTACCGATCAATTTCTTGACCACTTCAGGGATCGAGGCCACGCGGGTCTCGCCGGAGGCAGTCTCCAAGGGAATTCCGATCTTCATCGCTCTGTCGTCCTATCCGCAGGTCGGCCGCCCGCAAGCGGCAAAAACCCGCGCATTATGGGTGGGAGGAACGGTCGCCGCAACCACCCGCGCAACCTCAGCGCTCCCCGCTCCCGCGCAGCGCCTTGATGATGTGCGAGGAGATTTCCTCGATCGATTGACTGGTGGTGTTGAGGACCGGGATCTGAAGTCGCTTGTAGATCTGAGTCGCCATCCGGATGTCCTCCTGACAACGCTCCAAAGACGCGTAGCCACTGCCGGGGCGACGCTCTTCGCGGATCAGCTGCAGGCGCTGCGGATCGATGGTGAGCGCGAAGAGCTTATGACGGCAATCCCACACCAACTGGGGGACATCCCCGCGCTCGAAGTCCTCCTCGGTGACCGGATAGTTCGCCGAGCGCAGACCGTAATGCATGGCGAGATAGAGACAGGTCGGCGTCTTGCCCGAGCGCGAGACACCGATCAAGACCACGTCCGCACGATGAAAATTATCCGGCCGGATCCCGTCGTCGTTGGCCATGGCGAAATTGATCGCCTCGATCCGCTTGGTGTAATAGCTCGGCTTGGTGATGGCGTGGCTACGTCCGGGTTTGCGGCTCGGCGGCACGCCCAACTCCACGGAGAGCGGCTCGACAAAACCCTCGAAGAGCTCGACGTAGTAGCAGTTGCCGCTTTGCAGGATCTCGCGGATCTCGTTGTTGAGCATGGTTGCAAAGACGACCGGGCGAACCCCGTCGCGGTCTGCAGCCTCCTGCATCCGCTGCGTCAACGCCTTGGCGCGCAGGTCGGTGTTGATGTAGGGCATGTAGACCTGCTCGAAGTCGATGGTATCGAACTGCGACAACAGGCTGTGGCCGAGCGTCTCGGCGGTGATGCCGGTGCTCTCTGAGACGAAGAAGACGGTGCGATTCATAGGCCCTGACAGAGTGATGCAAGTCAATGCAGTGTATATTGGAATTTGGTGATATGGAGAAACGCTGATCACCACAGCGTGTGGGCGCGACTGGGATACCAGGTGCGCCGCACGTCCCGAGAACGGTTTCGGTCCGCATCGCGACCGATCTTTGCCGAGCCGGCACACCACCCGGCCGGTCCACCGACAGGCCGAGGAGCTTCCCGATGCCCAAGATCAACAACGACCACGCGCTGCGCGACGCCCTCAACGGACTCGACGCGCAGCAGCAACGTATTCTCGGCTCCCGCTTCGCCCAGCACGTCATACGCCTGAGCAAGGACGAGCGGGTCAATCGCGCCATCGAGGTCGGGATGCGTAATCAGGTCGCCCCCGGCGAGCTTGAAGACGCCTTCAAGGCGGCCAAGGCGTATGCCACCAAGACCTACACCGCCTGCGGCAAGGACACCGACTGGCTGGCGCAGGCCGATCACTTCGTCGCCGCCTCCGCCGCAGCCGCCCTGACGCCCGACGCGCTCCTGAGCGAGAAACAAAACCGCGCATGGAAGGCCGCCATGCAGGCACGCATGGCCGTCAACTGCACCCTCATCGAGGACGACGACGCGCCCGAGACATCCGAGGCCGAGCATCAGTACACGCTGGCCGAGGCATTCTTGGGCTAAACCGCGCCCAGAGCGAGATGCTCACTTTCGAGTGGGCTCGACGTTTGGTGCATCCACGGCCCTTAGTGGGGACGCGGTTTAAAATAATATATTTTTTAATATCTTAAACCGCGCCGACTCCAGCGGTCGTCAAAACTGCCGGGGCCGATCCCATCCAAAAACATCGCATACCGCACAGGGCGCGGTTTAAGTCCGCACTGCGGTCGGGTTGCCCGCTCGGGCACCCCGGCCCGCCGGGTCAAAGCTCGACCCGGTCGCCGTCCTGCGCCGCCAGGATCGCGTCATAGATCTCCCAGGCCGCGGCCGCCTCCTCCTCGCTCATGCGACTGATCGCGTGGCCCAGATGGACCACCACATAGTCGCCGACACCGATCGTGTCGTCCTGCAGCATGAAGAGATTGACCTCGCGCTCCGCGCCTTTCGCCGTGCAACGGGCCAGGAAGCCGTCGACGGACTGGATCTGCATCGGAATACCGAGACACATGGACAAGCCCTCAAGGGAAGTCGATCATTGCACGGCAGGCTAAGCCGCACCGCGCACCCCTGCAAGGACTCAGATCAAACGATCGGAAGATCAACCACCAATGGCAGAAGGTTCAACGCCGTGCAACCAACCACCCTCATCCTCGGCCTCGGCAATGTCCTCATGACCGACGAGGCGGTCGGCGCCGAAGTGGTCCGCCGACTCGAGCAGGACAGCGGTCCGGACGCATCCCTCGTGTGCATCGACGGCGGGACCCTGAGCTTCACGCTCGCGTTGCCGATCGGGGACTCTCCGCGACTGATCGTCGTGGATGCCGCGACGATGGGCGAACCGCCCGGCAGCGTCAGAGTCTTCGAGGGCGAGGCGATGGATCGCCAGCTCAGCGTCAACGCCAAGACCGTCCACGAGGTCAGTCTCTCCGACCTGATGGACATCGCACGCCTCACCGACACGCTCCCGCTCCAGCGCGCACTGGTCGGCATCGAGCCCGCGTTCGTCGGCTGGGGCGACCGCCTGACACCGGCAGTCGAGGCCGCGATTCCCGATGCGATCGCACGGATCCGCTCGCTGCTGGATCGCTGGGATACTGAAACCTAAACCGCGTCCAGAGCGAGGTGCTAGCTTTCGAGTGAGCTCGACGTTTGGTGCACCCACGGCCCTTAGTGGGGACGCGTTTTAAAATAATATATTTATTAATATCTTAAACCGCGCCGGCTCCAACGGTCGTCAAGTCTGCCCAGGCTGATCCCATCCAAAAATTTCGCATACTGCGCTGGGCGCGGTTTAGGACGGTTTCGGAATCTCTGAACTGCTCCGCCTTCGGCTTCGCCTTCGCACAAGCATCCTTGATTTGTGTACGATTTGGTTCTATCGTTCATGAGCACGCCACGTTTACATCGGCAGCGTGCCATCACCAAACCGCAAACGAGGATCTGCCTACATGCAACCCACGACGATTCGCTCTCTCTCGGCCTTTGCACTTTCAACAGTGACGATCGCCTTCGCGCTCAGCGGCTCGGTCTTCGCCGCATCCGCGTGCAAGGGCCTGGAAGAAGCGGTATGCACGACGACCGAGGCATGCCGCTGGCAAGCCGGTTATACACGAAAGGACGGCATCGAGGTCACAAGCCACTGCCGCAGCACGGGGAAGGCGAAAGCGGCGGCCCCCGAGACGCCGGCCCCGGATGCGGCTGCCTCGGAGGGTGTCGATAAGGCATCCTGACCGATTGCCCGGTCAGCTCCGGCGGCGCCGCGTCTTCGTGACGTGGGCCGTCGGGGCAGCTCGATCGGAACAGGGCTGGCCCGACAACGCAGGACACGACAGGCGCCGGCAGCGGGGTCGGGGCACCCGCGTTGCTGCAGGCTCCGCGGCTACCGATCCCCGATCGTCGGTTGCTCCCGATGTCCGGCCGGATAATCACCGAGCTCGCCCGCCTTCACATGCAGGGCGTAGAGGACATCCTCGTCGGCGATATGATCGATCAACCAATCCTGGGTCATCTCCAAGGCCCGATCCGCCAGCTCCTGACCGGGACCAAAGGTCCGCAGGTCGTTTTCCAGCGCATCCAAGCGCAGCATGAAGGCGACATGCTGTCTCAGGTGCGCGTCGAGATCCGGATAGTCGTGCCGGCGCATGAAGTCTTCTTCGGTGGAGAAATGGGTCTCGGCGTAGGCCCGCATGAAAGCGACGGCCTCGATCACGCCGGTCTTGGCCTCGCGGTCCAGGATCGCTTCGTAGAGCTGATGCGACGCGGCGAAGAAGCCTTGATGCTGTCGGTCGATCTCCTCGATGCCGATGCTGTAGATATCGGACCACTCTCTTAACATGAAGACCCCTTCGGAGTTGGAATCGGACTCGCCTTCGCCGGGAGTCTAGCACAGGCCGGCTCATCCTCTGACCGGGCACCTCGACCTCCTCCGACCGGGCCAGGCGCCCCGCTTCGCACAACCCTCGACGCACCGAACGACGCCGCTGCGCAGGGCCGGAGCACGTCGCGCTTCAGAGCGACCCCCAGGACCCGCGCCGACGACGGAAGCTCAGGTGCGGCAAAAACAAGCCGATCAGCACGCCGATGAGGATGACCCCGGCGCCGATCATGAACCAGCGCTGGTTGGTCCGATTGCCGAGGTCGCGGTTGGCTTGCTCGAGATCGGCGCGCTCGCGCGTGAGCTCGCTGACCTGGATGCGCAGACGCTCTCGGTCGCTGGTGATGTCGAGGATATTGGTCGAGGCATGGCGAATGGTGGCCAGCTCCTGCTCGAGCCGCAGCTTCTCGCGCTGCACCACCTGGAAGTCGGCATCGAGCCGGTCGTACGCCGTCTGCAGTGCCCCGAGCCTCGCGGCCAGCGTGTCCGGTTCCCCCTGAAGCTCGACCAAGCGTTTCTCGAGCTCGATGACGCGGTTGCGCGCAGCAGGCTCGTCTTGCAGCTCACGCTCGAGCACATACCCGACCGTCCCGTCCTCGGTGCGCACGCGCGCATAGTCGGTCGCCTTGTTGACGCTGACGACCTCCACCGGCGTGCCGCTCGACAGCATGCGGATGATGCGATAGCGGTTGCTCTCGCCCGTGCGCAAGGTGACCTCGAGCGAGTCCGTGACATAGCGCGTCGCGGCGCATACGGGCAGGATCTGAGCAGATTCGATGCCCAGCAGCAGGACAAAGAGGAATGCGGAACGTCTCACGGGGCATCCTCGGCGAGGCGTAGGTTCGGACGTGCGCGGTCGCGTCGAGCCAGCGGAAACGGCAAGTTATACCGAGCGCACGTGGGTTTTTCGGTCAGCAGGGTGCGTCACGCGCGCGTCGGGACAAGGCGCGCCGACGAGGCGTAGCGACCCCTACGGCGAGGAGGCGCCACGCCGGCCCGGCGTGCGCGGGGCGTGCATTGCGGCGAAAAACCCACGTGCGCTCGGTATACACCAGGGCTTGGCGCCTGTCACCCTTGCGGCAGCAGGAGAAATTCCAGCAGCGCCTTTTGGGCGTGGAGACGGTTCTCGGCTTCATCCCAGACCACGGATCTGGGACCGTCGATCACGGAGGCGGAGACCTCCTCTCCCCGGTGTGCCGGCAGACAGTGCATGAAAAGTGCGTCGGGCGCGGCCCGCGACATGACGGCATCGTCAACCTGGAAGGGCGCGAACAGGGCCTCGCGTTTCGTCTGCTCCTCTTCCTGACCCATGCTGGCCCAGACGTCGGTGACGATCAGATCGGCCCCCTCGGCGGCTTCCTGCGGATCGCGCAGGATGGTGCAACGCCCTTGGACCGCGGCGAGCAGATCGGCATCCGGCTCGAACCCTTCCGGACAGGCCGCCCTCAGCTCGAAATCGAACACCTGCGCAGCCTCCATGAAGGAGTGGCACATGTTGTTGCCGTCGCCGATCCAGGTCACCCGTCGACCGCGGATATCGCCGCGATGCTCGTGATAGGTCTGCATGTCGGCCAGGAGCTGACAGGGATGCAGACGGTCGGTCAGGCCGTTGATGACGGGTACGCCCGAATGCGCGGCGAAACGCTCCACGATGTCGTGATCGAAGGTCCGAATCATGACGGCGTCGACCATGCGCGAGAGCACCCGTGCACTGTCCTCGATCGGCTCGCCGCGTCCGAGCTGCGTGTCGCGCGGGGACAGGAACAAGGCGTGACCGCCGAGCTGCACCATGCCGACCTCGAAGGACACACGGGTGCGCGTCGAGGATTTCTCGAAGATCATCGCCAAGGTGCGGTTCGGAAACGGCCGATAGACCTCGCCGGTTTTCAACATCCGCTTGAGCTCGGTCCCCCGTGCGATCAGCCCGCGGGCCTCTTCGGCACTTAGATCGAGCAGGGATAAAAAGTGTCGGCAAAGTGTCTGATCGGCATCCATGGACATCGTCTCTTCCGCGGGGCGCTGCTCAGGCATCGCTGAGCCAGCGCTTGACTAGGGCGGTCAGCCCTACAAGAAGTCGGTCGGCCTCTGCTCGGGCCAAGATCAGGGGCGGCAGAAGCCGGATGACCCGATCCGCCGTCACGTTGATCAGCAGACCGGCCTCGAGCGCCTGCACGACCAGATCGGCACAGGGGCGATCCAGCTCGATCCCCAGCATCAGACCCTGCCCGCGCACCTCGACCACGCCCGGCACGTCGCTCAAGGCCGTGCGAAAACCCTCGAGTAAATAGGTGCCTTGCTCGGCCGCGTTGGCAATCAGATCTTCGGCAACGATCGTCTCCAGCACGGCGCGTGCTGCCCGGCAAACCAATGGATTGCCGCCGAACGTCGAGCCATGCGCACCCGGCCCGAAGACCTCGGCCGCAGCCCCGCGGGCCAGACAAGCACCGATCGGCACGCCATTGGCGAGCCCCTTGGCGAGCGTGACGACGTCCGGGGCCGCACCGCCGTGCTCATGCCCGAACCACCGCCCGGTGCGCCCCATTCCGGTCTGAATCTCGTCGCAGATCAAGAGCCAGCCGTGCCGATCGCAAAGCTCGCGCAGACGCTGCCCGTAATCCGGCGCCGGGATGCGGATGCCGCCCTCGCCCTGGATGGGCTCGACCAGAACGGCCACGATGTTCGAACGGTTGGCCGCCGCGGTCTCGATCGCCTCGACGTCGTCGTAAGGCACCCGCACGAAGCCCTGCACGAGCGGCTCGAAACCGGCTTGGACCTTGCGATTTCCGGTCGCCGAAAGCGTGGCGAGCGTGCGCCCGTGGAAGCTGTTCTCGGCGACCAGGATCGCGGGATTCTCGACCCCGCGCCGGTGAGCATGCAGACGCGCAATCTTGATCGCGGCCTCGTTGGCCTCCGCACCTGAGTTGCCGAAGAAGACCCGATCCATGCCGGACATCTCGGTCAGCATCGCGCCGAGGCGCTCCTGCTCGGTGATCCGGTACAGATTGGACGTGTGCACCAACAAGCCCGCTTGCTCGCAAAGCGCGTCGCGCACCGCCGGGTGCGCATGCCCGAGCCCGCACACCGCGATGCCCGAAAGCGCGTCGAGGTACCGTCGGCCTTCCGTATCCCACAGCCAAACGCCCTCGCCGCGCGCGAAGGCGACCGGCAAACGTTTATAAGTGGCCATCAAGGGTTCGGTCATTACGGCAGACCCCGCTGCGTCTCCGAAAAACAAAAAAAGGCGGTTCCTCAACACGGGAAACCGCCTCTGCTCAAAGGCGAAGCCGGGGAATATAGCGCGAAAAGAACCCGAGCGACAAGAACCCGAGACACCTGGTCCCCGACGACCCCGAGCGGAGACGCGATCAGTTGCAGACAAGAGGATCCGCCCCAATCGCCGGCCGATCCGCGCAGGCATCGACATCGCGTTCCGCCCGGAGCATCAGAATAGACTCATACGCTTCATCACACCGTCACGTTTAATCCGCCAGTGATAAACCGCGGCGGAGACGTGAATCAGAATCAAGCTCAGAATCGCCCAACCGACTATCGCGTGAAGCTGGAACAGGGTCTTGCTCAGCTCCTTATTCTCGGGCATCAGCCCGGGCAGGGTCAGATCGAAGAACTGCACGGGGAAACCGCCCGCCGCAGTACCCAGCCATCCCAGCATCGGCATCAGGATCAGCGCAACATAAAAGAGACTGTGGACGGTCAGGCTGGCCGCACGCTCCAAACCGCTCAAAGGCGGTTGGTAGGCCGGAGACTGCAAAAGACGCTTCAGCCCGAGGCGCAGAAGCATCAGGGCCAGCAACAGGATCCCGAATGTCTTATGGTAGCCATAGAGCTGATTGGTCATCTCCAATCCAACCAGATCCTTCAGTCCTTCGAACCCGAGGGTTCCCAGCAAGGACCCGACAGCGAGCAAACCCAAAACCAGCAGGGCGATCAACCAATGCAGGAGTCGCTGAGCATAGTTGTAACGAAGGGTTTCCATCCAATCCTCCGAAAGACATTGTTGTGATGAGTCACGTCGGTGGCGATGTGCTCCTTGCTCGCCAAAACGCCCCCTGCGTCATCCAACGCGGTTTCTTCCGGTCTCTCTCCTGCCATAAAGTAGTACCTGCGGGCACCGACACAACCACCGATGGACGCGGACGTCTCGGGTTTAAGCCAGACAAGGACGCCGATGGACGGCGATACTGCGGAGTCGCTTGGGCGCACTCTTTGCCGTGACTCCGGATCGGTTTGCGAAGACCTCTGTCGCACGACAGGGTTATCCTTCAACAGTGACGGAACATGGACAAGAGGATGGCTCGAGATTGATCTGAAGCCACGGACATCCGACGTCTTGCTCGGACAGGACCGAGCCTCACTCGATGGAGAAGAGACCGATGACCCGCACCGACGACAACTCGACTTTTTCCGACCGCGCCCGCGCGGCCCTGCTCGCCCATGCGTGTGGCGACCGCTTCGGCGCCCCGCTTGAGTTCGTGAAGGACGCGAGCGTGCGCACCCGGCCGGTCCATCTGGGGCATTGGACCGACGACACCCACATGTCGCTCTATCTGGGCGAGGCGATCCTGGAGCATGGAGCGGGGCCGTTCGAGCCGGACCGATTCGGCACGCTGGTCGGCGAGGCGTTTGTGCGCTGGAGCCATGACCCGTTGACCCCATCGACCGCGCCGGGCGGCACCTGCCTGACCGGGACCGCGCGCTTCGAGCGCGAGCACGACTGGACTACCAGCGGGGTGCGCGAGTCCGACGGCTGCGGAGCGGTGATGCGGATCGTGCCCTTGGCGCTGGCCTATCGGGGCGACGACCTGATCGAGGCTGCGCGCATCTCGGCGCTGCTCACCCATGCCCATCCCAACGCGGTGGAGGCGGCGATCGCCGGGGCCTGGCTGGTACGAGCGATCCTGGAGACGGGACGCTGGGACACGCTGCTGGTCGAAGAGGCGATCCAAGGGCTCGACGGGCCTTGGCAGCAAGGTGGAGAGGTCGCGGCGAGCCTGCGCGCAGCACTGGCGTGGGCGCAGCGCGGCGAGGACTGGCTCGATGAAGAGGCCATTCCGCCGGGCGACGGCGGCTGGCGTTCCGGCAGTGCGCTGGGCCTTGCTGTGGGGGCGACGTTGCGCTGGCCGGCCGATCTGGGTCTGGCGGTCGAGAAGGCCGCGCGGATCCGCGGTGATTCCGATTCCGTCGCGTGCCTTGCCGGCGCCCTGCTGGGCGCGGCGCTGGGCACGGAGGCGATCCCGACGCCGTGGCTCGACACCCTGCCGCAGCGCGACGAGATTGCCGGGCTCGCGGATCGACTGCTCGGGCTCGATGCATGACGGCCACATACCCGCCGCTGGCGGCGATCGGCGATCGACAGGGTCAACAGAGGAGCGGAGATGTACGATCTGATCGGCGACATCCACGGCTGCGCCGGGGCGCTCGAGGCGCTGCTCGCCAAGATGGGCTACCGCGAACAAGACGGCGTCTGGCGACATCCGACGCACCAGGTGATCTTCCTCGGCGACTTCATCGATCGCGGACCGGAGCAGGTCGAGGTGATGAAGGTCGTTCGCGCGATGGTCGACGCCGAGCAGGCGCTTTCGGTCATGGGCAATCACGAGCTCAACGCCGTGGCTTGGGCCACGCCTGCGGCGACGCTCAGAGCACCAACAGCAGGACGGCCGGGAGCGTGATCAGGGCGGCGGCGTTGCCGAGGAGCACGATGGAGGCGACACGCTCGGGCTCTTGAGCGTAGCCATCGGCGAAGATGGCCTTGAGCACCGCGGGCGGAAATGCGGCGAAGACGATCAGGATGCGACCTCGTCAGCGCAACGACCGAAGCGGGCGGGACACCGGGCCGACCTAAAGGCGTCGCCGCGCGAACGCCATCAGAAGCCTCCGCCGGTGCGAAAGCCGCCGCTGTTCCCGCCGCGCTTCCCGGCCGCACCGCTGCCACCAGTGCGACCGGCGCTCCCGCGGCCCAAGCCGCCGAAGATGTCGCTCTGGCGACGCGCATCGCCGAGGCCGCCGCCCCAGACGGTACCGCGACCGAAGGCACCGGAGCCGAAACCGGGATCGGAGCGCTCCGGGCGATAGCGCTGCTGCTCCTGCATGACGCGCCAGAGGTTGCGTCGGTCCAAGGCGCCGTTCAGGAACTGCCCCAGCATCATGGCGATCATGGCCTCGTTGCCGAATCGCGAGTCCGCGCGATCGTAGCGGTTGCGTTTGAAGTCCGAGCGCAGGGTCTCGACCTCAACGAGACGCTGCCGTGCCTGCACGAGCGACGCACGCAGCGGTTCAAGCGCGCCGTCGAGTCGGCGCAGCTCGTCCTCGCGCTCCAGCAGGCGAGCAACGATGAGGTCGTCTTCAGGGAAGGGGGTGGCGAGGGCTTCGCGGCGCAGCTCCAGCAAGTCATCGCGCTGCAGCTCGGACGTTACCAGCTCAAGCGCCTTTGCGCTGTAGTCGTCCTGCCCGGCGGCATAAAAAGCCTTTCGCACCTCGAGACCCTGGAGGTCGCTACGCGCTTGGGCGATACGCTGGTCGATGGCCTCGAGCGCCGCCTGCGCCTCGACGATTTCCGCGTCGAGGGTCGGGATACCGTCCTCGACCCGCGCGGCTTCGTCGAGTTCCTTCAGGGCGGCAACCTCTACCTCGGCGGCGGTCGCGAGCGCCGTGGCGTGCTCGCGCAGGCGCTCCGGGATCTCGTTCAGGCGGGCATAGTTCGCACCGGCGTCGGCATAGCCGATCAGGCGTGCAACCTTGCCGTCGAGCCACCGAGTCAGCCTCCATGCCCGGTACTCGGGCCGGCCGTATCGGCGTTTCCAGAGATACATGAAGAGCGGATCGTCGCGGTACGAGACGCCCTTCTCTTCGCGTTCCGCTTCGCTGCGGTCTGCCTTCTCGGCGGCGTGTGCGGCCTTGCGCTCGGCCTCCGTGGCACCTTCGAGCCGAGCCTTGTAGGCGTCGTCGGCGCCAAGCCGGGCCTGGGTATGGGCCTCCGCAGCGTCCGCAGCCTGAACCGCGGCATCGACCCGAGCCGCCTGCCCGTTGCGCTCCGACTCCAAGGTACGGAATGCGGACTCGGCAAATTGGATCTGCTCAGTCAGCAGCGTCAGAGCGGTCTCGCGTTGGGCCAGAAGCGCCGTGACCTGCTGCTCGGATTGGTCCAGGTGGTTGAGCAAGGCTGCGTCGGCGAGCAATCCGACGCGAAGCTGCGCGAGCGCCTTGTAGTCTTCGAGCTGTCCCCGGCGTTGCGCCTGCAGTTGCTGCTCGGCGGCCTCGACCCGTGCCTCGACCGCCGCGACCCGGGCGCGTGAATCGTCGACCGCCCGATCGATCTCGCCGAGGGTTTGTCTGCCGGACATCATGCGCGGTCTCCAGGGTGAGCGGCTTTTGCCGCGAGGATATGCCGAGCCGCATCTCGGCGTGTCCGTTCAATCGCGGGATCGGGTCTTACCATCGCGTGATGGCCCCCCCGGTCGTTGGCATGTCGTACCGCGGAACCAACTCGCCGCGGGCCTTGTAGCCGAAGCGGTCGCGATCGATGATGCCGTCGTCCTGCTTGTCGCGCGCAACTGCGTTGAAGGTCGGTTCGTCCACGCGAACACCCCAGGTGGCGACGGCCTCGGTCTCGCGGGTCTCTTCGTTGCGGATCGGCACGCGGAGCACCCGCCCGGTCGGATCCACGGCCTCGACCAGGATGTAATAGTTGCGGGCACCGGTGTTGATATCCGGAACACGCCAAATGCCGGTCTGCTCTCCCGGACGGTTGACGATGCGTAGGCTGTATTCCTGCCCTAAAGTCGTCCGGGCCATCTCCAGCTCATGCAGCGCTCGGCGGGCGCCTTGGGTATCGTCGTTGCGCATCGCGGATTGGCCTGCTCCGAGATAACTCTCCAGGGTCTCGCGCGCCGGGTCGCTCTCGGCCAACGCGATCGCCTCCGTGTGGACGCGCACCAAATCCCGCGGCAAATCGGCATCCGGGGCCACGAAGGAGACATAGTGGATGACGGCGGCGAGGATCATGATGCCCAGGATCCCGCCGACCCACTTACCCCAGTCGCCGCGGTTGACATAGATCCGGGCAAGCCGTGTCGCGAGCGAGCGCGGCGGCGGGGCATAGGTGAAGCGCCCCTCCTTGAGTGCCGCCACGCCTTGCTCGATCACAAGATCCGGCACATCGATCCCCTGAGCCGCGTAGATCTTGCGCAGACGCTCCTTGAGATCCTCCTCGCGATTCAGGTCGTCGAGCTCGGTCTTGACCAGACGCTCGCGGCGTCGCAGCGTATCCACGACGTCCATCGCGAGCATGACCTCGTCGAGCGGATGCGTGCTGCCGGCGACCGCGGCTTGCGCCGCCGCTGCGCCGACCGGCCGCACGCCGCTGTCGACAGCGACATCGTTGCTCATGCCTGAACCTTGAGATCGAGACCCTTGCCCTCCTCGGCGAGGCGTGCGAGCTTGCGTTTACCCTCCTCGACCGCGTCGCGGATCTCCTCGGCGTTGCGGGTGCTTTGGGTGCGCATCTCCTCGATGATCTCGTGCGATCGGGTCTGCCAGGTCACCACGGAGTCGACCAACTTCTTGACCGCGTCGGCACGCACGGTCGGCCCATAGCCCGCCCGCACCGCCGCTTCCTGGACCTTGCCGCCGATATCGGCCAGGACCTCGAGCGATTGGCTCACGCCCTCCTTCATCGCCTCCACCGTTTGCGTTCCCTCGTGCAACCCGAACATCCCGGTGAAGGATGCGGTGAGCGCCGTCAGGACCACCTCGTTGGTGCTGAAGAAGCTCACGGCCTGAGCATAGACCCGCTCCTTGGCGTTGGTCGTCTGGAGGAGACGCGCCATGACCACCTCGGAGGTGTTGTAGGAGATGGTCAGGTTGTCGGACAGATCCTTGGCGATCTGATAGCGCTTCTCTTCGAGCTGCAGTGCGCGCACCTGCTCGTCGCGGGCCAGCTCGAGGCGGGCGCGTTCGGCCGGCTCGCTCGAGGGATTCGCCTCGACTTGCGTCATGGCCTGCGCCAGCGCCGCCTTCGCCGCGTCCAGCCGGTCCTGCGCGGTCTTAAGGACCTCGAGCGCCAGCACCTCTGACTGCTTCAGCGCGCCGCGGAAGTCTTGATAGGCTTCGAGGATCCGATGCTCGCGCCGAATCTGGTCGTCGGTGGAGGAGGTGACGTCCAGATAGCTCGTCTTGATCTTGTCGAAACGCGCGGCGATATCGCCGCGCGTGGCCTTCATCCAGACGTTGCTCAGGCGCTCGAAGGTATCGAGCTTGCCGTCCTCGATCTGATCCACCATCGTCTTGGCATCGTCGCGGATGCTGTTGAAGGCGTTGGTGATGTCCTCGTAGCGACTGCCGATCTCCATCGCCTGGACCTGCCGGCGAACCACGTCGTTGAAGAGCGACGCCTGGCTCAGTGTCCGTGCGATGGCGGTCACGCGGCCCTCGTCGAGGGTCGAGATCCGGTTCAAGAGCGCAACGATCGGGTCGGCCTGTCGGTCCCCCTCGGTCGGGAGCAGTCCCAGGTCGTGAAGGCCGTTCATGGCCTTGTCCAGGTATTGGATGGGGGTCACGGTCGCAACGGCGGCGGTCTCTGTGGTGCTCATGGCGTCCTCCGCAAGGCCGGGGCGGATCCGCCGGACTTGGATTGTGGTAAAGGTCATCGACAGCGCAGACGCGCAATGAATGGCCAGGGGTCGTTCCGTGTGCTAGTTTTATCCTTGCCGCATTGGTGGTCAAGACGTTACAACACACTGGGGGGACACTATGGGACTCTTCGATTTCGCGAAAGACGTCGGCAAGAAGCTCTTCGGCAACGACGCCGAGGCAGGAGAGAAGATCAAGGCGGAGATCGAGCAGGACAACCCCGGGGTCAAGGGACTGACCGTGAATTACGACAACGGCGTGGTCTCGCTGACCGGCGAGGCCGAGAGCCCGGAGGCGATGGAGAAGGCCGTGCTCATGGCCGGCAACGTCAAGGGCGTCGCGGAGGTCAAGGCCGACCAGCTCACCGCGCCGCCCCAGACCGCCGAGGTCGACTTCTACACGATCGAGAAGGGCGACACACTCTCGGCCATCGCCAAGAAATACTACGGCGACGCCAACGCCTACCCCCGCATCTTCGAGGCCAACCGGGAGGTCATCAAGGACGCCAACCTCATCTATCCCGGACAGAAGATCCGGATTCCCACGTCGGCCGGGTAGAGTCATCAAGGGCATCGGGCGGTTTCAGCCGCTCCGCTGTGTTTGAGTGATGGGTGTGGGCGACTGAAGTCGCCCCTACACACGACGCCCGACGCCCTGCTCGAAATTCCCTTGTCGATATCCTGAATCGCGTCCCCGCCGAGATAGCGCCCCGCTCCACCCCCGTTCCCCACTCAAACCCTGCGGTTGTCCTCGAGACGCGATTCAGCCGCGCACGAGGGCCAACATATCCGCATAACTCAACCGCCCCCCGCCCTCGCTGCCCTCGAGCAACCCATCCGCCAGATCGCGCTTGGCGGCATGCAACGCCAGGATCCGCTCCTCGATCGTATCCTTGGCGACCAGTCGGTAGACGGTGACCGGACGCTGCTGTCCGATACGATGGGCGCGGTCGGAGGCCTGATCCTCGACGGCGGGGTTCCACCAAGGATCCATATGGATCACATAGTCGGCGGCGGTGAGATTCAGACCGACACCGCCGGCACGCAGACTGATCAGAAAGAGCTCGCCCTCGCCGGCTTGAAAGGCGGCGACGGCGGCGCGGCGCCGGGGTTCCGGGGTGGAGCCGTCGAGATACTGGTAGCGGATGCCGCGGGCGTCGAGATGGGCGCGGATCAGTGAGAGATGGTCGACGAACTGGCTGAAGACCAGGGCCTTGTGGCGGTTCTCGAGAAGCTCGTCGAGGATCTCGTTGAAGGCATCCAGCTTGGCGCTCGACAGATCGCTGTCGGGAAGCGCCAGACGCGGATGACAGCAGGCTCGGCGCAGACGCATGATCTCGGCGAGGAGCTGAATGCGTTGCTGGCCGGGGTTGGCCGCCGCCTCCGGGCCGGACAGGCGTTCGACGGCCTGTCGTCGCATCGCCTCGTAGAGGGCCAGCTCGCCGTCGCTCAGCTCCAGCCGCAAGGTGATCTCGGTGCGCGGCGGCAGCTCGCTGAGGACCTCGCTCTTGAGCCGGCGCAGGATGAAGGGGCGCAGCAGTTGACGCAGCCGATGCCGCGCGCCCGTGTCCTTGTTCTGCTCGATCGGGATCGCGAAGCGGCGGTTGAAGGTCTCCAGCGAGCCGAGCAGCCCCGGATTGATGAAGCGGAAGAGGTTCCACAGCTCGCCGAGATGGTTCTCCACAGGCGTCCCCGTGGTGATCATCCGGAAGTCGCCCTTGAGCCGCATGATGGCCTGCGAGCGCTTGGTCAGGGCGTTCTTGAACGACTGGGCCTCGTCCGCGACGATGGTCTCCCAGGACACCGCGGCGAGACGCTCCCCTTCGGTCTGCAGGAGGCCGTAGCTGCAGATGATCAGATCAAAGGGGCCGGCAGCATCCAACATGGCGGCCCGATCGCCGGAACCGAAGCGGCGCGGCTGCAGGGTGGGCGCGAAACGCTGCGCCTCGTCGACCCAGTTGCCGCAGACCGAGGTCGGCGCCAACACCAGGGTCGGACCCTTGGGTGCACGCGACAGGATCAAGCCCAACGCCTGCAAGGTCTTGCCGAGGCCCATGTCGTCTGCGAGACAGGCGCCGGCACCCCAATGCGCGAGCCGGGCGAGCCAGCGGTAACCCTCGATCTGGTAGTCGCGCAGCTCGGCCTGCAGCGTGGACGGGATCTCGGGCTCCAGCTCCTCGACGGCGGCGAGGCGATCGAGCAGGCCTTGCCAGGCCTTGTCCGCATCGAGCGTCATCCCCTCGATCGCCTCGGCGATGGCCGGTGCGGCGAGCGGATGGAAGCGGCCGTTGTCGGTCAGACCGCGCAGGCCGTCGAGCTTGCGCCGCAACGCCTGACTGAGGACGAGAAAGTCACGCTCGCCGAGCGGGATAAAACGTCCCTTTGCGGCAGCCGCCAGGTCCAGCAGCTCCTGCATGAGGAGGATCCGACCGCTGTCGAGCCGGATCTCGCCCTGCAGGTCGAGCCAGTCGCCCTCCTGCTCGATCTTGAAGCGCAGAGAAGCCATCTGCATCTCGGCCGTCAGCCCGATGCGCTTGCCCTCGGGCCAATCCAGAACGACCGCCTCGCCGAGCGCGTGGAGCTGCTCGAGCGTCGTCAGCGCTGTTTCCAGGTCATCGAGCGACCAGCTCCAGGAATCGTTGTCGCGGAGCGCGGGGCAGGCGTCGAGCACCTCGCGCGCCGCCGTGCGCTCACCTTCGAGGTCGCGGGTACAGCGTACGGCGCGCCCCTCGATCTCGGTGAGCAAGGTCGCCCGTCCCTGCCCCGGCAGGAGCTGAAGGGCGCTGTCGCCGAACGGGTGCATCCGCAGCTCCAGGGTCAGACCGGCAGCAAAAGGGCTCAGGTGCAGGTGCGGTCTGGCGTCGGCGGCCATGGCCTCGGCGGCGCTGTCGTCCCCGACGATATCCGAATGGACGGTGACCATCGGGGCCACGGCGGCCAGCCCTTCGAGCAGCCGCGCCTCCGCACCTTCGGGGACCTTGAGACCCTCGGGTCCCAGGATGCGGGCGATGTCGCGATGGGCGGGCTCGAACCGGACCAGACGGACGCGTTTCGACGTCTCGTCGACCGGCAAGAGCGCACGGCCTTCCGGCGGGAAGGGCTCGATGGTCACCAGGATGTCCCGATGGCGCCGGACCACCGAGAGCACGGGGTCGCCGAGCACCAGCTCGAGCGGAAGCTCGGTGACGCCGCTGCCTCCTTGCCGGCGCACCGTCAGCAGCGGATGACCGACCGCGGCGAGCAGCGCACGGTCCGCATCGAAGCGATAGCTGAGGCGGTCGGAGCCGCCATACCAGGTCGTGCCCTGCTCGCGGACGATACAGGCGCAGATCTCGCGATCCTGCGGGGTCAGATAGCCGAAGCTCTCCGGCTCTTCGACAAGCTTCTGCAGCGACACGGCACGCCCGCTCGTCCAACCGCCCCGCTTCATGCGCTTCTGCTCGCGCGGCTCCAGCATGCCGTGCGTCTTGATGAAACCGAGCTGCCAGGCCATGCGCCGATCGGTGCCCGCGGAGGTGTCCACACCGGGCGCGGCATGGGCGCCGAGCCCCTTGAGTGCATCGAGCGCAATCTCCCAGGCCGCCTTGCGTGCGAGCAGATCGGTCATCGACACCAGACCGGCGGGCCGCTTGCCGAGCTCCGGTCGCTCGCCTTCGAAACCGAAGGCATGCAGGAGTGCCGTCGCCTCGTGGGCGTACCAGAGGTACCCGGCCCGATGCGCCTTCGCCGCCCAGCCGGCGAGCACCTCGAGCGCCTCGGGTGCCGGCCGCTCGCCGAGCCAATGCAGCATCAGGGACTGCAGCAGGAGCACGAAGGCACCGCGCAACCCGAGGCGTTGGTTCAGCCAGGCGCACTCGTCCACCCGCCGCTGTCCGGCCAAGACGGCCGTCAGCTCGCCGAGCAGCCGATACACGGGTTCGACGGGGTCGGTGACATCGGCGCGCAGCGCGATCGCGACCTGCTGCTGAACACACTCGAAGTCCTCCCGCTCGCCACGCCGCAGCCGCGTCAGCAAGGCCAGAACACCCGGAATCCCGGGCAGATAGACCTTGCGCTTGCGGGTCGTCTTGCGGATGGTTTCCCGAGCCGCATCGAAGTCGTCGCGGGACTGCTCGTAGTTGCCGAGGAGGAACTGCAGCCAACCGCGCTGAACCAAGGCGGCGGGATCGCTGCGTCCGTCCAGCAAGGACGGAACCTCGGCAAGCTCGCCGCGCTGCAACCGCTGCTCGATCAAGGCGTCGGCGGCTTCGGGATGGGTTCCGACGAGCGGGATGAAGAGCTTTTCCATGAGGGCGTAGGCGCCGGCGCGCTCGATCATGTCGCGGGCGGCCAGGCGCAACGGCGGGACAAGACCGGCGATCTTGAGCCGTGGGTCGAGTGTTTCCATCCAGGCGAGGTCCGTCGAGGACGTCAAGACCTGGGTCAGCGGCATGACATGGGCCGCGGACAAACCGCTCAACGACACCTGATCGCTCAAGGCGAACATCCGCAGCGCCTCGTCCTGACGCCCTGCGTAGAGGGCAACGCGGACCATCCGCAGACGCCGCTCGGGACTCGGCACGAGCCAGGTGGGGGCGTTCGGGGGGACGACCGGAATGACCCGCTCGGCCGCCGCGGCGATCGACTCGAAGGTGCCGTCGGCGAGCGTCTCGCGCGTCAGGGGCTCGAGCAGATCGCGATGACAGGCGAGCGCGCTGCGCTCCGATTGGATCCGGCCGGACCCGACCAAGCGCCGGATCAGGGCCTCGTCGACATGCCGACTCAACGGCGCCCCCGCCCGATCGCGCCACTCCAAGGCGTCCAGAATCTGCTGCAGCCGGTCTCGGGCAACCGGCTCGCAGATCACCGAGAGCACACGCAGGATCCGTTGCTCGTCCGCCGGCAGCGCACGATAGGCGGCGAGCGCATCAGCCATTGCCGGTCCCCGGGAGCACGAAACCCAGCTTGGCAAGCCCTTTGCGGAAGGCCGCGAGCTTCGGTTCGGGGACACACACCAGGCGCTCGCCCGCCCGGGTGCAGTGCGGGGCCGTGACGGGATCCGAGGTCAGCATGACGGCAATGGCGGGATCCCGACACTTGACGAGCCGAGCCGGTCCGGCATCGACGAGTGCGCTCGCGCGCTCCTCGACGTCGCGGAGCAGTTGGACGACCTCGGCAGGCAGAGCCTCGTCCGTCGACGACTCGACGAAGGCGCGGATGCGTCCTCGCTCGCCGGTGTCCGCGCTGTGCCGCAGCACGGCATCGGGATCCAGGTGCCACAGCCTTGCCGAGAGCGGCTTGGCGATCTGCTCCAACACCATCCGCTCGGCCGGCTCGGGCTCGCGTTTGAGGGTCAGGAGCAGATCGGCCCCGATCGAGCATAGCGGCGGTCGTTTCGGGAGCACGGGCGCGTAGATCTCGGCGAGCCCCAAACAGTAGGCGCCGAGCGCATTGAGCCGGATGTACCTGAGCCCGTCGTAACGGCTCAGGAAGGCAAACTCATCGCTCCCCCAAGCATCCGTGTAATCCAATCTCGCGGCGTAGGGCGAGGTGTAGGCGACATCGAGCATACCGAGTGTCGCGAGATACTCGAAGAGATAGGCGAGGATGTAGCGTCCCTGGAGGATCTCGAATCCGTCGGCCCCGTTGAATCCCAGGCTGCCGTAGTTTTGTTCGACGAAATACAGCCCCCGGGCGTTCTCGGTCACCGTGAAGCGGCGGCCGCGGAACTGCATCTGTCGGAAGAGCTCGTCGATGGCCACCCAGCGGCCCGGGGGACAGCAGTCCCGGAGCGCCTCGGCGATGACCGCTCGGCGCTCCGACACCGCGCTGAGTCGCACGCCTTTTGCCGTCTGCCCCTTGATCAGGTCGACACGACGCAGCTCATCGGGCGTGCCTTTCTGTTGCCAGCGCGCGAACAGGTGCGAGACCACCTCCTCGACCGGCCGAGACAGCGCCTTGTTGCCGCGGGCGGTCAGGACCAGCTTGCTGCCGTCGGCCTTCGCCAGCCCCCGGCCTGCAGCAGGAGCGGCCAGGCAAAGGGGCGAATGGGCCGGATCGGACCGCCGGCCGAGCGTGGTTCGTCCAGGTCGTCGTCCGCGGTGTACCAGTCACCGCCGAGCAGGACGCTCTCCAGCTTGGTCATGGATGCGCTGCTCGGCAGACCCGTCTTGGCACCGACGCTGATGCGGCCCTGACCGATCAGGCGCAGCACGCCGGGCAGGTCGTGATGGATCAGGGTCTCGGTGGCGAGACGCCGCAGCGGCTCGGAGGCGGCCTCGTCGGGCTCCAGGACGATTGCCGAGGCAATACTCGTCGGCAGGTCCTCGTCGGCGCAGCTTGCGATCTCGAGCGGCGTCGGCACCGCGACGATCGACACCAGTCGCTTGCAGAGATCCTCCGGGATCGATCCGTCGTAGAAGAAGAGCGGCAGCAGCGAACGCCGCTCCTGGCGACCGCGCTCGGGCCGCGAATAGGAATAGGCCACCGGCTCGACGAGGTTCGGAAGCGAGCCGTAGCGTGCCTTGAAGCCGGCACGGTCGAAGAATCCGCCCCAGCGATGAACGCTCTCGGCGAGGGCGTTCTGCTCGATCTCGGAGAGCCTCCCCCAATACTGGCTTAGATCCGCCGACAAGAGCTCATGCGAGATCGCCTCGACCATATCCGCTTTGCGGGTCGAGCGATTCCCGTTCAACAGCAGGTTGCGGCGCTGTTTCAGTTGCTCGGCAGTCAGGAGCCAGAGGGCCTGTTGTAATGTCATGGGCGGACTCTGCAGAGGGTGTCGAACGTGCAAAGGCGAGCAGGGCGGAAACGAACGCGCCCCCCGACAAGGCCCGTGCCTGCTTCAGATCGCGGATGGCGCCGACCCTGTCGTCCTCGGCGAGACGGCGGATCGCGCGCGCGACGACGGCATCGCCGGCACGATCAACCGCGTACAGCAGGTTGAGCTCCAGGCCGCAGCGGCGACACTGCTCGGCGCCGTCGAGACGGGCGCGACAATTGGGGCAACGGTCCATACGACTCGCCGCGCCCGGCTCAGGATTCCAGATAGAAGATCAGATCGGAGAGCCCGTCCATCGCCTCGTGGATGGCGACATCATCATGCGCCGCGACCGCATCGCGCAGCGTCTCGATGAGGTTCACCAGGTCTTCGCGGTCCTCCGCATTGGCGCTTTCCATCAGGCGTTCGGCCTTCTCGATCAGGGCCGTGGCCTGAACGGTATCGCGTCGCTCGGCACTCGCCGCGACGCCCTCCCCGTCGCTCCCCTCGGCGCCGTCGGACGCATCGCTGGACTCGCTGCTGAAGTCGCCGTCGATGAGTGCGCCGATGCGTGCGCGTGCGGCCGCCATGGTGTCCTGCTCGAAGCGGGCGGTGGCGTTGTCGATGACGATGCGCTGCTCGAGCCCGGTGCTCTTCTCGCGCGAGGTGACCTTGAGGATGCCGTTCACATCGAGCGAGAAGGTGGTGACGATGACGTTGCCGGCCGGCGCGTCGCTCAGGCCCTCGATGCGGAAGGCGCCGATCTCGGTGTTGTTGAGCGCATCGGAGTCCTCGCCTTGATAGACGCGCACGTCGATCGCGGCCTGGCCGTCTTCGATGGTGGAGAAGGCATCGCTCTTGGTCACCGGGATGGGGGTGTTCTTGCGGATCAAGGGGATGTAGACGAAGGGATAGAACTCGCCGTTGAGCTCGCCCAGCGCACTGGTTCCGAAGGTGTAGGGCGTGACGTCCACCAGCACGCGCGAGACGCGCTGACCGCCGATCACGGCCGCCTGGATGGCCGCACCGCTCGCCACGCATAGATCCGGGTCGACCTCGCTGCGCGGCTGCATCCGCAGCAGCTCTTCGAGACGCTGCTGGATCAAGGGGGTGCGGGTCGCGCCGCCGACCAGCAGGACCTCGCTGAGATCTCCGATGCCCAAGCCGGCCCCTTCCAGCGCGGTGTGCACCGCGTCCATGGTCTCGTCGATATAGGGCGCGATCATCGCCTCGTAGTCGTCGCGCGACAGCTCGAGGGAGAGATTGACCGGTTTGCCTTGGTGCTCGAGCAGATATTCCTCGTCGATGCGCACGAAGGGGGCGTCGCTGAGCGCGATCTTCGCCATTTCCGCCGCGCGGGTCAGACGCGCCATGGCGACGCGATGCGCACTCGGGTCCGTGCCCTGCTCCTTCAGATGCGCGACCAGGTGCTCCAGGATCTTCCCGTCGAAGTCGTCGCCGCCGAGCTGGTTGTTGCCGTGGCTCGACAGGACCTCGGTCACCTCCTTGGCCAGACGCACGACCGAGACGTCGAAGGTGCCGCCGCCCAGGTCGTAGACCAGAATGGTCTTGGGCTCCTGATGATCGACCTCGTAGGCGAGTGCGGCGGCCGTCGGCTCGTTGATGATGCGCACCACCTCGAGCCCGGCGAGCTCGCCGGCGTCGCGGGTCGCCTGGCGCTGCGCATCCGAGAAATAGGCCGGGACCGTGATGACCGCCTTGGTCACCGGTTGACCCAGATCGGACTCGGCCGCGCGCTTGAGCCGACCGAGGATGAGCGCCGAGATCTCCTGCGGGCTGTAGCGCTGCGCACCCATCTCGATGAGGGTGTCCTCGCCCATGCGCCGTTTGACCGAGCGGATGGTGCGCTCCGGGGCCAGGATGTATTGATTGCGCGCGCTCTGGCCGACCAACAAGGCGCCGTCGTCCGCGATCCCGACCACGGAGGGCAGGATGGGGCTGCCGTCGACCGGGATGAGTCGCACACGACCCTCCTCGACCACCGCGACCTCGGAGTTGGTGGTGCCGAGATCGATGCCGATGATGATGTCGCTCACTGGGGATGGTCCTCGAATTTGTTGACGATGACGTCGGCGAGACGCAACAGCGACTCGCCGCGCCGATAACCGGTACGCAGCTCCGCGAGCACCGTGCCGAGCGGCAGGGCGGGATCGCGCCCGACCTCGAGTGCACGCATGATCCGCGGATCGAAGGGCCGCCCGACGGTCTGGATCGGGCGCACCTCGCGCCGATCCAGGGTCTCGTCGAGACGGCGCAGATTCATGCTCAAGCCTTGCGTCATACCCGTGATGAACTCGGCCGCACCGCTGGCGTGCGCAAGCCAGTTGGGCCGATAGGCGGCGGCCTGACCGCGGCCGTCCCGCAGGCGGTCACGCAGCTCGATCAGCTCGAGCAGGATGTCGCGCTCGGCGTTCAGGGCGATGTCGCGGGCATCCTGCTGACGTCGAGAAAGCTCGGCGGACAGATGCTCGTTCGCCTGCCGGAGGCTGTCGAAGAGATCGCGGAACTGCTCGAGCGCCGTCTTGACCTGACGCGACTCGAGCTTGACCTCGTTCTTGAGCGCGCCCAGCTCGGCGAGCAGGGTGAAGAGGTCGGGCGCGTCGGTTTCCTCCATGTCGTCGATGCCCGCTCCCGAGCCCTCGCGCGCGCCCGGCTCCTCCTCCAGATAGGCACGGAAACGCTCGAGCAACGCCTCCTTTGCATCCTCCATACGTCAGACCTCGCCGCGCAGCAGCGCGGTCAGCGTGGTCCGCTTCGGGCGACGCGACTCGCTCACGGGCGCGGCCTTGGCCAAGATGTCGGCGGCGGTCGGCGGGGTCTGATCGAAGAGCGCATAGGCGAGGCGATCGCGTCGGGTGCGGATCTTTTCGTAGGCCCCGCGCAGCGCCTCGAAACCGGCCGGATCGCGCTCGGGGGAGGCGCGGCGCAGACCGGCGAGATAGGCCGCTTCGATGGCGGCGTCGTCCGCATCGAAGGGGACGCCGAGGATGAGAAAGGGGTCGGTCATGCGATCAGGGTCCGATGGTTGTTGAACCGCGTCCGGCGGGGCATGCGGTGTTGTGGTTTGGTTTCGATCTTGTTCGGGCAAGCGGCGTCCGCGGGGGCGCGGTTCAAGTTGTCGAGGTTCGGTTGTCCCGGGGGACTCCGCATCGACCGGCTCAGCGGCGCTTTCGTTTGGCGCGATTGCGTTTGCGGGTGCTCGGAGACGGCCCGGGGTTGAAATCGCCCGGATCCGGGAAGGGCAGACCCTTGGCATTCATGTCGGCCGCCAGGGCATTGATCAATAGGTCCAATGCCTCCTTGCCGAGATCGCGCTCGATCTCGCGCATCGATTCGCCGACTGGACCCGGCATCTGCATCAGGGCGCGGAAGCCGCTCGGCCCGAGCGTGCGAATCATGTCCGCCAAGAGCGAGATCGACCTCTGGGCCATGTCGCCGTCGTCGATGTCGTCGTCTTCGTCATCCCATTCGTCTTCGTTGAAGCCGCCGCCGAAGCCACCGCGCAGCGGTCCACCGAAGGGCAGCGAGGGTCCGCTCAGGGCCTCGATGATCCGATGCACCAGACGGGAGTCGCCGTTGTCGCGCGCGCGCTCGAGCGCCTGCTCCAAGCGCAGCGTCTCGTGCATCGGGACGTTCCAGGGCACGACACCGCGGTGACGGGCCTCGAACGCATGGAGCTCGAAGACCGGCTCGCCCCGCCAGCGCTTCAAGGCGGCCTCCGCGAAGGCCAGCCGCACGTCGTGCAGGTCGGTGCGGCGCAGGGTTTCGCAGATCGACTCCATCTCGCCCTGATCGAGCTTGAGCCGGGCCGTCTGCTTGAGCGGCCCCTTCAGCTCGCGCCCGACCTCGCTCGGGAGCTTGGCACCCGTATCCAGATGCGCCCGGACGCGCGCGAAAAAGGCACGCAGGTCCGCCGCGTCGGACGTCGATGCCTTGGCGAGTCCAAGCTGTTTCAGCAGCCGGGCGCCGGGAATACCGCAGGCGCCGGCCTCCAGCAGGAGGATAAGGCGTGCAGCCAGTCCATTGCCGAGACTCTCCGCCAGGGCCTGCAAACGCCCCTCGCCCCGGGAATCGAACGCGAGCAGCTCGGCCAGACCGCGCACCAGTTCCAAGCGTTCGCGCGTGCGCTCGGTGCGGCTCCACTCCTCGGCTAGGGCCAGTGCACGCATGGCCAAGTCCGCTCGCTTAACCCTTAAATTCTTGCGGGCATGCGCGAGATGCGCCTCCACCAGCCGCTCGCGCACCCCGCTGTTGATCGGATCCACCGCCAGGATGTCGGCGGCGATGGTCGCAGCCTTCTTGAAGGCCCCGCTCGCGATCGCGGTATCCATGGCGGCGGTCAGAACCGCTTTGTCGGTCGGCCAGCGCGCTTGGGCGCGCTTGAGGATGTTGCGGGCGTCCTTGAGCGCCTTGCCGCCGCGCAGGTAGTAGGCGATCAGGCTCAGATAGGTGGCTCGGTCGTCGGGGTCGTGCTCGAGGCTGGATTCCAGGTCGGCCACAATGGTTCCAGGTAAGGATTCCGGGTCGGAATCCGGCTCCATTCGCTCGAGGATTTTAAAGAGGGTTTCGGTACGACGCAGCACGAGCGCGATCCGCAACGCGGCATCGCTGCCCGGCTCGACGCGGGGCTCGGCGGCATCCGCCATGAGGTCCGCGTGATCCTGCCAGTAGGTGGCGACCTTCCAGGGATCGGATTCCGCCTCGCTCTCCCAGGCATCCAGCAGGTATCCATCGATCTTGCGCAGCGGCTTGCCGCCGGCCTCGATCCACCATTTCGCGCCGGTCTGCGGCTTCGGCAAGAGCAGACGCAGTCCACGCTCGTGGGCCCAAGTCTCCCCGAGCACCCGGCGATGCCGAAACATCAGACGCAGAAGCTGCTTGGGCTGCGGCGCGTTGCCGAGCGCCTGCAGCTCGTTCCAGAGGATCGCACGCTCGGCGGGCCAGCCGCGCAGAGAAAAGACCAGATCGCGTGTCGCCGGGCCGATATCGCGGAGCTTGGGTGCCAGCTCGATCTCCGAGAGCAGCGCCAAGCGCGCGGCATCGCGCAACCCGGCGAAGCCCGAGTTGTCGTCGATGCGGTCCAGGAGTTTGGCTGCCTCGTTGCGCGCCACCTCGGTCCAGTCGCCCCGATGATCGCGTGCGACGGGGTCGAGACGACTCAATGCCTTGAGGATCTGGACCAGATCGCGATAGGGCGAACGGAACGGGATCGCCTTCAGCGCCTGCGCGAGTGCCTGATCGTTGCCGACGCAATAGGCGTCGAGGGCCTCTTCGGCGACGGTCGCTTGCACGCGGATAGGGTCATCGGCGGGCAGTGCCTCGGCAATCCCGGCGGTGCCGGCGAGCATCTGGGCCGCCAAATGGCCGAGCAACAAGGCTCGGGACTCGGGATCGGCCGTCAAGGAGCCGCCCTCCAGCATCGGCATGACCTGAGCGACACGACCCAGGCGGAGGAGGCAAACCGCATGATCCGGATGTACCGGGAGCGCCCCCAGCGCGGCGCGGTTCTCCCACATCACCAGCGCCTCCTTGTGCATGCCTTTGGCGCCGAGCTGGCGCGCGCGCCCCTCGTAGGCATCGGCAAGCCCGATCCGGAGTCCATCCCTGTCTTCGCCCGCCGGGGCCTGCTTGAGCAGATCCTTGAAGCCCGCCATCGCCTCGCGAAAGCGCCCGCTATCGAGATCGGCACGTGCCGATTCGGGCGTGATCGGACACGCCTGTTGACGGGCCTTGACGGAAGGTCGCTTCTGCTTCTTTGCCATATCGAATCGAATCGGGAGTAGAACGGAGGGGGTCGCCAGTCGCGCAGTATACATCGGCTGCCGGCGAGCTTCAGCTGCAAACGGGCGGCGCGCGTGTCGATCCTGCGAACGCTCGCAGGTGCGGCGGAACACACGCTGACGAACGGCACGCCGATCAATGCAGAAAAGGACTCTCCACTCGAACCCCCTCGATGACCTGCCCGTGGCTCAGGTCTTCCGAGAGCAGGACTTCCGCACCGCCGCTCAATGCCGTTGCCACGATCATCCCATCCCAAAAGGACAACGGATGACGTCCTTGAATCTCCGCGGCATGAAGAACCGTCGTGACCGTCGGTATCTCGATCTGCCAGACACCATAGGCGCCGATCAGACCCCGTGCCGTTGCCGGCGATAGCGGCTGCGGAATTTTACGCGTGACGTTGACGAAGAATTCCTGCAGAACCTGAATACTGAGCACACCGGCTTGGGAACCCCAGAGTCCTCGGAGGAGCAGGGCGGCTCGTTCGCGCTTGTGGCCGGCATCTCGATCATGGGCATAGATCAGGACATTGGTGTCGATGAAATGCTTAAACCGCGTCCAGAGCGAGATGCTCACTTTCGAGTGAGCTCGACGTTTGGTGAATCCACGACCCTTAGCGGGGGACGCGGTTTGAAATTTTATATTTTTTAATACTTTAAACCGCGCCGGCTCCAGCGGTTCTGAAATCCGCCGGGGCCGATCCCATCCAAAAACATCGCATACCGCACTGGGCGCGGTTTAACGCTCATGGAGCTCGTCCCGAGCGACTGGTTTTCCACCCGGATGGAAGCCGGTCTCCAAGGCGTCGAGTGCAGCGCGCTTGGCCTGCTCATAGTGTTCCGCTTGCTCGACGATGGTGGACAGCTCATCGGCGAGCATCCGCGAGACGGATGTCGATCGCTGCGCGGCGATGACGCGCAATTTCGTCAACAGGGCCTGGTCAATCGACAGGGTGATATTTTGTTTCGTTACGATGAACAATCTCGGGCTGCACGTGACTGACGTGCAGCACGTTTAGCACGTGCCTCGCACCCGATCAAGAGCGCCGCCGGATCGCGGGCGATGGCGAGACGGCCGACCCGCGCTAAGGTGGGCATCATGCGCTCCGGAGGTTATCCTTCAAACCATGCAGACATTCAAACCCCTGACCAAGCTCGTCGTGATCCTGGCATTCTGTCCGTCGCTCACCGCCGCCGAGGGTCTCTGGAACGGGCTCACGGCCGGGGTCGGGAGCAACTGATGCGACTGCACGGGCCACTGCCGATTGCTCGAACCGTAGCGCTGCGTCTCGCGCTCTTCTCGCTGCTGTGGTGGGTCTTGACCGAGGGGCAGCCGGACTCCTGGCCGCTCGGTGGTCTCTTCGTCGTGCTGGCCACCGCCCTGAGTCTGTCGCTGTCGCGTCCGGTGCCTTGGTCCCCAATCGGATTTGCCCGCTTCGTTCCCTTCTTCCTCTGGTGGTCGCTGCGCGGCGGGGTCGATGTCGCTTGGCGCGCCTGCGCGCCGAGCCTCCCCATCGCGCCCGGCATCCTGACCTATCGGCTGCGTCTTCCGCCCGGTCGGGCGCGTATCGTCATGACGGCCGTCATCAGCCTTCTGCCGGGAACCTTGAGTGCCGAGATTGTTCGGAATAACCTCATCATCCATATCCTGGATCAGCGCGCTTCGAACGAAGCGGATCTGGTAGCCTTGGAGAACAAGGTCGCCGCACTCTTTCGCATTCGGCTGAGCACGCCGCCGAGCACCCACGCCGAGACACCATGACCCTGTTGTATCTCGCACTTGCCCTCGTCTTGATCTTCACGCTGGCTGCCGGACTCTGGCGCATCCTGCGCGGACCCACGCCCGCGGACCGCATGCTCGCGGCCCAGTTGTTCGGCACCACGGCCGTCGCGGTCCTGCTGCTGCTCGCCGAGGCATCCGGTCACCCGGCGGTGCGCGATGTCGCACTGGTGTTCGCCCTTCTGGCCGCCGTCACGATGGTCGCCTTCGTGCGCCGGAGTTGGAGCGGCGAGGGGGAGGACGGCCATGTCGATCCTTGACATCGTCGATATCGTCTCGGCCGGCCTGCTGATCCTCGGCGGAGTCTTCTTCCTCGCCGGGACGGTGGGGCTGCTGCGCTTCCCCGATGTCTACACCCGTCTGCATGCCCTGACCAAGGCCGACAACCTGGGACTTGGGCTGATCGTCGCCGGGCTTGCGGTACAGGCGGAGTCATTTGCTGCGGTGGGCAAGCTGGTGCTGATTTGGATCTTGGTGCTGGTCGCCTCGGCCTTTGCCTGCCATCTGGTCGCGCGTGCGGCGCTGCGCCGCGGGATCGGGCCATGGACGTGATCGGACAGGTCGCTTGGGCGATCGATGGCCTGCTCGCACTGCTGCTCCTCTGGCTCGCGGCGCGGGCCTTGGCGAGCCCCGGGCTGCTGGAAGCCGTGGTCCTCTTCATCGGCTTCGGTCTGACCCTGGCGCTGGTCTGGGTCCGGCTCGACGCCCCGGACATCGCGCTGGCCGAAGCGGCAATCGGTGCCGGCTTGACCGGCGCCTTGCTGCTCGCGGCGCTCGCCCGGCTGCCGCTGTCGGCGCGGGCGGACGAACGCGCACAGCCGAGCCGTACAGAGAACACTCAGCCGCAGGAACGCCGAGATGCCGAGACATGACCGCCCGCGCCGATGCGGCGTTTCGACGTGACACCGATGGGGTTGGGCACACGCGCCGGGCATGTCCTCCTGATCGCGCTCTTGGCCACGATCTTCGGCGGCCTCGCGATCGCCGTCCTCTCGCTCCCGTCCGAATCGCCGGGCCTGTCCGCACAGGTCGAGGCGGCGATGGCCGACACCGGGGTGACGCATCCGGTCACGGCCGTGCTGCTCGACTTCCGCGGCTACGACACCCTGCTCGAGCTGGTCGTCTTGCTGTTGGCGCTGGCCGGCGTCTGGTCCTTGGCCGAGGGGTCGCCCTTCGCCGATCGGCAGCCCGGCACCATGCTGGATCGGCTGAGCCGACTCTATGCGCCCTTGATGCTCATCGTGGCCGGATATCTCTTGTGGGCCGGGAGCGCATCGCCCGGCGGGGCCTTTCAAGCGGGTGCGGTGCTCGGTGCGGCCGGCGTGGTTCTGACCCTCACGGGCTGGCGCTTGCCGCTCGCGCTGGCAGGCTGGCCGCTGCGGCTGGTGTTGGTCTCGGGCGTGTCGATCTTCATCCTCGTAGGCCTGGTCTCGTTCTTTTTCGGAGCGGTTTGGCTGGACTATCCCCTCGAATGGGCCGGCGCACTCATCCTGCTGATCGAGGCGATCGCCAGCCTCGCCATCGGGGCGACCCTGGCGGCACTCTTCCTCGGCGGACGCCCGGAGGCGCATCCATGACACCGGCGGTCTTGTATGCACTGACGGGGCTCGGGCTTTTCGTACTCGGTCTCTATGCCTTGATCGTGCATGCCCATTTGCTGCGTAAGATCCTGGCGTTCAATGTGATGGGCAGCGGGGTCTTCCTGGTGCTGGCCGGCCTGGCAGGTCGCACGGCGTCGGGGATCCCGGATCCGGTCCCTCACGCGATGGTGATCACCGGGATCGTGGTGGCCGTCGCCGCCACGGCCCTGGCACTCAGTCTCATGCTGCGTGTCGCGGGCGCAACCGGGCGCGCCCGCTTACCCGACGAGACCGAGCGCTAACCCTGTGGATACGGCTGTTCTGGCCCAAAGCGGCCTGACCGCACCCATCCTGCTGCCTCTGATCGGCGCACTGCTCGCGTTCGTGATGCGACGCCGGGCAACACCGATCGGACTGCTCAGTGTCCTTGCGCTCCTCGGCGCAGTGATCCTCCAGGTTCCAAGCCTCTTTGCCGATGGCCCGCAGCGCCTTGCGGTGGGCGGCTGGGGTGCGCCGCTCGGCGTCGATCTCTATGCGGACGGGTTGAGCATCGCGATGCTGCTCATGACCGCCGTCGTCGGTCTCGGGATCAGTCTCTACGCGGCCGCCTATTTCCGCGACACCCCGGCCCGCGGGCAGGCCTTCTGGCCGCTCTGGCTGCTCCTGTTGACGGCGCTCAATGCGCTCTTCCTCTCGGCCGACATCTTCAATCTTTACGTCACGCTGGAGATCCTGGGCCTCTCGGCGGTGGCGCTCACGGCGATTGTGGGCGGTGCGGACGCGCTGGTCGGGGCGATGCGCTATCTGTTGGTCAGTCTGCTCGGATCGCTCGCCTATCTGCTCGGGGTTGCACTGCTCTACCACGCCTACGGGACGGTCGATATCGCCCTGCTGGCCGAGCGGATTGCCGCGGAGCCGGCCACTTGGGCCGCGATGGGCCTGATGAGCGCCGGCCTGATACTCAAAACGGCGCTGTTCCCGCTGCACTTCTGGCTGCCCCCGGCGCATGCAAGCGCGGCGGCGCCGGTCAGCGCCGCGCTTTCGGCGCTCGTGGTCAAGGGCTCCTTCTATCTGCTGGTGCGCTTTTGGGTCGAGCTCTTCGGCGAGATCGCCGGCGGGGTCGCGACGCTGCTGGGTCTGCTCGGCGCAGCAGCTGTCCTCTGGGGTTCGATCCAGGCCCTGGTTCAGACACGCCTGAAGCTCCTGATCGCCTACTCGACGGTGGCCCAGATCGGCTATCTGTTTCTGGCCTTTCCGCTCGCCGTCGGGACCGGGATCATGGCCTGGACCGGTGTTCTCTACCTCGCCCTCTCCCATGCCTTGGCGAAGGCGGCGATGTTCCTGGTGGCCGGGAACCTGTTGCGCTTCGGCGGGCATGATCGGATCGCGGATCTGGATCGGGTCGTGCAGCGACTGCCGCTGAGCATGGCGGCCTTTGCCTTGGCCGGGGTCAGCATCGTGGGGCTGCCGCCGAGCGGCGGCTTTATCGGAAAATGGTTGTTGCTGCAGTCGGCGCTGACCGAGGGTCGCTGGGGCTGGGCGATCGTCATCATCCTCGGCGGCGTGATGGCCGCAGCCTATGTCTTCAAGGTCGTCGGCCATGCCTTTACCGAGTCCGAGAATCCGCATCAGGCCCAGCCGGTGCCGGCGACGATGGAGTGGGTCGCCTTCGCACTGGCCGCGGCGGCGGTGCTGATGGGGTTGATCGTCTCCCAGCCGCTCGCCTTGCTCGAGATCGGCAACCCCTTCGGGATCCGGACTGAGGTGGCAACACCATGACCTTGGAAGCCTGGGTTCCGCTCCTGGTCCTCTGCAGCTCGCTGGTACCGGGTCTTCTGATCTTCGGTCTGGACGAGTCGCGCATCCGCCTGCGCACCACGCTCAACCTGGCAGGGGCCGTGACCAAGCTCGCGCTCGTGGCCGTCATGATCTGGGGCGTCGCTCACGGGCATACCTTCGAGGTGCGCCTGACCTTTCTGCCGGGTCTGGATCTGGCCCTGCGCGCAGGACCCTTGGCACTGCTCTTCCTGGTCCTCTCGAGCCTGCTGTGGCTGGTCACGACCATCTATGCCATCGGCTATCTGGAGGGCTCGCCGCATCGCAGCCGCTTCTTCGGGTTCTTCAGCCTGTGCGTGACCGCGACCGTCGGGGTGGCCATGGCCGCCGACATGCTGACCTTCCTGCTCTTCTACGAGATGCTGACCCTGGCGACCTACCCCCTGGTGGTACATCGCGGCACCGAGGTCGCGCGCCGGGCCGGTCAGGTCTATCTGGCCTATACGATCGGCGGCGGTGCCCTGATGCTGCTCGGGATCGTCTGGCTGTATACCCTGACCGGGACGCTCGAGTTCACCCCGCGCGGGTTCGTCTCCGAGCTGGATCCGTCGCATCATCCGGCCCTGATCCTCATCTTCATTTTTCTGATCACCGGCCTCGGGGTGAAGGCCGCCCTGATCCCGCTGCATGCCTGGCTGCCGATGGCCATGGTCGCCCCGGCGCCGGTCAGTGCCTTGCTGCATGCGGTCGCGGTCGTGAAGGCCGGCGCCTTCGGGATCGTGCGGGTGGTCTACGAGGTCTTCGGGGTCGAATTCTCGGCCCTGCTCGGGGTCACGCTGCCGCTGGCCATTCTGGCCGCGGCGACCATCCTCTACGGATCCCTGCGCGCCATCTTCCAGGATGATCTGAAACGGCGACTCGCCTTCTCGACCGTGAGTCAGGTCTCCTACATCGTCCTGGGCGTCGCCATCGCCAGCCCCATCGCCACCGTCGGCGGTCTGGTGCATCTGGTTCATCAGGGACTCATGAAGATCACGCTCTTCTTCTGCGCCGGGAATCTGGCCGAGACCCTGGGGATCCACAAGGTCAGCGAGATGAACGGCGTGGGCCGCCGGATGCCCTGGACCATGGTCGCCTTCACCGTCGCGGCCTTCGGAATGATCGGCGCACCGCCGGTGGCCGGCTTCATCACCAAGTGGTATCTGGGACTGGGGGCCTTGGATGCGGGCCAACATTGGGTGCTGGTGGTCTTGGCGGCGAGCAGCCTGCTCAATGCCGCCTATTTCCTGCCGATACTCCATGCCGCCTGGTTCCGCGAGCCGCCCGCGACCTGGCCGGAGGAGCGGGAATTCGGGCGGCGCGAGACCGCACGCGCTCTCTTGTGGCCGCCCCTGATCACGGCGCTGGCCGCCGTCCTGGCGGGGCTCTTCGCGGCGATGCCCTTCAGTCCGCTGGAGTGGGCACGCTTTATCGCGGAGCAGGAGTTCAGGCGACCGTGAGCGCGGGACTCCTTCAGTCGGCGGTGCTGTTCGCCCTGGCTTGGCCCTTCCTCGCCGCGTCACTGTGGGTAATTCGCGCGGCACGACCGTCGGCAATCCGGCTTCTGCCTTGGTCGGCCGCGCCGGCGCTGGCGGTTGCACTGCTTGTCCCCGACCTGACGCTGCCCCTACCCGAGACACTGCTGGGGAGCGGGCTGGCGCTCGATGCGACCGGACGGGTCTTTTTGGCGACGACGGCGCTGCTGTGGCTGATCGCGGGCGCGCTGATGGTCGGTCGACGACCGGGCGATGTCGGCGAACGGCGTTCGGCCTTGCCGGCGTTGCTCGCGATGGGGTCCGGCTTCGCCCTCGCCTTGGCGGACGACGGACTCATGTGGTTCGCCGCCGGAACGCTGGCGGGCTATGCGGTTTACGCGCTGATCCTGCAGGCGGCGACGCGCGCGGCGCGCGCGGCCGGCCGACGGCTGGTCATCCTGCTCGTGCTCAGTGACCTGCTGCTGTTCGAGCTGTTCTTGATCCTCGCCCATGCGGCCGGCGGGACCTCCTTCGCCGACCTGCGCGGGGCGGTCGCGGCGCTCGACAACCCGACATTCGTCCTGGCCCTCATGACGCTCGGATTCGGGGTGAAGGCCGGCGTGCTCGGTGTGCATCCGTGGCTGTTGCCCGCGTTCGGGTCGACGACGCCGGCCGTGCGCGTCGCGCTGATCGCCTTCGCGGCCGCAGCCGGTCTGCTCGGCTGGCTGCGTCTTCTGCCGTTGGGCGAGATTGCCTGGACGGCCATGGGGGTGGCGCTCCACTGGTTGGCCTTCGCAACCGCAGCCTATGCCCTGATCGCCGGCTTTTCGAGGACTGGACAACAGGCGCTTGCGGGCAGCGTCCTGATGGCGTTGACGGCGCAATGGCTGTGGGCGCTCGCGGCCGCACTGCAACGACCCGAGTCGGGGGCCGCGATCGCGGCCCTCTTGCCGATGGTTGGGCTGCAATCCGGTCTCGCGCTCGCGGCACTGGTGCTGCTGGATGACGCCGACCGGACCCGACACCGCGCGCTGCGCATGGCGATGGCCTGGCTCGCCATTGCGCTGGTCCTGCTCGCGCCCCTGCCGATCTTCGCGGCCCGGATGGGTGCGGGGCCCCTTGCCGTCATCGATCTTTCGTGGCCGTCGATTGCGGTCGCGCTGCTGCTCGGTCGGCTTGTCGCGGGTATGGCGCGGCATGAGGCGACCGCGAGTCGGTCAAGGCATCCGCGCAGCCGGATGTTCCTCGGCGCTTACCTCCTCGTCCCCGCTCTCGTCGGTGCGGCGACAAGCCTGCTCGGATACCCGCCGACCGGCCTGTGGTCGCCGATTCAGGCCGATTCGCCCCCCTGGTCCCTGAGCTCGGCTGTCGCGGTCGCGGCTCTCGTCGGCGCCCTCGGGATCGGTTGGCTCGCGTCGCTCGGCTCGGAGCATCGACCCCCGCGCGATTCGAGCGCTTGGTCGCCGAGCCCGCTGCGCAGGATCCATGAGCGGTTGCGTGCTCTGCGCGGCAAGCTGCGCCGCATCGCGCGGATCCGCCTGCCGGGTTGGCGCGACGCCATCCTGGACGCGCTCGCGACAGCCGCGTCGAGTACGTCTGTCGGCGCGCTCGCGCGGCAGGCCGAGGCAAAGCTGATGCGGTGGGAATCCGCCATGGCGATTCTGCTCTTGGCCGGTCTCGCCGTCGTGTGGTCGGCATTTGGTGGTTGATCGGAAATGCATTCCGACCGGTCCTGTTGCCGCTCGTTCGGAAAGGCTCTAACCTCCGGCGATTCGAACCAACACCAAAGAGCAGGCCATGGATTTCGTCGCCGACAAAGATGCGGATCTGATCCCCTTCGTGTTGTCGCAGATCCTCGACACCTCGATCAACGGGATTACACTCTCGGATCCGGATCAAGAAGACAACCCGATCGTTTACGCCAACGAGGCGTTCGAGTTGATCACGGGTTACAGCCGCGAGGAGATCGTCGGGCACAACTGCCGCATCCTCCAGGGTCAAGACCGCGACCAGGATGGGTTGGAGAAGGTTCGCGAGGCGATCCGCGAGCGCAAGCGGACCACGGTCACGCTGCGCAACTATCGCAAGGACGGAACGCTGTTCTACAACCGATTCTCCATTCGGCCGCTGTACGATCGCCAAGGCAAGCTGATCTATTTCCTCGGCGTCCAGTACGACGTGACCGAGCAGATTCATGCCCGGGAGGAATTGGAACGGCTCAAGGAGATGCTGCGCGTCGCCGATCGGGAGACCTGATCGGGCCTAAACCGCGCCTGGTGCGGTATGCGATGTTTTTGGATGGGATCGGCCCCGGCGGATTTCAGAGCCGCTGGAGCCGGCGCGGCTTAAAGTATTAAAAAATATAAAATTTTAAACCGCGCCCCCCGCTAAGGGTCGTGGATTCACCAAACTTCGAGCTCACTCGAAAGTGAGCATCTCGCTCTGGACGCGGTTTAATTCGGCCCCGCGTCCGGGTCGATTCCCAGGGCACGTAACCGCTCGGCCAATCGCTCGGCACGCGCCTGTTCCTTGTTCGCCCGCGCGTCGGCCTGTCGGGCACGTTCGGCTTCCCGCTCGGCACGTTCCGCTTCCTGCTCGGCACGCGCGGCTTCCCGCGCAGCACGCGCGGATTCCTCGAGGGCGCGTGCCTGCTCCGCATCGGCCCGTCGCGCCAGCTCGATGGAGGTCAAAAACGGGCGGCCGGACGGATCGAACAACTCCAGCGTCTCGGACGTCAGCGCAAAACGCATGCCCAAGCGCGGACTGGTCCAGCCTCGGACATGCGATTGAGCGGTCAATCGGGACGCACCATCGTCGGTCCGACGCCGTATCCAGATCTCCAGGCGGTTCCGGTCGGGGTCGTAGAGGTAATATTCCTCGACACCGTATTGGCCATAAAAGGCCAACTTCTCAGCCATCTCCTTCGCGCTGTTGGACGGCGAAAGGATCTCGAACACGACTTGAGGGGCGATCCCGCCCTCATCCCACTGCCGGTAGGAGCCGCGCCGCCCTTTTGGGCGACCGAAGGCGACCAGCACGTCCGGGGCGATCGGCCCGGTCTCGCGCCGATCCGGCACCGGGTACCAGAGCAGATCGCCGGCGATGAAGACATCCGGGCGGTCGGCAAAGAGGATCTCCAGGTTTTCCTTGATCTTGACGATCCACTCGTACTGCTCGGTGTTGTCCGCCATCGGCTGTCCGTCGCTCTCGGGATAGGGGTCGTCCGGGTCGATATGCAGCAAGGGGTTCATCGACTTGCTCCGGTTGTGCCTGACAGGCTGGTCTCGGCAGATTCTACTGCGTCGTTGGTTGAAGGCAAGGGTACACGGCGCGCTAATTTTTGTTGTGCTTCGCTCTCGCTCGGCACAACCGACGGGTTACATGCGCTCGATGCCGAGACGCCGCAGGATGCCCTTCTCGATCACCACCGCAAAGAAGGCGAAGACCGAGAGCCCCAGGATCAGCCCCCAGGCGGCGAGATCCAATCCGTCGGTATGGAAAACGGCCTGCATGGGCGGGGCATAGGTGAAGAGGAGCTGCAGCCCGATCAGGATGAGACCGGCCCAGAAGGCGACCGGATTCCCGTACAGGGTGTGGCGCGCCATCGTCGGTGCGGTAAATCGACGCACGTTGAACAGATAGACCAGCTCGCCGAAGACCAGCATGTTCACCGCCGCGGTGCGAGCGACCTCCAGACTTTGGCCACGCATCAGCTCCCATTCGTAAACCCCGAAGGTCAGGGCGATCATCAGCAGACTGACGAAGATGATGCGCACGAGCATCACCCGGGTGATCAGCGGCTCTTTCGGCGGGCGTGGTGGACGGCGCATCACGCCCTCCTCCGCCGGCTCGAAGGCGAGCGCCAACGCCAGCGTGACGGCGGTCACCATGTTGACCCAGAGGATCTGGCTGGCGGTGATCGGCAAGGCCACGCCGGCGAGCACCGCGACCAGGATGACGCCGGCCTGCGCCCCGTTGGTCGGCAGGATGAAGACCAGCGATTTCTTGATGTTGTCGAAGACACGCCGGCCCTCGCGAACGGCTTGGGCGATGCTGGCGAAGTTGTCGTCGGTCAGGACCAAGTCGGACGCCTCCTTGGCCGCATCGGTCCCGCGATGGCCCATGGCGACACCGATCTCGGCGGTCTTGAGCGCAGGCGCGTCGTTTACGCCGTCGCCGGTCATGGCCACAAACTCGCCCTCGGCTTGGAGCGCGGCGACCAACCGCAGCTTGTGCTCGGGACTGGCCCGGGCGATGACATCGGTCTCCTGGACGCGCTGCCTCAACTGCGCGTCGCTCAGATGCTCCACGACGTCGCCCGTGAGCGCATCCTCGCCGGACAGACCCAGCTCGCGCCCGATGGCTGCGGCCGTCACGGCGTGGTCGCCCGTGATCATCTTCACGCGGATGCCGGCGGCCTGACACTCCGCCACCGCGGCGATTGCCTCGGGTCGCGGCGGGTCGATCATGCCGGCGAGCCCGAGCAGGGTGAAGCCGGGCTGGATGTCGTCCATGTCGAGCGCCGTCGTCCCCGCGGCGACCTCGCGACGCGCCATGGCCAAGACACGCTGACCCGATCGCGCGGCCTCGAGCATGCCCTCCTCCCAGGCCGCCCGCTCCAAGGTCCGGCCGGCGGCATCCTCGGCACAGAGCTCCAGCACCCGCTCCGGCGCGCCCTTGATGAGGACAAAGGCATGACCGGCATGATCGTGATGCAGGGTCGCCATGAAACGATGCTCGGACTCGAAGGGGATCTCGTCGATGCGCGGGTGCTCGGCGTTTTCGGCGACCGGGTCAAGACCCGCCTTGAGCGCCAAGGCCATGAGCGCACCCTCGGTCGGATCGCCGACCAGGGTCCAATCGCCCGAATCCTCGCGGTTCAGGTGGGCGTCGTTGCAGAGGAGCGCGCAACGCGCCAGGCTCAGCAGGCCCTCGTCGCGACGGGGATCGAACGATTTGCCGTCCTGCTCGAAGCCGCCGTCGGGGGCATACCCCGCACCGCTCACCTGGATGTCGCGATCCGGCAGCACCAGACGGACCGCCGTCATCTCGTTCTTGGTCAGGGTGCCGGTCTTGTCCGAGCAGATCACGGTGACCGACCCCAAGGTTTCCACCGCAGGCAGGCGCCGCACGATCGCCCTCTCGCGGGCCATGATGCGGGTGCCGATCGCGAGCGTAATGGTCACGATGGCGGGGAGGCCCTCGGGGATGGCCGCGACCGCAAGACCCACGACGGCGAGAAAGACATCCGCCGGGGGCATGGCGACGATCCAGTGGCCGTACGCGTAGGTGAGTGCGCCGAGGGCGAGGATGAAGAGCGTGATCTGACGTGCAAACTGCTCGAGCCGACGCGTCAAGGGTGTCGCCAGACTGGTGACCCCCGCAACCATCGCCCCGATGCGCCCGATCTCGGTGGCCGCACCTGTGGCGACGACGATCCCGCGACCTTGCCCGTAGCCCACCACGGTGCCCGAATAGGCCATGTCCGTGCGATCGCCGGTGGATGCCTCGGCATCCACCGGCGCGATCTGCTTCTCGGCGGGGACTGATTCGCCGGTCAAGGCGGCCTCGTTCACCCGCAGATTCTTCACGCGCAGCAGCCGCAGATCGGCCGGCACGCGCGCCCCCGAGTCGAGCACGACGATATCGCCCGGCACCAGCCCCTCGGCATCGATCTCGCGCCGATTGCCGTCTCGCAGCACCGTCGCCTTGCTCGCCAGCATGGCCCGTACTGCCTCGAGCGCCTGCTCGGCCTTGCCCTCCTGAACGAATCCGATGAGCGCGTTGATGATGACCACGCCCAAGATGACCGCGGCATCGGCGTAATGGTCCAGGAGGAAGGTCACGACGGATGCGACCAGGAGGACGTAGATCAGAGGATTGTGAAACTGCAGCAGGAGCCGCACCAGCGGCCCGCGGCGCTTGGGCTCGGGCAGACGATTGGGGCCATACTCGGCGAGCCGTCGCTCGGCCTCCTCGCCCGTTAAACCTCGCGACTCGCTGGTCTCGAGTCGGTCGACGACCGCCGCTGCCGGCTCCGCATGCCAGCGCTCGGCGGGCGGCTTGTTCGGTGTGTCGAGATCATCCGTCATAGTGACTCCTTCCGCGGCCGGGGCTCGACCGGCGACGGTCATGGTGCGCGCGAACACGCTGCGATTTTAGGAAGGGGACGGAACAATGGGGCAATCGGCGGGGAGATTGGTTCCGATCGGCCCCGGGGAAACCCGGGGACGATTCAACGTTCAGTCAAGCAACTCGACGGGAGAACATCGTTGCCGTCGTTGTCGTTGTCGTTGTCGTTGTCGATTACGACAACGATCCGATCCCTGATGAAAATCACGGCACGCACAAGGGCGCAAGACTACAATCAAGAGTCGTTGCGACTCGACCTCGGGACGGTGCAGGGTCGCCTTGAATCCCCCGTCGTGCCGATCGGGGCCCCTCGAGCCGAAGCGGCCGGGGCATCCGCGACCCGGCCGCGCAGGAGCCATAGGAATCCATCATGTCGAAGGTGATTGAAGCCGAGCAACCGCAGGGCGAGCACACGCGCACGGGGCAGTTCCACGGCTATGTGGTAGCCATCGGCGCGTCGGCCGGCGGGCTCGATGCCTTGGAGCGGTTCTTTCAGTCCTTGCCGACCGATCTGGGCGCCGCTTACGTGGTGATCCAGCATCTCTCGCCGGATCACAAAAGCATGATGGCCAATCTGCTCGGCCGCCACACGGCGATGCCGGTGGTGACGGTCGAGCACGACATGCGCATCGAGCCCGACCGGGTCCATCTGATCCCGCCGGCCAGCATGATGAGCGTCTCGGGCGATGCACTGCGCCTGACCCCGAAGAACCCGCGCGGACTCACCCTCCCGATCGACCTCTTCTTCACCTCCGTCGCCAAGCAGTTCGGCAAGCATGCCATCGGCGTGGTGCTCTCCGGGACCGGATCCGACGGCACGCGCGGCGCCGTCGCCATCAACGACGCCGGAGGTCTGCTGCTCGCCCAAGAGCCGGAGTCGGCCAAGTTCGACGGCATGCCGCGCAGTGCGATCGCCACCGGCCTGGTCGATGCCATCCTGCCGCCCGACGCGCTGGGTCCACGCATCGTCGAGCACATCCATCAGATCCCGCGCGCCAAGGCTCCACCCGACGGGCGTGCCTTGGGTATCGATAAGGACGACGCCTTCGAGGAGACGATGCACCTGCTGCAGCATCAGGGCGGCATCAACTTCCGGGAATACAAGCCAGCCACCGTGATGCGCCGAATCGAGCGGCGCATGCAGGTCCGTCATACCCCGGATTTGGCCAATTATGTCCGGCTGCTCGACAACGATCGCGGCGAGCTCGCGGTCCTGCGCCGCGAGATGCTGATCCCGGTAACCAGCTTCTTCCGCGACCCGGAGACCTTCGACATCCTCGCCGAGACGGTGGTGAAGACCATCGTCGCCGAACGCGGCGAGAACCAGCCGATTCGAGTCTGGGTGGCGGGAACCTCCACCGGCGAAGAAGCCTACAGCCTGGCAATCCTGTTCGCCGAGGCCTTCGATCGCGCACGGCGTTGGCCGAACTTCAAGCTCTTCGCGACCGATGTGGAGCAGCAGAACGTCGAGGTCGGCGGGGCCGGGGTCTTCTCCGAGGCGATCACGGCTGAGCTCTCCCCGGAACGGCTCGAGCGCTTTTTCTACAAGCGCGGCAACCACTTCGTCGTCAAGAACGAGATCCGCCAAAGCATCGTCTTCGCCAAGCACAATCTGCTCGAAGATCCGCCCTTCACGCGGATGGACCTGGTCTCGTGCCGCAACCTACTGATCTATTTCCGTACCCAGGCGCAAGAGCGGGCGCTGCGCCGGATCCAGTATGCTTTGGCGCCGGGC
Source organism: Thiocapsa sp. (assembly GCF_018399035.1). Taxonomy (GTDB): domain Bacteria; phylum Pseudomonadota; class Gammaproteobacteria; order Chromatiales; family Chromatiaceae; genus Thiocapsa. The sequence continues at coordinate 3,359,967 of NZ_CP073760.1, forward strand.
GGCTTCCTCTTCCTGGGTCCGAGCGAGACCCTGGCCGAGCTCCAGTCGGATTTCACCGCCGTCAGCTCCAAGCACAAGATCTACCGGATCCTGCGCCATGTATCGCTGCCGCTGGATCTGGCGAACACCCCGCTCGCACCGCGCGCGACCGGCGTCCCCGGGCGACGGCTCGGGCGGCACGGTCGTCAGCTTGCCAGCGATGCCGCGGTGATCGATGCCGGACAAACCATGCTGCTGCGCGGCTATGCCCCGGCCAGTCTCCTGCTCAGCAATCGGTTCGAGCTGCTCCACGTCTTCGGCGAGGTCGGCGACTACCTGCGCATCGCCGAGGGCAACGCGACCCTGGACATCGCCAAGCTGCTCGCGGCCCCGCTCGCCCCGGTCGCGCAAGCGCTCATGCACAAGGCCACGCGCGGCACCACGCCCTTGCGCTCCGATATCCTGACCCTCGGGCTCGCGAACGGTGTCTCGCGCCGGTTGCGCCTGGTGGTGCGGCCATTCGACGTGACTCAGGGCGAGCCGCATCTGCTGCTCTCGTTCGAGCCCGAGGCCGAGCAAATACCGCTACCGAGCGAGACGCGCACGACCACCGCCGGCATGGAGACGATCAATATCGATCGCGAGACGATCCAGCGGATGGAGACGCTCGAGCGCGAGCTGAACGCAACACGCGAGAGCTTGCAGGCGACGATCGAAGAGCTCGAGACCGCCAACGAGGAGCTGCAGGCCACCAACGAGGAGCTGATGGCCTCCAACGAGGAGCTGCAAAGCTCCAACGAGGAGCTTCAATCGGTCAACGAGGAGCTTTACACGGTCAACGCCGAGAATCAGGAGAAGATCGAGATCCTCAATCGACTCAATGCCGACCTCGACAGTATGGCCAAGGCCGCGGCCATCGCCACCGTCTTCGTCGATTCGTCGCTGCGTCTGACCCGTTTCACGCCCGAGGCGACCAGTCTGTTCAAGATCCGCAACGGGGATCTCGGGCGGCCCATCGACGATTTTGCGAACCTGCTCCAGTACCCGAGTTTCAC